>JAZOUN010000001.1:0-3023 GCA_045658165.1 Acutalibacteraceae bacterium
AACATATAGAAGTTGAGTGAAGCGCCTGCTTCAAGCATATCGTTGAAAAGACCTGCAAGCTCCTCGGGCTCACGTGTGTGGTGGATATCATACCAATGGTCGAACCATCCGCACCAGTATTCACCGCACATTCTGGGCTGATCAGGACGGAAATCATCAAGAACTTTGAAATTTTCGTCGGGTCTTGAACCGAAGTTTGCAACGCAGGGATAATCGGGGAGTGTACCGCCGCCCAGCATAAAATATGTTGCACCGTCAGATGTGAAGAGCATACAGTCAATGCCGTTTTCTTTGTAAATGTCGGCAATTCTCTGCATATATTCGTGGTCGTTACCGTATGAGCCGTATTCGTTCTCAATCTGCATCATAATGATGTTGCCGCCGTTTGTTGAGAGATACTTTCTGATTCTGCCGAGAAGCTCCTTCATATAACGTGCAACCTTTTCGATATAAAGGTCGTCGTTACAGCGAATTTCCATATCCTTATAATTGAGAAGCCATGCGGGAAGTCCGCCGAATTCCCATTCTGCGCAGATGTACGGACCGGGACGGAGAATAACGTAAAGTCCCAGTTCCTGTGCGATTTCGATATATGCTTCAAGGTCGAGCATGCCGGAGAAATCAAAAACACCTTCCTCGGGCTCGTGAAGATTCCAGCAGGTGTAAGTTTCAACTGTGTTGAATCCGCATTCCTTGAGTTTGAGAAGACGGTCATACCAGTATTCACGGGGAATGCGGAAATAATGCATAGCACCTGAAATTATTGTGAATTCTTTGTCATCAAGATAGAATTTGTCTTTGTTGTAAGTAAGAAGTGACATATATACGCTCCTTTGTTTTTAATAGTTTTATGATATCATTAAAATATTGCTATGTCAATTAATGTAATATAAAAAAATTATATCTGTCACAGACTTCAGGAATATAGAAAAAATATCAAATATATGCAAAAAAAATCAATGTGTTCACAAATTATTAACATCTTTGTTTGAAAATATGGTATGATAATTCTATAAATTTTCAAAGGAGTGATTGCAATGAAAAAATTATTTTCTATTATTCTCGCAATTGTAATTACATTCAGCTGTATTGTCTTTATCGGTTCGGATATGTCATCTTCATCCGGAATTGTAGCTTCTGCAGAAAGTTTTGAGACGGAAAACGGTGTAAAAGTCAAAATTGCTCCGTTCCTTTACAAATCAACTCTTTATCAGATGGAATTCCCCAGCCATCAGTCTTATGAAATCAAAGAAAAGAGTACACAGGGTGATTATGTAATTTCCCGTGAACTCAATGACCTTGCATATACTTTCGTATTTCCTGCAGGAACAACAGAAATAGCATGTAAGGTGTCTCTTGACGGTGAAACTGACTGGAGAGGCTTTTCAATAAATGCTGAAGAAAATCCAACTTATTGGGAAAAAGATGCATCAGGAAATGTCGATTACAGTAAGCCTCTTACTTTCAGACGTGATGAAATCACTGCTGAACGTGATGAATACGGTGTTCTTTACAGAGATTTTCTTAAAGATAATGATGTAAAAGGTTTTATGGATTATGATAAAATCTGTTGGAAACTCAGTTATGTCTGTAACGGAGAAGAATTTACAGAGTATTTCGATGTAAAGCTTTATAATTACGATGAAGCTGAAAAACAGCTTGTAAAAACAGTTAACTTCAATGTTGCAGGTCTTCCTTTTGCCGCATTGAGCGGTACTGATGTTGCTGCCAACCAGAGCTCAGCTGCCGAATATCTTTCAGGAAACGATTTTGATATCGTTGCTGTTCAGGAAGATTTCGGTTATCATAAACAGCTTGTTGCAGGTCTGAACGGTTTTAATTACATGACAAACCATACAGGCACTATCCCCGGCGGCGACGGGCTTAATATCTTTACAGAAAATATGCCCGTTTACAACGAAACCCGTGTTACATGGAATGATGCCTGCGGTATTCTTTCTGACGGTTCAGACGAACTTACAGCAAAAGGTTTTGTTTATACTGTAATTGATATCGGTAACGGTATTTATGTGGATTTTTATAATCTGCATGCAGATGCTTACGGCGGTGCAGGTTCTGTTGCTGCAAGAACAAGTCAGTATAAACAGCTTGCCGAATTCATTAAGGCACGTTCTGCTGAAAATGACAGACCTGTAATTGTAACAGGCGATTTCAATAATCATCTTCATTCTCAGGAAGACAATGCGGCTCTTTACAATACACTTTATGTTGAATGCGGTCTGAAAGATGCGTGGGTAGAGTATCATAACAACGGTGACTACTTTAATATGTCAGAATGGTATAAAACAGGACTTCCTGCATGGGGCAACTGGGACTCAGTTGAAAGATTTATGTATAAAGCAGGCGGCGGAGTTGATCTTGTTGTAAGTGATTTCAGATATGTTGAAGTTTGTGATGACAACGGAACAGTTATATCTGACCATTCTTCAGCTGAATGTGATTTTACTGTTATCAAAACATCTGATTTCGTTGAAAATACTCAGGAACTTGAGACTGTAAAGTCTTCAGGAAATATCCTGAACAGTATCAGATGGTTCTTCAAGGCTTTAATGCTGATACTTTCTGATATCGGCAATTTCCCTGAATTGCTCAAAGAACTCGGTATATAAAAATTGCGTAATAATATTGCCATCCGGAAAGATAAGTTCCGGATGGCAGTTTTTTTTGTATTTTAAATCAAAAAAACAAGCAGAACACAAAAGTGTACTGCTTGTATATGGTGGGAACAACAGGGCTCGAACCTGTGACCCTCTGCTTGTAAGGCAGATGCTCTCCCAGCTGAGCTATGCTCCCGTTGGTGCGGATGACGGGACTTGAACCCACATGAACTTAGCGTTCACTAGAACCTGAATCTAGCGCGTCTGCCAATTCCGCCACATCCGCATATTAACTTGATTTATCCCATGAAGATGCTGTCCGCGTGACTCTTGCGGTGCCCAAAATTCTTTGCTCGCTGTCCGCATCACAGAATTTTGACCGCTACGCCATCTCATTCTCCCTTC
>JAZOUN010000002.1:0-4434 GCA_045658165.1 Acutalibacteraceae bacterium
GAAATGCATTCAATCAAGGGCGGGATGACAAACTGTCAGGCTGAAATGAAGAAGGCTGTTGACTGCGGTTACTGGAATATGTTCAGATACAATCCCGCTCTCAAGGCAGAAGGCAAGAATCCCTTCACACTTGACAGCAAGGAACCCGCAGCAGATGCTTACCGTGCATTCCTTCTCAACGAAGCTCGTTATGCATCACTCACACGTTCATTCCCCGAAAGAGCAGAAGAACTCTTCGCACAGTCAGAAAGACTTGCTATGGACAGATATGCTCACCTTGCAAAGCTCAAGGCACTTTACAGCATTGACGAATAATTAAATATTCAGTTGTAATAACAGTCCCCTCGGTGAAAACCGGGGGGATTTTTTTGTCAGATGTGTTTGTTGACAATCCGAGATTATAATGATATTATTGAAATATAA
Source organism: Acutalibacteraceae bacterium (assembly GCA_045658165.1). Classification (GTDB taxonomy): domain Bacteria; phylum Bacillota; class Clostridia; order Oscillospirales; family Acutalibacteraceae; genus UBA1081. The sequence continues at coordinate 424 of JAZOUN010000002.1, forward strand.
TGATATCGGAGGGAAATTTTATGTTTAAAAAATTTTTATCGATTGTATTATCATTAATAATGACGACATCATTGTTTTCAGGACTTGAGTTGTCCACATTTGCAACAGATAGTGATATTCTTGATTATCTGACCTATGAAATTACTGACGGTGAGGTCAGAATTACTGATTGTGATGAAACAATCAGTGGTGAAATTGTAATACCCGAAACAATTGAAGGCTATCCTGTAACGGAAATTGCAGATGCTGCTTTTTTGGATTGTTGTGAACTTGAAACAGTATTAATACCGAAAACCGTTAAAACAATCGCCGCATATGCATTTTCAGGTTGTACCGGCATTACAGCTTTTGTTGTTGATGAAAGTAACAGATATTATTCAACTGATGAATATGGTGTATTATTTAACACGAAAAATAAGTCTCTTATGTGTTATCCTGCTGCAAACAGCAGAACAGAATATTCAATCCCTTCTCATATCAAAGTTGTTGAGGAGGGGGCATTTTCATGGTGTAATAATCTTGAAACTATAGTAATTCCGGCTTCCGTTGTTGATATGCTTTCGAGTTTGTCATATTGTGAGAATCTTAAAGCTATTGTTGTTGATGAGAACAACACTGAATATTCAAGTGCAGACGGTGTATTATATGACAAGAATAAAAGGGAGTTAATATGTTATCCTGCAAACAGAGCCGGAAAAGAATTTGCAATTCCTGAAACAGTATATGATTTGGGTTATCATTCTTTTTACAATTGTCAAAATCTTGAAAGTGTCATTATTCCCGAAAGCGTAAGTTATTTAAACGGATATGGTCGCTTTTCCGAATGTGAGAAATTGAAAAAAATAACGATTCTTCACCCGTTCTGTACAATTTATTCCTTAGGCTATTATCCGGTGATTTGCGGTTATCCCGGTTCTACTGCACAGGAGTATGCAGAAAAATACAATTCTGAATTTGTTTCGTTGTGTAATCATAGTTATCGGTTAATTGATAAAAAAACCACGTGTACGGAAAATGGTTATACAACATTCTCTTGTTCCGTATGCGGTAGTTTTGAAGGAAATTACGAACAAGCGACAGGGCATTCAGATAATAACTCAGATGATTATTGTGATGTCTGCAGATACCGTATGTATTATTACATCAATACTGATGCATCAACAATTATTCAGGTTGCAAATGGATCGAGAAATGAAGTTTATGTAAAATACATACCTGAAAAAACAGGAGCATACAGATTTTACTCAATGGCTGATCCTGATGATTCCGATGAATATATATCAGGTGCATTGTATAATTCGCAGATGCGTCAGATTGCAGGTTGCTATGAATATAATGATGATTTGAATTTCGTAATTGAATATAAGCTTGAAGCAGGCGAAACATATTATTTCGGATGTGAGTATTTCGGGGAGTCAACATCATACAGCTTTGATGTTACTTTAATAGAACGAGATGCTCTTGACTGTCTTCACTATGAAATTGTTGATGACGAAGTTATAATTACCGGTTGCGACGTTTTTACTGCCGGTGAAGTTAGAATCCCTGACACAATCGAAGGATATCCGGTAACAACAGTTGCGGATGGTTCTTTTTGGGGATGTTCTTTTGTTGAAAGCATATTTTTTCCGGCTAATGTAAGATCAATCGGTAAATATTATCAGGGAGAACATTACGGTTTAGGGGATTGCTATAAGCTTTCTACATTCACTGTAGATGAATGTAATGAATATTATTCAAGTGATGAATACGGAGTACTATTCAATAAAGATAAAACAGAATTGATCCGCTATCCGGAAGGTAATGAACGTACAGAATATAAAATTCCCGATAGTGTAACAATAATAGGTGAACATGCTTTCTTTCAGTGTGTAAACCTTGAAAATATAATAATGCCTGACAGTGTAAAAACAATCTGTCGGTATTCATTTTCAAATATAGGTTCCAGAGGAAAACTGAAAACTCTGATATTGGGGAAAAATGTTGAAACAATCGGCGAGTATGCATTTAAATATTGCCAATCACTTGAGACAATTGTATTGTCAGAAAAACTGACAGAAATCGGTGATTACGCTTTTAGTGATTGTTTATCATTAAAAAATATAACAATTCCAGCAAGTGTTTCAAAAATCGGACATGAGGCATTCTTGTGGTGTGATTCAATTGAAAGTTTTTCCGTAGACGAAAATAGTGAATACTATTCAAATGATGCTTACGGCGCATTGTTCAACAAAAATAAAACTGAATTTTATTATTATCCGCTTGCTGCTGATTATTTGGAATACAACATTCCTGACGGTGTTGAATTTATTTATTATTCCGCATTCTATGATGATCCGAATTTTGAAGGCCATACTATAAAACTTGAAAAAATTTCTATTCCCGATAGTGTAAAAACTATTGCAACTTTGTATGCGCGTGACAATACAGTGCCTGATTATTTATACGATAGCAGTGATTATCTTTTTGCATATTGTGAAAATCTTGTTGAAATTTCAGTTGATGAAAATAATGAGTATTTTTCAAGTGAAGATGGTGTTTTTTATAATAAAGATAAAACCCGTCTGATTCGTTATCCTGCCGGAAAAACGGAATTAGATTTTTCAATACCGGATACCGTAACAATTGTGGAAAGATATGCATTTCGGAATTGTGATGATCTTCAAAATGTGATTGTCCCAGCAAGTGTGACAGTAATCGAAGAATGGTCATTTCCTGTTCTTGAAAGTATCACAATACTCAATCCTTTTTGTTCATTAGATTATTATTATTTTGATGAGTGGTATAGTATAGATGTAGTTTACGGGTATCCGGGTTCCACTGCAGAGAAATTTGCAGAATATAATAATTGTGAATTTGTGTCGTTATGTGAACATGATCCGGAAGTTGTTATAGTTGAGGCTACTTGCACAACTGACGGTTATGCATCATTCAGATGTGACATATGCGGTTCTTTTGAAATTGTAAACGGGGAGGCATTCGGTCATTACGATTTTAATTATGACGATTATTGTGATTCCTGCGGTGCTCCTATGTTCTATTTTATCAATGCGGGAGAAACGATAACCGTTGATGCTTCGGGATCTATGCCGACATATATAAAATTTATGCCCGGGGAAACCGGAGTATACAGGTTTTTTTCTCAGTCTGAGGATGATACTTTGGCTGCCGTGGCAATTGTGACAGATACTGATTGGGAGTTAATTTCAATTGATGAAGACGGAAACGGTGATTTTCTTATTGAGTGCGAGCTTGTTGCAGGCAATACATATATTTTTATGTGTATGTATGAAAATGAGACTATGTCCGGAAGCTTTGATGTTACGCTTGAAAAGAAAAAACATGCGCATGAGTCAGAGGCTTTTGTGACGGGAGCTTATGATGCCGACAGTGATGATATTTGTGATATCTGTGGTGAACCCCTGTTCTGTTATATCAATGAAGGAGAGACAATAACTGTTGACATTTCCTGGCCGGGTGTAGCTTATGTGAAATTTACTCCTGAGGAAACAGGAACATACAAGTTCTATTCTTTGAATTCCGATTATGGTATAGGTTCAGTGTATAATTTGAATTTGGACTTAATTGCAAGTGATGGAGACGGAACAGGAGATTTTATGATTGAATGTGAGCTTGTTGCCGGTAATACATATATTCTCTGTTGTGTATATGCATCAGTAGCAATGGCAGGCAGTTATGATGTGGCTGTGGAAAAGATCGGTTCAACGGTGCACGATTACGTTGCAGTTGTCACACCTCCCACATGTACAGAGCAGGGATATACTACTTATACCTGTGCATGCGGTGAGTCATATGTCAGTGATTATTCGGCTGCAACCGGACATGATACAGAACACGTAGTGATACCGTCAACGTGTACTGTTGCGGGTATGGAATATGACATATGCCTGGTCTGTGATGAGGCTTTAAACAGCAGAGTTCTTCCTCTTGCAGAGCATACAAAAGAAATCACAGCAGGCAAAACCGCAACATGCACCGAAACAGGTCTTA
>JAZOUN010000003.1:0-1939 GCA_045658165.1 Acutalibacteraceae bacterium
TCCGAGTTTTAAGAGCTCATCGTGAGTGCCTTGTTCTGTTATTTTTCCGTCTCTCACAACAAGAATCGTGTCAGCATTCTGAATGGTGGAAAGTCTGTGGGCAATAACAAAACACGTTCTGCCTTTCATCAGGTCATTCATCGCACTCTGAATCTGAATTTCAGTTCTTGAGTCAACATTTGATGTTGCTTCATCGAGAATCAGCATCGGAGTATCAGAAAGAAATGCACGGGCAATGGTTATAAGCTGACGCTGACCCTTTGAAATGTTCACACCGTCATCGGAAAGAACGGTATTATATCCGTCGGGCAGACTTTCTATGTAGGAATCTATCCTTGCTGCCTTTGCGGCATATCTGACCTGCTCCATTGTTGCATTCTCTTTTCCGTAAACGATATTATCATAAATCGTGCCGTGGAAAAGCCATGTATCCTGAAGAACCATTGTAAAAGCAAGTCTTAAATCCGAACGCTTTATTTTAAGCGACGGAATTGAATCTATGCGGATTTCACCCGACTGAGCATCATAAAATCTCATAAGCAGATTGATTATGGTGGTTTTTCCTGCACCGGTAGGACCGACTATCGCAACAGTCTGTCCTTTTTCTGCCGTAACTGAAACATTTTTGAGAATCGTTTTGTCTGGTGTGTAGCCGAATGTGATATCATCAAGCTCTGCATATCCCTCAACATTTTTCATATCTATTGCATCGGGTAAATCGAGAGGCTCGGGGTCTTCATCAAGAATTCTGAAAACACGCTCTGCGGCAGAAAATGCCGATTGGAATTCGTGAAGAATATTTGAGAATTCGTTAATCGGACCTGCAAATTTGCGTGAGTACTGAACAAACTGTGCAACACCGCCGAGAGTAATAAAGAATGCCGTGCCTGCTGCAACTGCACCGCTCCGGGAATACATATAAAGAATGCCTCCGAAAATTGCAACAAGAGCGATTGAAATGTTGTTTATGAAGTTAATCGTCGGAAACAGCAATGCCGCATTGTATTCAGCATTATAATATGCATTCATTGCGTCTTCATTTCTGTTATTGAATCGCTCTGAAATGATATCCTGCCTGCCGTAGGCTTCAATGGTTCTTGCACCCGAAAGCATTTCTTCCGCATAGCCGTTGAGTTCACCGTATTTCTTTGCTCTTGCGCTGAAAAGCGGCCTGACTTTCTTTGAACGGTAACGTGTAAAAAGAATTGAAACGGGAACGGTAAAAGCAAAGATAAGTATCATCACTTTTGAAATCTGCCACATAAATATCAACGAACCGATGACCGTGTAAACACTCGTCATAACCTGAACGAGGTCATGCGAAAGGGTGCTGTTGATTGTGTCAATGTCGTATGACAAATGGCTGATTATATCGCCCGTAGAATGCGTGTCAAAATAATTTACGGGCAAGGTATTGAGCTTTTCAAAAAGCTCTTTTCTCATTTTATAGGTAATTTTCTGGCTCAGATGAATCATAACAACCGCAAGGATATAGGAAAGAACCGCAGATGCGGCGTAACAGATTATCATTTTAATGACATTTTCCGCAACAACGGAGTAATTGACACCCGTTGCCGATTCAATAGCATCGATTGCCGCACCCGAATAACGGGGACCGAGCAACGAAAGCTGATTTGAAAACAGCGTGAAAATAACTGCGGGAATAAACAGATGCCATTGGGCAAAAACGTATTTTCCCAGTCTTATCATAATGCCTTTGTTATCTCTTTTTCGGGAAGTGTTCTTATTCAACAAAAGCACCTCCCATCTGGGAATCGCTGATTTCACGGTATTCGGAACAGTTTTCAAGCAGGTCTTCGTGTTTTCCCTGACCTATGACAATTCCGTCCTCAATAACGATAATCATGTCGCAATTTTTAACCGAGCTTACTCTTTGCGCAACGGTTATTATGGTTGAACCCGACATATTTTCATCAAG
>JAZOUN010000004.1:0-5081 GCA_045658165.1 Acutalibacteraceae bacterium
CGGTGTGGGCAGAAAAACAGCAAATCTTATCTGCGGTGATGTTTACGGCAAACCTGCCGTTGTTGCAGATACACATCTTATAAGAATTTCCAACCGTCTCGGACTTGTTTCAACAAAAGATCCTTATAAAGTTGAACTTGAACTCAAAAAACTGCTTCCGCCCGAAGAGAGTAACGATTTCTGCCACAGGGCAGTGCTTCACGGCAGGGCAGTGTGCGATTCAAGAAAACCGAAATGCTCTGTCTGCTCAATGGCAGAGTTCTGCAAAAAGAAAATCTGATTTTTTATATAAATGAAATGAAAGGAAGTTATTCAGTTGTCTTTTCTGACTAAAATTTTCGGAGATTACTCCACAAAAGAATTAAAAAGAATCCAGCCTATAAAGGATAAGGTTCTTTCTCTTGAAGCTGAATATTCACAGCTTACAGATGCCCAGCTTCAGGCAAAAACACCTGAATTCAAAGAAAGACTTGCAAAGGGAGAAACTCTTGACGATATTCTTCCCGAAGCATTTGCAGCATGCCGTGAAGCTTCATGGCGAGTACTTAACATGAAACATTTCCCCGTTCAGATTCTCGGCGGTATTGTTCTTCATCAGGGCAGAATTGCCGAAATGAGAACAGGTGAAGGTAAAACTCTTGTTGCAACTCTTCCCGCATACCTTAATGCTCTTGCAGGCAAAGGCGTTCATATTGTTACGGTAAACGATTACCTTGCAAGACGTGACTCTGAGTGGATGGGTAAAGTTTACCGTTTTATGGGACTTTCAGTAGGTCTTATTGTTCACGGTGCAACACATGACGAGAAAAAAGAAGCTTATAACGCAGATATCACATACGGTACAAATAACGAAATGGGATTTGACTACCTCCGTGATAACATGGTTCCCTATAAAGAGATGAGAGTGCAGAGAGGCCACAGCTTTGCCGTTGTTGACGAAGTTGACTCAATTCTTATTGACGAAGCAAGAACTCCTCTTATCATTTCAGGCAGAGGCGACAAGTCATCAGACCTTTATAAGAGAGCAGATGAATTTGTAAAAGGTCTGCGCGAAAAGAGAATCAAGGAGCTTGAATCAAAACAGGCTATTGAAGATGTTACAGACGACAACGTTGATTACATCGTTGACGAAAAGGCAAGAAGCGCAACATTCACAAAGAACGGTATTGCAAAGGCTGAAAGCTGGTTTAACCTGGAAAACCTTATGGATGCAGAAAACCTTACTCTTCAGCATCACCTCAATCAGGCTCTTAAGGCAAGAGGCGTAATGAAGCGTGATATCGATTACGTTGTTAAAGACGGTCAGGTGCTTATCGTTGACGAGTTCACAGGTCGTATCATGCTCGGCAGACGTTACAACGAAGGTCTTCATCAGGCAATTGAAGCAAAGGAAGGCGTAAATGTCCGTTCAGAGTCAAAGACTCTTGCTACAATCACTTTCCAGAACTACTTCAGACTTTATACAAAGCTCTCCGGTATGACAGGTACTGCAATGACAGAAGAAACCGAATTCCAGGAGATTTACGGTCTTGACGTTATTGCAATCCCCACCAACAAACCCATGATAAGAAACGACATGCCTGACGTTCTTTATAAAACAGAAAACGCAAAGTTCACTGCAATTATCGACCTTATCAAAGAATGCCACGAAAAAGGTCAGCCCGTTCTTGTCGGTACAGTAAATATTGAAAAATCAGAACAGTTCAGCAAGGTGCTCAAGAGAAGCGGTATTGCTCATAACGTTCTTAACGCAAAGTATCACGATAAAGAAGCTGAAATCATTGCTCAGGCAGGTAAACTCGGTGCCGTTACAATTGCTACCAACATGGCAGGCCGAGGAACCGATATTATTCTCGGCGGTAATGCCGAATACCTTGCAAAAGCAGACATGCGTAAAATGGAAGGTATGACAGAGGAGCTTATTGCCGAAGCAACAGGTTTTGCTGAAACAGATAACGAAGAAATTCTTGAGGCAAGAAGAATTTATGCCGAACTTGAAGCAAAGCACAAGGCTGAAATTTCAGGTGAAGCAGAGCAGGTAAGAGAAGTAGGCGGTCTTTATATTATCGGTACATCAAGACACGAATCAAGACGTATTGATAACCAGCTCAGAGGCCGAGCAGGTCGTCAGGGCGATCCCGGTACAAGCCGATTCTTCCTTTCAGCAGAAGATGAACTCATCAGACTTTTCGCAGGTGACAGATTCTTCAATATCCTTGATTCATTCAAGAGCATAGGTGATATGCCTCTTGATGCAAAAATGTTCTCAAAATCAATCGAAAATGCTCAGAGCAAGGTTGAAAGCAACAACTTTGCTGTGCGTAAAAACGTTCTTAAGTACGACGACGTTGCAAACATTCAGCGTGAAATCATCTATAAGCAGAGAAATCAGGTTCTTGACGGTGTTGATCTTGATTCAACAGTACGCAAGATGATTATTGACAGCATTACAGATGCAGTTGAGTTCTATTGTCCCAGATCAAACAACGCAAAGGATTGGAATATCACAGGTCTTAAGAGCAAATATGCATGGCTCTTCGGTGAAAATGAGCTTGTAAGCGAAACAAACAATAGCGAAATCTTTGATCAGATGCTCTCTCTTGCTGAGGACAGACTTGAATCTCAGAAAGAAAAGTACGGCGAACAGATGCTTAAAGCTCTTGAACATAAAGCTCTTATCGAAAATGTTGATATGCGCTGGATGGATCATATCGATGCAATGGAACAGCTCAAACGCAGCGTAGGTCTCAAGGCATACGGTCAGAAAGATCCCGTTATCGCATTCAGAGAAGAAAGCTCCGATATGTTTGACGAAATGATTACAAATATCCGTGAGGGCACAGTTCAGTTCGTTCTTTGTGCAGTTCTCAAGAGTGAAGAAGATGTCAAGCGCGAACAGAAAATGAAACCCACAGAAACAAACGGCGGTGACGGCAGTGAAAAGAACCGTCCCGTGAAAAAGGCTGATAAGGTCGGCAGAAACGATCCTTGTCCCTGCGGCAGCGGACTTAAATATAAGAAGTGCTGCGGTAAAAACGCATAAAAACACTGTAATATAAAAAATACGGATTGCTGATCTTTAACAGACCGGCAATCCGCTTTTTTTGTTGTGTGATTGAATATTCTTATATTCTGTCAAAACCGAGATATCTTGTTCCCTGAAAACGGAGAACACCGTAATCACCTTCAACAAGATAACCGTATTCATTATAAGGGATATGAAGCTCCATACGGTCACCGCTTTCGACCTGAAATGTTGCATAATATGATGTCGAATGACCTGCTGCACCGTGTTGATTATGATGATGGTTGATTTCTATTCTTTTTGCAACAACAGTTGCTGTGACAGACAGACGGGGAGAATTGTTGTTTTTAAACCATTGTGCAATGTTTTTACCGAGAATTAGAACGAATGCCGCAAGAAAAATTATAAAAAATAAGGGGAAAATAAAATTCATAATAAATATCAACTCCTTGTTTCAAGGATACACCTTAATCTGAACAGTGTCAATGTGTGCATTAATTTTTTTTTGGAAAAAACATATTTTTTTTGTATTGTTATAAAAAAATTCTTGAAATGACGAAAAAAAAGGTTTATACTATATAGCATAATTTAAGTTTAATCATCTTTTTATATACAGGAGGAAATTACTATGGATTCAAACAAAAGACCTGATTCAATGGCTCGTATAACCACTCCCGAACTTGCTCAGCAGTTTATTGACGAACAGGTTGCAGCAGTTCGTGCACAGGTAGGCGACAAGAAGGTTCTTCTTGCTCTTTCAGGCGGTGTTGACTCATCAGTTGTTGCTGCTCTTCTTATCAAGGCAATCGGCAAGCAGCTCGTATGTGTTCACGTAAACCACGGACTTATGAGAAAGGGCGAAAGTGAACAGGTTATTGAAGTTTTCGGAAAGGCTCTCGACGCAAACCTTGTTTATGTTGATGCAACAGACAGATTCCTTGATCTTCTTGCAGGCGTAAGCGATCCCGAAAAGAAGAGAAAAATTATCGGTGCTGAATTCATCAAGGTGTTTGATGAAGAATCTGCAAAGCTCGACGGTATTTCCTTCCTTGCTCAGGGTACAATTTACCCCGACATCCTCGAAAGCATCAAGCAGGCAGAGGGCAAAAAGGCTGTTAAGTCTCATCATAACGTCGGCGGACTTCCCGAAGATATGGCTATGGAACTTGTTGAACCCATCAAGCTTCTCTTCAAGGATGAAGTAAGAATCGTCGGCGATGCTCTCGGTCTTCCCCATAACATGGTTTACCGTCAGCCGTTCCCCGGCCCCGGTCTCGGTGTACGTTGCCTCGGTGCAATCACACGTGACAGACTTCATGCTCTTCGTGAAGCTGATGCAATTCTCCGTGAAGAATTTGAAATCGCAGGTCTCGCAGGTAAGGTATGGCAGTATTTCATTGCAGTACCCGATATGAAGAGCGTAGGCGTTAAGGACGACAGCCGTTATGAAGGCTGGCCGGCAATCATCAGAGCTGTCAACACAACAGATGCTATGACTGCAACTATCGAAGAAATTCCCTATGCAGTTCTTCATAAGATCACTGCAAGAATCACAAATGAAGTCGAACGCATCAACCGCGTCCTTATGGACCTCACACCCAAGCCCACAGGCACAATTGAGTGGGAATAATATCTACTGGCTTACAAGTGCCCGAAAACCCTTTGAAACAAAGGGCTTTCGGGCATTTTATGTTTTAGTGAAAATGCCTTTGCAACACTTTTGCAACACGCAGTGTGAATTTTATAAAAAGGAATGGTTACAAGTGGCTATCAAGTTTATATAAAATTTTTTTGAATAGCCGCACATTTTACAGTCATAATCCGTTAAACATTATGAAGGGAGGTTTCGCTTAAAATGGATATTGAAGAACAATATGACAAAATATACCGCTATTGCTATTTCAAGATGTATGATGATCAAATAGCACAGGATATTACACAAGAAACCTTTCTTCGTTTTTGCAAGCAAGGATTAAATCTTGGCAGTGACAAAGAGTTGCCGTACTTATACACAATTGCAAAGAATCTGTGTATAGACCACTTTAGAAAGCGGACG
>JAZOUN010000005.1:0-5239 GCA_045658165.1 Acutalibacteraceae bacterium
ATGAATAAAGAATAATGTTGGAAGGGGCAAGCCCCTTAAACCCCATTTTATAATCAAAGCCCGTAGGGCTTCCGATTTTATTATTTATTATTTCTTCTTTATTCTTTATTATCGGCATCGAGCCGATAAATTATTGTTTACTTGACATTTACCATCTAAAGTTTTATAATTAGACATTATTTTTTTAAAAATGGGGTAATATCCATGCTTACGATTGACAAAATATATGACGCTTCAAATGTGCTTAAGGCCATTGCACGTCATACCGATATGATTCAGGCTCCCCGCATGACTGACAAATGCAACCTGTATCTCAAAACTGAAAATCTTCAGCTCACAGGCTCATTCAAACTCCGAGGAGCTTACTACAAGATTTCCCGTCTTTCAGAGGAAGAGAAAAAGAACGGTGTTATTGCCTGTTCTGCGGGTAACCATGCTCAGGGCGTAGCTCTTGCGGCAACTCACAGCGGCATCAAATCCGTTATCTGTCTTCCCGAAGGTGCTCCCATTTCAAAGGTTGAAGCAACAAAGAAATACGGCGCAGAAGTCTGCATGGTCAAGGGCGTTTATGACGATGCTTACAACAGGGCAATTGAACTGCGTGATGAAAAGAACTATACTTTCATTCATCCTTTCAATGATCCCGATGTTATCGCAGGTCAGGGCACAATCGGTCTTGAAATCATCGAACAGCTTCCCGATGTTGATGCAGTTATCGTTCCCATCGGTGGGGGGGGAGTTATTGCAGGTGTAGCTTATCTTATAAAGCATCTCCGTCCTCAGTGCAAGGTCTACGGCGTTCAGGCAGCAGGCGCACCCTCAATGTTCAACAGCATTCAGGATGGCGAAATAACAACTCTTCCCTCAGTAAACACTATTGCAGACGGTATCAAAGTAAAGACACCCGGTGACCTTACATTTGAACTTTGTCAGAAGTATGTTGATAAAGTTGTAACTGTTACAGATGACGAAGTTGCAGCAGCAATACTTCGCCTTATGGAACAGCAGAAGCTCGTTTCAGAGGGTGCAGGCGCAGTACCCGTTGCAGCAGTTCTCTTTGACAAAATCCCCGAAATCGCAGGCAAAAAGGTATGCTGTGTTGTATCAGGCGGTAATATTGATGTTAATATCTTAAGCCGAGTTATCGAAAGAGGTCTTAAGATGAACGGCAGAACAACAAACATCACAATCGCTCTTTCAGACAAGCCCGGTCAGCTTGCAACAGTTTCAGCACTTATTGCAGACTGCGGCGCAAACGTTGTAAGCGTAAGCTATTCAAGTACAGAGCTTGATATGAACATCACAGACTGCTTCCTTAATCTTTCAATAGAAACAAGAGATTTTGATCACATCGAATACATAAAACAGGCTCTTACAGATGCAGGTTTTGACGTTATAATTTAAAGGAGTTGTAAAAATGAAAACAGTAGCAACAACAAACGCACCCGGTGCAATCGGACCTTACAGCCAGGCTATAATAACAGGAAATCTCGTCTTTACATCAGGACAGATTGCAATAAATCCCGCAACAGGCAATGTTGAGGCAGAAACAATCGAAGATCAGGCAAAACAGGTATGCGAAAACCTTAAGGCTGTTCTTGAAGCTGCAGGTTCATCACTTGAAAAGGCTGTAAAGACAACATGTTTCCTTGATGATATGGCTGACTTCGCAGCATTCAATGCAGTATACGGTGAGTACTTCACAAATAAGCCCGCACGTTCATGCGTAGCAGCAAAAGCACTCCCCAAGGGCGTTAAGTGCGAAGTTGAAGTTATCGCAGAAGTTTAATTTATAATACAACAAATCGCAAGGACGCCCGATGGGCGTCCTTTTTTGATGTGCAGACATAAACAATAAAAATGCAGACATCCGAAGATGTCTGCAAAATTAATTATGACCAGTGGTCAATACCGCATTCGCAGTAACGAGCACTCTGAACTCCGAAGAGTTTCTGAAGGAAATTAATGATTTTCCAGAAGAAATTCACAAATCCGCTTGAATGACATGAGTGAGAACAGTTGACTGTCAGGTCTTCACCGCATTCGTCACAGTAACCGTCAATGTCGGTGTCATTGTGACTTGTTGCATCAACATAATCATCAACATAGCTGTCGCCGCATGAGCAAGTGTATGTAGTAAAGCCCTGCTCTGAACAAGTGGGAGCTGTTACAACTGTTTCATATGTATGACCGGGGAGCCTTGCGACAGTTTCTGTATATGTGTCACCACATGAACAAACAAATGTCATAACACCCTCTTTAATATGTGTTGCAGGAGTTGTGATTTCTGATGTGTGGCTATGTCCTGTTTCATCTACATAATCAGCTACATATGTGTCGCCACATTCACAGATGTAAGTTGTAAAGCCTTTTTCAGTACATGTGGGAGCTGTTACAGCACCGTCATAAATATGCTGATGAGGAAGTTTCTGACCGAAAATAAGAACCTTATAATCAGTTATGCTTTCATCAAGAACATATTCAAATGTAAAATCTTCACTTTCTGCCATCTGTTGATCTATGTAAAGAAGATTATCTGACGCAAGCAGATCTTTCGCATTTTCATCCTTAACAGCAACAACTATATAATCATTACCAACAATCACGTCTGAATCAGTTGCAATCTGATCATCAGATTCTGAATATACTGCAAATTCATCATCAAGAGAGAGTGTCATTATAGGCAGATGTTCCGGCGGAAAGTCGGGGGAGAAATACACGTTATTAATTACAGTCCAACCGTCACTGCAGAAAACAGAATAATTTACTTCATCATACATATCGTCATACATTCTATCATAATTTTCAATTGAATGCCATTGATCAATTGTACCCGCATAATATATAAAAACTTTTTTTACATCTCTAGATATATGAGAAAATGCATCGCGATGAAATTTTGTTACACTGGTAGGAATTATGATAGTTTCAATAGAACCACAGTCATAAAATGCATTTCCCCCTATATATGTTACACCTTCGTTTATTATAACCGTTGTTATCGGCAATTTTCTATATTTGTAAGCATCAGAAAAAGGATTATAAATAATCTCAAGATTTTTCATCATTCCTTCTCCGTATATTTCCAATGTACCATCTTCATAATATGTCCATGTGACATTGTCTCCGCAGTTGCCACTTGATGGTATGTTGTCGTCAGTGATACTTATCAATACATTTACACTGTTATCAACAACTTTTATATATTTTGTTTTTACTTCTCCAGTTGTGAGTTGTAATGTAATTGTATGCTTACCGGTTGGCAAATATATTACTTCTTTACCGTTGCTGTCTGTCTTATATTTTTCATTAATTACTACATCCGGCAATGGATTTTTGTTTTTGTCAACAACAGTAATATTTACCGCATATGAAATATTCGTACATTTCCCATTACCAAAGCCAAGTTCATTAGAATAATATGCTGTAAGTAAATTAATGTCTACTTTTGCAAAAGTTGTTTCCTTATCTATTATTTCAAGAATTTTTATTTTGAGGGATATGCTTGCAGTAAAATCAATTTTTATATCAAAGCAGGTACTGCAATCATGAATTGCAAAATTTGGGTCAAGAACAGAAGGTGTAATTTCTGCTTCAATTCCTATTTTTGATGATAAAGACATTTCCGCATATTTAAGAACTTTAACTTCCGGTTTAATTTCAAAACCTGCAAAGAATGTTATTTCAAAAGATAATTCTTTGTCAAACTCCGCTTCGGCTGATTTAGTTTTGTTTACCCAGCCATTGATGCTGTCATTTGATGCACCGACAACAATTTCTGCGATTGAAAAACTTAATTCCAGTTCAGCTTCTGCTTCAAAAATAAATGCAAAAGCAGCATCTGCTGTTACAGCACCAAGGAAATTAAAGCCGACTGAACCTAAGGGAATATTTGAATCTATTTTTCCTGTTACAAAAACACTTATATCTACAGCACTTGTAATTGTAAGGTCAAAATAAAAATAGTCTTTATCAAATAAATAAAAGTCATAAAAGAATTTTATACCTGCACTGAATGTTCCTTCAATTTTAGCACCGAACTCAATATTATCAGTCAATTCTATATCAATTGCCCATTTTTCAACAGTACTTACAGATGTATCTATATTGACATCGTGACGCATTGTTGAAATTTCCATTGATTCATGCGTCACGCCTTCAGCCATTCCGCTGTCATCAAAAGTTGTCTGTGCAGTTGTTTCATCAATTTTGATATACTGAAAAAGTTCACTGATTTCATCAACTTCTGATGCTGTTAGGGTAACAGTATCACCATCAATTGTTATTTCTTCAATTTTAATAATAATATATTCATTTTCACCTTCACCGTGCTGATAATAGAAAACATCACCTTTTTTAAGACTCTTTATCTGCTCATCTGCATTTTCAATAACGTAAATACCGTTTTCATAATCATCTTTTGCAACAATATTCTTGCCTTCTTCGGGGGCAATAACCATTGCATCATCAGAAACTACAAGAAAGTTGTTATCTTCTGATTCATCAAGATTGATAACTTTTTCCTCTTCAAAGTCTTCTGTTGTTTTTGCCATAAACTCTGCAAATTCTCTTGTATACTCATTTGTTTCAAAATACTTACAGAGTGGTGCATTTTCCAAATCGACAAGAAATACTTTAACATAAAAATATTCAGGCATTTCTTCCGTTTCGATTTCAACCGTAACAGTATCCTCAGCAACTGAATCTTTTGCTTCGATATCAGCTTTTCCACTTGCAACCATTTTTCCGCCTTTGTTTTCATAAATTGCAACAACAACCGTACAAGCATCAAGATTTTGCAGTTCTACTGTTGCAATCTTTTCTTCAATAAAGACAGACTGTATCAGATATTCTGCATTTTCACTATCATTTTCTGATTTCTGATAGTTATCAAGAATTAAATCACCGATAGCATTTGTAGCTTCATAATTAACATCTGTCTGTGTATTTGCTTTTTGTTCCGCTCCACTCTCCTCAGCAAATGCCGGCAAGGTAATTGTATATGTCATCACGACAGCCAGAAAAACAGACAATGTTTGTTTCAAGACTTTTTTCATACAAAAGTCGGATCGTAGCCATGTCGTTCTGTGAGCCAAGGAGTTGACTATAAAGCTTGTCTTCCTAAGACCGCTTGGCCTCCGACTTCGCTCCACTCTCCTCAGCAAATGCCGGCAAGGTAATTGTATATGTCATCACGACAGCCAGAAAAACAGACAATGTTTGTTTCAAGACTTTTTTC
>JAZOUN010000006.1:0-19354 GCA_045658165.1 Acutalibacteraceae bacterium
TGATATTATTAACTTCTGACGGGAGTGATTGAAATGAAAAAGAAAATTCTTATTGCACTGAGTGTTTTTATCTGCTTTGCTGTAATCAGTATTTTTGTTTTTGCAGGTAAAGGGTATTCACCTTCAGTCGGAAGATTTTTAAAAGCGGAAAACACAGATATGATTATTATTGATAATTCACCGATTGTCATGTCAAACCGTACAGGTAATGAGTATTTGTTTGAAAATTATGAAATCGGTGACAAGATTCTTGTTATTCATGACGGCATAAATGAATCTTATCCCGGCTCTACAGGAGTATATTTTTCAATAAAACTTGCAGACGGACATATATCCCATATTTCTGAAACAGTTCTCCGTCAGCTTTATGAACTCGGCTGGACATCGCTTCCCGTTAAATTGCAGGAAGACGAAAGTAGTATTGAAACTGACAATAACTTTATACCTGAATTGTTTGATATCAATACAGTCAGTTCATACAGCACATTTGATATGGAAAAAATTGCCCTTGCGGCTGATAATGCTGAATTGATGACGGATGAGGAAATATATCATTTTTCTGTATTTGCTTTTGATTCATATGAAAAATTCAATAAATTCATTGCTGATTATGATACAAACTTTGATAACGGACATAGCAATGCTGATGATTTCATAAAGGGATTTAAAAATCTGAATGAAGAATACTTTACAGACCGTTCAGTGATTCTTGTTCCGTATTATACAGGTTCAGGCAATGTTTCCTATGAAGTTGAAAGTGTATATACAGACGGAGAAATCTGCCGTCTGAATATAATTGAACAAAAATCAGGTCAGGCTGGCACTTCTGTTATAACTTCATATATAACTGCTGTCGGTATTGAAAAGAGCTTTCTGGCAGGGTGCAGTTCATTCGATGCAGTGCTTGTTGAATAAAGGTGTGATTTTTATGAAAAAATTAAAAATAGTTCTTGTTGCAGTTGCAGTTATTGTTGCCTTATGGGCAGGAATGCTGATAACTGACACGGTAAAAAGTCAGAATCTCAGCGAGCCTGTTTTTGCTCAGGAATTAAGGGTTGAAGCCGATAATAACAGAATTGTTTATCAGGGATTAGGATATACCGTTGAATCAGAATATTTTTCCGACCAATACGGTGAATCATATATCGGATGCAGTGAAGTTTATCTTTTCGGAAAGATGATAGCTGCAGTAATAACATAAAAAATGGGACTGCGTCAGCAGTCCCTGTTTTTTTTGGATTCTTTATTCTTTTACAAATCTTACATTTACAAGCTCAAAGCCATGGAGTGTGAGTGCTGAATCTGCCTTGTCTGAAATATTTTCTTCCATGATATTGACGATTTCAGCCATCTTGTAACCCTTGATAGCTACATTGGCTGTCTGTTCTGCATCTGAACAGTTGTAGAAACGGGCGATAAGTCCGTTGCTGTCTTCGGGAGCCTTGATTGTTTCAAGAATGATGTTGTCGTTGTCTGTTGAGTAGCATGTGCCTTCACACTTGCCGCCGTTACCTGATGTGATAACAAGGGGGTTGTTAACAAAGTAAGCTCTCTTGTAAGTTTCTTTACCTACCTTGCCTGCGTGAGGCATAACAGCCCAGTTGACTTCATGATGTCCCTGGTCAACAATATTGCCGGGGCCACCCTTGGGTGAACGGATAAGGTCAAGGTCAATCACACCGAACTTGCAACGGTAACCGTACTTTGAATCGTTGATGAATGAAAGACCCATATTATCTTCTGAAAGGTCAACGAACTTCTGTGCAGAAACTTCAAACTGTGCAAGTTCCCATGAATCGTGTTCTGTAACTTTTCTTTCAAGATGACCGAACTGAATGTTGAATGAAGCCTTATCTGTTGCAACGTTTGTGGGAAGTGCCATACGAAGCATTGAAACTGTGTCATTCATTTCAATTTCCATCTTACCGTAAAGAGTGTTGTCACCGTCAAGAATCCAATAATACTGTGTGATTTCTGTATTCTTGATTTTGTAAACAGCCTTTGCAGATGCCTTTGCACCGTCAGTATCTGTTTCAAAGAGTGTACATACAGCGTCTTTTTTTGTGTGGATGTAGTCTGCACGGCAGTCTGTCATATCCCAGCAGTCGCCGTAATCATCGTACATTGAGAAAACAAAGCCCTTTGAATCTGCAGGCATAAATTCACGCTGCAATTCTTTATCAAAGATAGATGAAACATAGCCGTCTTTGAACTGAACCTTTACTTTATCATTTTCGATTGTATGATAATCTGAATAAGCCTTGAATTCTTCTGTCTTATCCTTGATTTCAGCAGCACCGAAAGCAGGTACAGAAACGTCGTACCATGTCTTGCCGAGCTTGATCTTTGTATCATAATCAAATGCGTTGAGGTTGACTGCAGAATTCTTCTTGTAAAGTGAATTGAGCAGGTCTTCTGTTGCATAAGTGAGTTTGTTGTGCATTTCCTTGTAACGGGGTACACATTCATCATAAACTCTGTTGATTGATGAACCGGGAAGAATATCATGGAACTGATAAAGAAGAACTTCTTTCCACATTTCGTCGATTTCTACCTTTGCAATGGGAAGGCTGAAACCTGCATCCTTAGCCATTTCTGCTACGATTTCATAGTTTCTCAGTGCAAATTCACATTTTCTGTTATATTTCTTATTGTCACTTCTTGTTGTGTATGTACCCTGATGTCTTTCAAGGTAAAGTTCACCTTCGTGAGTGGGGTAGGGAGTAACACCGTCATCAAATTCTTCAAAGAAATCCATAGCCTTTGCAAATTTGACCTTAGGCATACTTCTGAGGCTTTCAAATCTGATGCCTCTTTCGATATGTTCAAAACCGGGACCTGCACCGCCGTCACCGATACCGTAAAGCATCATTGACTTGTTTGAAATAGGTCTTTCAACGTATCTCTTTTCACCTGCTGTCATATGGCCTGCATAACAGGGTGAGTTGTATGTGTTTTCGGGAAGCATATGTGTAAGTACTGTTGAACCGTCGAGTCCTTTCCAGTAGAATGAGTGATAGGGGAAGTTGTTATAGATGCTCCAGCTCATTTTCTGTGTAAGGAAGTAGGGAACATCAGCAAGTTTCATTACCTGAGGCACACATGCTGAATAACCGAAACTGTCGGGAACCCAGAAAATTTTCATATCAAGACCGAATTCATCACGGTAGAACTTCTTGCCGTAGAAGAACTGACGTACAAGGCTTTCGGGGCCGATGAGGTTTGAATCCGGTTCGACCCATGTTGCACCCTGAACATCCCATTTGCCCTGAGCAATAAGATCTTTCATTTTTGAGTAAATCTTGGGATATCTGTCTTTTACCCATGAATAAAGCTGTGCCTGAGATGCACCGAAGATGTAACCGGGATACATTTCTGTATTCATGATCTGTGTTGCAAAGGTTCTGCCGCCTTTACGGTAACTTTCTCTGATGGGCCAGAGCCATGCAAGGTCAAGATGTGCATGACCTACTGCGTAATATGTAAAATCTTCTTCTGATTTCTGTGAAAGAACGGGTTCAAGAACTTTTTTCTTTTCTGCAGCTTCTTCATCTGTAAGATAATCGCATACAATAGTGTTTAAAGCTGTTTTTATTTCAGCATTGAATTCTTCATCTTTGCCGTAATCAAGTACGCCTAAGAGGACGTGAACGTCATATGCGAGATCACGGATATTTGAATTCTTCTTTGCTGCATAAAGTTCGTGGAATCTTGATTCTCTCTGGCTGTTGCCGAAGAGGTCATTTGCTGCACCGTCAATCCAGAAATCAAAATAATCACCGTCAAGAAGAGCATCTGTTACGGGAACAATTCTCTTCATGGGTTCGCCGAGACTTCTGTCGCAGTCTGATGAAACGCATGTGATAGCCTGGATTTCGTTGCCGAAACGGTCATATACAAGACCTTCACCGCCACAGTCAACAATTACTGTGTCGCAGCCTTCGGGACGTTTGCCTGTAATATGAAACCATGCACAGTCAAATACGTTTTCGCACCATTTACCTTCAATTTTAACCTGAAATTTATCACCTTTATAACGGTCTTCAAAACTCAACGGTTCAAGTGAATAATAACCTGTACCGTCAAGCTCAGAAATAATGCGGTATGATAAGTCGAAAAGCAGATTTGAAAAATCTTCAAAACTCTGTCTTTCGGGACAATCAAATTTACGTTTGAAATTAATAGACAAATTTATCACCTCGTATATTTATATATATTAATTATAATAAATAATTGTAAAAAGTCAACAATTTATATTAATAAAAAAGAATAAAGCAGTTGATTTTGTATCAACTGCTTTTGCGTTATTTTTTTCTTTTCTTTTTAATTATCAGTGTTGCAATAATACCAACAGCAACTGCTGCGGCGACTGCATAAATCCACAAATCAGAAGAAGCAGAAACAAGAATTGATGTGGGACCGTCTGCTCCGCCGATAATTCCGATATCACATGGGGAGATATTCATGAAATCATACCTCATTTCTGCAATGCTGTTAGAGAGGCATAAGCCTGCATGAACTGTGTATCCTTATTAAGATCATCAGTTTTTTCTTTCAGCTCAACATTGTAGTCGGGAGTAACTCCTTTTCCGTCATAACAGTCACTTTTGTAGGGGAGAAGTTTTGCAACGGTAAGAATAATAGCTCTGCCGTCGGATAACTCGAATATTTTCTGATAAGATCCGTTACCCGCAGTATGTTTTCCTACAACAGTACCTTTGCCGAAATCACGTATGTCGCATGCAAGAAGTTCACCTGCACCTGATGTTTTTTCATTGACGATTACCGAAACGGGAATGTCAATACTGTCTGAATCAGCAGGGAAAACAGCAATGTTGGAATTGTTTTTGTCAACAGCTGTTGCAATCGCCTGTGTTCCCTCTGTTGCCAGTGGGACAATCTTATCGATTATAAGAGAAGACGCTTTAATATTTATGCTGTCTGTATTTCTTACATCAATAATGATACCTTTTACCGAATTGGCTTTAAGTGAGTCGTAAGCGTTTGTAAATTCGGAAGGTGTTGTATCGGTAAAGTCTGTTATCTGAATATAACCGATATTTGAATATTTTTTGAAACTTACAGTTGTTGCTGCACCGGATTGCTTTGCTTTATACTCTGAATATTCATCCTTTGTCAGGATTTTATTCTGACCTGATTCAAGTTTCTCGAGATAACTGTCAACAATAGCGTAGTTAATTGCTGTATCGTCAATTTCTCCGTAATATTCGTTTCTGACAATGTCATCTATCTGTGAAAGGGAAGAGTACATTGCTTCTCTTTCGGGCAGATCAGAAACAAGAGAGGAGAATATACTCATAGTAACGGCAGTCGTAATGAGTGCCGTTACTATAATTGAAAATATTGCAATTGTTACTGTAAGTCCGACAGAAATTTTTTTATGCATAATTTCACCGACTTATTATACGGTAATATAGTTTGAAGGATTCATTCTTGTACCGTTAACTCTTACTTCAAAATGAAGATGGGGACCTGTTGAACGACCTGTACTGCCTACTTTACCGATTGTCTGACCCTTTGAAACGCTCTGACCGACACTGACATTTCTTGCACTGCAGTGTGCGTACAGTGTTGAAAGACCGTTGCCGTGGTCAATTACAATATAGTTACCGTAAGCCCAGTGGTAGGTTGATGTAATAACTTTTCCGCCTTCTGCAGCAAGAATGGGAAGACCGTAAGTTCCGCCGTAAACACATATATCAAGTGCGCCGTGATATGCGCCGGTTGAAAATCTGTAGAAACCGGAACTGATGTATCTGCCTGACTGCTGAATGGGACACATAAGACCTGATGAATTAGTGAGTGTACCTGAACCGGAAGAAGCATTTGTCTGAAGCAATGATTCAATTTCTTTGTCAAACTTGTCGATTTCAGCTTCGTACTGGGCAATCTTTTTCTTATAAGCTTCGCTTTCATCATTAAGACTGTCAAGATAGTTACTGTTTTCTGTAACTTTATCAAGAATGACTTTCTGATTTGCTTCTACTTTTGCCTGGTTAGCTTCAACAGCAGACTGCAGAACTTCAATTTCTTTGATTTTTGCATCAATTTCGTCCTGAAGTTTTACAATGTTTGCTTTTTCTTCATCAATCTTTTTGATTGTATCGTTTATAGTAACGATGTCTTCATTGATTTTGTCAATGAGTCCGTTTTCGTAATCAGCCATACTGCTGAGGAACTGAACTCTTGTGAGGTATTCTGAAAAATCTTCAGAACAAAGAAGAATTTCCAGTGCTGATGTTTCACCGTTGATGAAATTTGTTCTGATTACGTTTTTAAGCTCATCATATTTTTCTTCCATCTCTTTATTGAGAGTGTCTATCTGAGCGTTGTAATCATCAATTTTTTTATTGAGGTCATCAATCTGTCCCTGAAGTACTGCGTTTTCAGCTTCGTAAACATCGATTTCAGCCTGGTATTCATCGATTTCAGCCTGATATGCATCTATTTCGGCCTGATACAAAGCAACCTGATCATCAAGTTCTTTAAGATATTCTTTTACGCTGTTGATGTCACCTTTAAGGGCATCAATTCTTTCCTGTGCTGCGTCAATTTTCTCTTCGTACTGAGAGATCTTGTCTTTGTATTCGTCTACTTTTTTATTGGCAAATGCTGAAAATTCATAACAGATGAGTGCTGTGAAAATCATCACTACAGAAATAACAGCGGCAATAATTCGTTTTTTTACGGAAGTTTTAGTCATTTGCAACCACCTTTCCGTGTTCCTTAAGGTATTTGCCGAGTGACATAAAGCTGCCTGCTGCGCCTGTTACAACACCTGTTGCTGTGAATGAAATGAGCAATGTCCATACACAATTTTTAAAGGGAACCATTGTGTTCCCGAGAATGGAGAACATTGATGCGAGTACATTTTCTGCACCTGAATAAAGCAGGAAAATAAATGCAAACGAAATAATTGCAGAGAGTATACCTATAAGAACACCTTCAACAATAAAGGGCCATCTGATGAACCAGTTTGTTGCACCTACTGCCTTCATAATGCTGATTTCAAGGCTTCTTGCAAACATTGTGATTCTTACAGTGTTTGCAATTATGAAAAGTGAAACTATAAGCAGAATTATAACAATTACTATGCTTACGAGTGTAACACCTTTCTGAAGACTTGCAATTCTTGAAGCAAGTTCACCGTTTTCTCTTACATGAAGAACATTGTCAAAGGATTTGAGAGTGCTGACAGTGTGGTCAAACTCATCCATGTCTTTAACCGTTACTTTATAAGCATCGGGGAGGAAATCGCTGCCGAGTTCGTTAAGAATATCTGCGGAGCCTTCCATACTGTAAAGAATAGTGGAGTATGATTCTTCTTTTGAAACAAATACACATTCCTTTACATTTTCGGTATTTCTTATGTTGTCACCGAGTTCTGCTTCTGCTTCATCGGATGCGGCATCGTCAACAAATACCATTACAACATTCTGTTCGCCTACACGGTCAACAACTGACTGTATGTTCACATAAATAAGGTAAGCACCACCTATAAGAATAAGGCAGGAGAGCATTACTGTTATTGATGCAATTGTCATGAGCTTGTGAACACGAATGTTTCTGAAACCTTCTTTTGTAAGGTAACTTAAGTTAAAACGACCTTTGGTCAGTTTGTTTTTTCTTTTCATTGTGCACCTCCGTTTTCTCCGGAATCGGCATCGGAGGATGTGTTTTCAGCTGATAAAGTGGTTTCATTTTCTGCATCAGAATTCATTCTTGAAGCATTAGAAGCTGCAAATGCAGCAAGTATAGAATTGATATCTTCATCTTTATCAATTGAATATGTTTTTGTATCATCTTCAGCAACAGGTTCGTTCTCCTGAGTCTGCTCAGGTTCAGATTCTTCAATTGCAGCTTCCGGCTGAATATTTTCCGGTGCAACGGGAAGTGTATGCTCAAGAGGTACATCTTCCTGACCGTATGTGAAAATAAAGTTTTCAACATCGTCATATTCATTGGGAGCATTGTAGAAACCTGCATCTGTAGACGGTGTTTCGGGGTTGATAAGTGAAAGAATCTTTTCCTTATCGTAGCCGTCTGCGATGATCTGACCTTCTTTGAGAACAACAACACGGTGATCGTACTGCTTTACAAGGTCATGTGCATGTGTAACCATGATAATCGTTGTTCCGTTTGCTTTGTTTATGTGGTTAAGAAGATCCATAATTTCAACGCTCATTGCGGGATCTATGTTACCTGTAGGTTCGTCAGCAATAATAAGCCCGGCATTGTTTACAAGTGCTCTTGCAATTGCAACACGCTGCTGTTCACCACCTGACAGTTCCTTGGGCAGTGACTGTGTTTTGCTGAGAAGACCAACCATTCCCAGAGCGTGGGTAACTCTTTTTCTGACTTCTCTTTCTTTTGTTCCTGTAACTCTTAATGCGAAAGCAACATTGTCATAAACGCGCATGTTGGGAATAAGTCTGAAATCCTGGAAGACAATTCCCATAGTACGGCGGAAATAAGGAATATCGCTTTTTTTCATCGTATTAAGGTTGAATCCGTTGATTGTTACTGTGCCCGAAGTGGGGACTTCTTCTCTCATAATAAGTTTCAGGAAAGTACTTTTGCCGGCACCTGATGCACCGACAACAAATACAAATTCACCGTCATTTATTTTGAGATTGACATTTTTCAGAGCTTCAAAATCTTTGCTGTAAGCCTTTGAAACTTGGTTTAATTCTACCATAAAGTTATCCTCTTGTACAATGACACATTAACGGCAAAGAATTAATACTTCACCGGGTTTGCATCAAGGTATTTTTTTACCATGAGTGCAACTTTGAATACGATAGCATCGTCGAACACACGGGGGTCAAGACCTGTAAGCTTTCTGATCTTTTCCAATCTGTAAACAAGTGTGTTTCTGTGTACGAAAAGTTTTCTTGATGTTTCTGTAACATTAAGATTGTTTTCAAAGAATTTCTGAATAGTGAAAAGTGTTTCGTGGTCAAGGCTTTCAATTGAACCTCTCTTGAATACTTCCTTAAGGAACATATCGCAGAGAGTTGTGGGCAACTGGTAGATAAGTCTTGCAATACCGAGATTTTCATAGCTTACAATTGTTTTTTCGGTATCGAAAACTTTGCCTACTTCAAGAGCAACCTGAGCTTCCTTGAATGAACGTGCAAGGTCTTTGATTCCTGTGATAGCGGTACCGATACCCACAAGAGTGTGAGTGTAGTATTCACTGCCGAGAGAATCAGCGATTGAACGTGCAAGTTTTTCAAGGTCTCTTGATTCAATATTTGCCTTAACTTCTTTTACAAGTGCAATATCAGTTTCATTGATGTTTACAACAAAATCCTTTGTCTTGTCGGGGAAAAGATTCTGGATAACGTCAAAGATTGATACTTCACCGGGTTCAGTAATTCTAATAAGCAGAACAGCACGAGTTGTATCGTTGTTGAAATGCAGTTCTCTTGCTTTGATACAGATATCTCCGGGGAGAATGTTGTCGAGCATTACATTTTTGATAAAATTGCCTCTGTCATATTTTTCATCGTAATACTGTTTGATGCTGGTGATTGCAACTGAAAGAACACCTACGTGTTTTTTTGCAGCTTCATCTGCACTGTCAACAAAAACAGCATATTCAGGATGAATAGGGGAGCCGAAGTTCTTGAAAACCATATCATTTACGCAAACAACATCTGAACCTGAAAAAACCTGTTCTCCGACGGAGGAATCAAGCACTTCACCGATTCTGCCAAGCTCACTGCTTGCAATAATAGTACCTGTTTCATCAATAACGCCGATGGTATGGTCAAAAGAATCTTTCATCTGATGGATAACGCTCTGAAACAATCTGTTAGACATAAAAATATCCTCCTGCATTTCTTTCTTTAAATAACACATGTCCAAACACAAATTTATGCAATATTACTATTGCCTTAGTATACATTTTACACATTTCTGAAAATTTTGCAATAGTTATTAAGAAAAAAATCATAAAAAAGTGTTAAAAACCTGTCTATTATTCCAAATAGGAATAATAATCTATGGATAATTACCAATTTAACGATATGCTTTTCGTCAAATTGACAGTTGTGTATTTTCACGAATCAATATTTGCCGAAAAATTTATTTGAATAAAAAAACGGATACATTCTTCTTTTATGAAAAAATGTATCCGAATATATTCTATTTTTCCTGAACGAGAAGTGTTTCTTCTGCAGTCAGTTCACGGCATTCACCGGGGGCAAGTGATTCGTCAAGGTCAAGTTTTCCCATTCTGATTCTTTTAAGTGACAACAGTACCGCATTTGTTGCACCTATCATTCTTTTTATCTGATGGTATTTGCCTTCACGTATTATAATTTTGTAAACAGGGTTGTTTTCATCAGAGATAAGATCTATTTTTGCGTCAAGAAGCTGATCATCGCCAAGCATCATACCGCTACGCATTTTAACAAGGAATTCCTCATCAATAATGCAATCAGTCTCTGCAAGATAAGTCTTTTCAACATGATGTCTCGGAGAGAGTATGTTGTGTGCATAATCTCCGTCATCGGTTATCAGTACAAAACCTGTGGTATCTTTATCAAGTCTTCCTGCAGGAAAAAGATCCGGTCTTTTAAGTTCGTCGGGAACAAGATCTATTACCGTTTTTTCTTTAGGATCACGACTTGCACTTACAACTCCCTGAGGTTTGTTAAGCATAATATAAATGTTTTTCTTGTAAACGAAATCAACACCGTTAACTTTAATAGTGTCAGTTTCGGGATCAGCTTTGAAAGAGGTGCTTTTTACAACAGTCCCGTTTACGCATACCGAACCTGATTTTATGATTTTTGACGCATCTGAACGAGTCATCATGCTTTGTGATGATATCAGTTTGTCTAAACGTTCTTTTGCCATAATTACTCCTGTTTTGTAAGACCTTTCATAAAACCGTCAATTTCAACAGAGCATATGTCTCCGCCGATAATTCTGTTTCTGTAAACAAGAAGATTAACCCGTATAGCAGGATTGTCTTCATATCCGGGGTAGTTTGTTACGGTGTAGGTCCATTTTTTTACACAGCATCCTTTGTATGGTTCAAGATCAAGCTGTGCCTGTTTTTGTAATTCATTGTAATTTGTGTAAGTTTCATCGAATTCTTCGGGTATTATTATTTCTCGTACCGATGTAGGTTCAGTATTGACCTGCAATCCGAGCTGAGAAATAAAATTCATTCGCTGCGCTTCATCAGCAGCTGAGTAATTCAGAGCACTCTCTGCTGAAGATACAACGGCAGATTTTTCTGAGTCTGAAAAAATTGTAAAAACAATTCCGATTGCGGCAATAACGGCAACGAACAAAATAAATTTGCCTTTCAGCGATTTGATTGAAACCAGAAACATAAAAAAACACCTCACATAAATATTCATAAAATAAATATGCAAGGTGCTGAAATTAAATTACATTATTCTGCGTCTTCAGGTGTTTTGATTGAAACATTCTGAAGTCTTGAAAGTGCAAGCTGTACATTTTCCTGGCTCTTTGTGTAATACTCAATATCTCTTGTGAGGTATTCGTTGCATTCACGCATAAGATTTGTTGCAAATTCGCTTGCAGATGTGCGCATTTCGTAAGCCCATCTCTTTGAGCTGTCTTCTCTTTCACGAGCTTCTGCATTAGCCTGTTCAACAATATCGTTTGCTTCAGCCTGAGATTCGTTGAGGATTTTGAGTGCAGCATCCTTAGCAGCCTTTGTGATTTCATGCTCCTGAGTCATTTCTTCAGCTTTTACCTGAGCGTCAGAAACGATTTTACTTGCTGTTTCCTGAGCAGCCTGAAGAATTTCTCTTCTTTCTGCAACGCTTTTTCTTGCCTGAATGATTTCTGTGGGAATTGAAGAACTGAGTTCCTTAAGGCATTCGGTAATTGCATCACCGTCTACTTTAATTTTTCCGCCGCCACCGAAAGAGGGTTTACCTTCTTCGAGTATGTCTTCAATTTTTTCAATTATTTCTTCGTAATTCATGATTTTTCCTCCGTTTGGGGTTTATTTAGAATTCTTGTTTGAAATTTTTTCTGTAATGTCTTTTGCTATTTCTGACGGAACAAAATTACCGATATCTCCGCCGAGTAAACAAATCTCTTTTACTGCACTTGAACTTAAGTACATGTTTTCAAGGCTTGAAACCAGAAATACAGTATCAACATCAGGAGCCAGCTGTCTGTTGATAAGTGCCTGCTGGAATTCCACTTCAAAGTCTGAAACGGCACGCAGACCTTTTACGATTGCAGATGCTCCTGAAATTTTTACATAATCAGCGAGCAACCCCTGATAAGAATCAACTGTAACATTGGGAATGTCTACACATCTTCTGATAAAATCAACACGTTCGGCAGGGGAGAATGTTCCTCCGTGCTTACGTGCATTGTAAGAAACAAGAACAATGACTTTATCAAACATTTTTGATGCACGTTTCATAATGTCAATATGACCGTTTGTTACAGGATCGAAACTGCCGGGGTATACAGCAACTCTTTCCATTGTGTTCACCCTTTCACTCAGTTTCACCGTTGTAACGGTATATTGTGAGCTTTGTTTTTGAATAAGTGTCCTGTTTTGCGATTGAATAGTTTTCAATCTCTTCAGGTAATTCTTCCTTGATATCTGTTTCGCATACAATTATGCCGCCGTCATTAAGAACGTTCAGAACAAGGGAGAGAGCTTTCTGAGCGAGCTGTTTTTTGTAAGGAGGATCAATGAAAACAATGTCAAACTTTTCTCTTGTTGTTTTGAGATATGAAAGACCGTCACCGTTGAAAACGGTTGCATTGTCTTTAAGTCTGCAGTGATTGAGGTTATCGTTAACTACTTTGACAGACTCTCTGCTCAGGTCAACGAAAACTGCTTTTCGTGCACCGCGGCTGAGTGCCTCAATACCAAGCTGTCCTGCACCTGCAAATAAATCAAGAACTGAACGGCCTTCAATGTCAAACTGTATTGAATTAAATATAGCTCCCTTTACCTTTGCGGATGTAGGTCTTATGTCTTCACCTTCAAGTGTAATGAGCTTTCTGCCTTTTGCAATACCTGTAATAACTCTCATAAAATTCTCCTATACCTTTCATATTATCGCATTTTATAGGTGTTTTTGTCAATAGATAATGATAAAATTTATAAATTATTTAGTTTTAACAAGTCTTCAGGGGTGTTAATTATATATTCCGCACCGCTTTTCCGCAGTACATTTTCATCGCGGAATCCCCATGTTACGCCCACGCTTGTAAGCTCTGCATTCTTTGCGGTAATCATGTCAACATCGGAATCACCCACATATAAAACCTCGCATTTGTTTACATTCAGGTCTCTGAGTGCTCTGAAAACATTGTCAGGTGCAGGTTTTAATCTGTCTTTTCCGTTGTCACCTATTATTGATGTGAAATTGTGACTGAATTTTGATCTGCAGAGTGTTTTTGCGGCATCCTCTACCTTGTTTGTTACAACAGCAGTTTTAATGTTTTTTTCTTCAAGTGCTGTTAGTAATTCTGTTATTCCGTCATAAGGTCTTGTTTTTATGTCTGAATGTTCTTTATAGTATGCCGCCATTTCTGCAACACATTCTCTGATTGTGACAGTGTCTGTGCCGGCAGGTACACTTCTGGCAATGAGTGTGGGAACGCCGTTTCCTATAAACGAACGGATTTCATCAATTGTTCTGTTTTTCATTGAATGCTGTGAAAGAACGTGGTTTACGCTGTCGGTAAGGTCTTCAAGCGTATCAAGAAGCGTTCCGTCCAGGTCGAAAATTACAGCTTTAATCATTTGTATCATTCCTGTGATAGTGGTTATATATGTTTTCGGCAGTGGATTCATTGATACCGTCAACTTCGCAAAGCTCTGATATAGAAGCTTGTTTTACTGCAGAAAGAGTTCTGAAATGTTTAAGGATGTTTCTTGCTCTGACTGTGCCAACACCATCAATTTCCGTAAGTGTCATTGCTGTCATGGTTTTCTTTTGTTTTTTTCTGTGGTATTCAACAGAAAATCTGTGAACTTCTTCCTGAATATCGGAAACGAGGGTGAATGCACGTCTTTTATCGTTGATTGCAATTTCACCGCCGCCGTGGGCAATTGCTCTTGTTCGGTGTTTGTTGTCTTTTACCATGCCGAAGAGAGGTATGTCCTGAAGTCCGAAAGATTCAAGAACGGGTTTTACTGCATTTAACTGGCCTATACCGCCGTCAAGAAGAATAAGATCAGGTTTTTTGCCGAATCCTTCTGTAGGGGAAGAGTGTTTTTCTTTTTCATATTCATTGAAACGTCTTGTAAGCACTTCTTCCATTGAACGGTAATCATCCTGACCTGAGAAGCCTTTTATCTCAAAACGTCTGTATGCACTTTTGAGCGGTTTTCCGCCTTTGAATACAATCATACCTGCAACATTGTCTGCACCGTCAGTGTGAGATATGTCGTATGATTCAATATATTCGGGAGGGGATTCAAGACCGAGCAGAGAGGCAAGTTCATCAAGTGCGGCAACTGTTTTTCCGCTTCTGCCGATATGCTGTGCAAGTTTTTCTGCAGCATTATCTGTACAGAGTTTCACAAGATTTGCATTTTCACCTTTTTCGGGAATATATATGCGTACAGATTTACCTTTTTTTTCACTCAGCATCTGTGTGAGTGCCAGAATTCCTTCCACTTCACCGTCAACGGCAATGTTTGATGGAACGGTATCTCTCATTGTATAATAATCTGCAATGAGTTTTTCCCTTATAAGAGGCAATTCCTCAATAGCATTTGTAAAGAAGTTTTCAGTATCATAGAGTCTGCCTTCTGAAAAACGGAAAACCGAAAGGCATACTTTTCCCAGAGATTCGCAGACTGCAAAAACATCCTGCTCCTTTGTCTTCTGTGAAACAACATTCTGTTTTGAAGCAGTTTTTTCTATTGCACTTATTGAATCCCTTAAAGCTGCTGCTTTTTCAAATTCGAGTCTTTCAGCTGCATCTTCCATTTGTTTTTTCAGTTCTTTTATAACCGAATCGTTGCCGCCGGTAATGAATTTCACCGCATTGTCTACAGCGGAATTGTGTTCTTCACGGCTTATTTTTCCTGAACAGGGTGCTGCACAGTTTTTTATATAGTAATTAAGACAAGGTCTTGCTTTTCTGTTTATATCTTTAGGAAAGGTTTTTCCGCAAACGGGAAGACGGAAAATCTTGCATGCTTCCGCAACTGATTTTGATACACAGTCAGAACTTGTGTACGGTCCGAGATATTTTGCATCGTCATCGAGTTTCTGCTTTACGCTTGAAAGGTTTTTCCAGTCTGTTCCTGCAATTTTTATATAATGATATCCTTTATCATCTTTAAGCAGGATATTATACTTTGGTGTATGCTGTTTTATAAGACTGCATTCAAGAACAAGAGCTTCAAATTCACTGTTTACGAGAATGTAGTCAAAGTCCTCAACATTTTCCACCATGCGTCTGACTTTTACGGGATGGTTGTTCTGTGAACCGAAATACTGACTGACACGGTTTTTGAGTTTTTTTGCTTTACCGATATATATGATTTTTCCGGTTTTATCTTTCATTATATAGACACCCGGCTCAAGGGGAAGACGCATTGCCTTTGAACGCAATGTTTTAAGTTTTTCGTTCATAAACACCATCCTTTCAGTAAACAATAATTTATCGGATCGATGCCGATAATAAAGAAGAAAGAAGAAATAATAAATAATAAAATCGGAAGCCTTAAGGGCTTTGATTATAAAACGGGGTTTAAGGGGCTTGCCCCTTCCAACATTATTCTTTATTCATTATTCATTATTCTTTTGATAATTTATATTATATTAAAAAACGGCATACCTTCCGGTATACCGTTTATGTTGTCTTGTTATTATTCGGCAAAACCGGATTCAACAAGCTTTGCAAGAGCATCAACAGCTTCCTGCTCGTCTGTGCCGCCTGCAATAATTCTGATCTGAGTGCCACCCATGATACCAAGGGAAAGAACACCTAAAAGGCTCTTTGCATTAGCTCTGCGTTCTTCTTTTTCTACCCAGATAGAGGATTTGAATTCGTTTGCTTTCTGAATGAAGAATGTAGCGGGACGAGCGTGAAGTCCTACCTGATTCTCAACAACGACGTCTTTAACACACATTAGGCGATTACTCCCTATCAATAAATTTTAATTTCAACAATACATATTATACCACAAATCTTTGTTTCGTCAATGAGTTAAATCACACATATTCGCCAAAAATCAAAACTTCGGATAGAGTAATAAACCTTTGAAAATTAAAGTTTGAAACTTTGTGCAAATTGACAAGGATTTTGGCTTTGTTTTATATAAACAGACGAAAAATCTTAATAATATTTACATTAAGACATTAAAATTGGTAAAATTTGCCGTTTTTATGGCTTCTGTAAAAGATCAGGCCGTTTTTCTTTTGTGCGTTTTAACGATTGTTCGTTACGCCATTTTTCAATGTTTGCATGATGACCTGAAAGAAGTACGTCAGGCACTTTCATTCCGTTCCATTCTGCAGGTTTTGTATACTGCGGGTATTCAAGCAGACCGTTGTAATGACTTTCTTTTTCCATGGCTTCGTCATTTGCAAGAACACCCGGAAGCATTCGGGCAACAGAATCTGTAAGCACAAGTGCAGGAAGTTCACCGCCTGTGAGAACATAGTCACCTATAGAAATTTCTTCATCTACAATAGCTTCAATAACTCTTTCGTCAACACCTTCGTAATGACCGCAGAGAAGTGCAATATTGTCTTTTTTTGCAAGTTCCTTTACTTTCTGCTGATCAAGAACTTTTCCCTGGGGAGACATATATATAAGATAAGGCTTTGTGCCTGTTTCTTCACATACTGCCTGATAGCAATCGTAAATCGGCTGAGCCATCATAAGCATTCCCATTCCGCCGCCGTATGGAGTGTCATCCACATTGTGATGCTTGTTTGCAGCATAGTTTCTTATGTTATGTGAATGAATTTCAATAAGACCTTTTGCTACAGAGCGTCCGATTATACTCTCTGAGTAAACGTTTTCGCACATTTCCGGAAAGAGCGTGAGTATATCAATCCTCATCGGAATCACCGTTTATTGTCTCATCAAAAATACCTCTGAGAGGTCTGATGAATACACTTTCGTTTTCGACATCTACATTTATAACAACATCTTTTATTGCGGGAATAATGTATTCCTTACCGTTGTTTTCAATAAACCATATATCGTTAGCACCGGTTTCGGCAACGTTTGTAAGTGTACCGTATTGTTTGCTGTTATCATCAGCATCAAAAACAGTACAGCCGATAAGATCCTGAATGAACCAGTCTCCTTTATTCAGTTTTGCATCTTTACGGTTCATGTAAAGTGTTTTGTTCCTGAGTTTCTGTGCATCTTCCACGGTGTCGATTGAATCGAGTTTCATAATCACAACATTACCGTGTGGACGGCAAGATGTGATTTTAACTGCTTTTTCACCGTTTTTATCAAAATATAATGTTTTGAATTTTTTCATAAATTCGGGAGTATCACACCAGGGATTTACACGGACTTCTCCGCGTATGCCGTGAGTTGATACAATCTGACCGATTTCGAGATACTGTTTTAACATAATAAGATCCCTCTTTAATGAGTAATTAGTAATGATTAATGAGTAATGAATGAAGGGGTTTCACCCCTTGCCCCATTATAGAGCGTAGCGGAATTTAAGTGCGTAGCACTTCCGACATTGCTCATTGCTCACTACTCATTATTCATTGATTAATTGCTCAATTATATATTCTCCCACCATTTCAGCACTTTTTGCGTCCTGAATGGTATGGATCATATTTTTAACTTTTATTCTTTCATCCGATGCGATATCATTTCCTGTTTTTACATTTGTAAGGAAAGTGATAAGCTCATCGGTATTGCGGATATATTCACCTTTAAGAATTTCAAGAGGATTTTTGTAAACAAAACCTCTTTTTGCGATATATTCGTCTATATCACCGATTGTAAGTCCCATGGGCTTGTCTGTCAGCAGGAAGTCATAGAAAACAGAAGAGTAGTCTGTTATCATTGCGTCACATCTGCCGAGCAGTTCGTAAAGCTGAATATTTTTTTCTTTAAGATCTTTGTCGCTGATAATAAAGAAGTTTGAAAGATTTGTTTCCTGCATTGCCGAAAGATCCTGAACGGGATGAGGCTTGAGAATAAGCAGACAATTATTTTCTTTTAGATAATTGTTTACCTTTTCAATTTCCTGAGTTGTGTCAATTGCAGGAATTCCGGTTCCTCTTACTTCCATTTCAAATTCGCCGACTTTTTTGCTTTTTGCACCGGCAGTTCTCTGTCTGAAAGTGGGGAGCCAGAAAATGATTTTATCAAATTTTTCAAAGCCGAATTTTTCAACTGAATTGTTTTCAGTAATCAGAAGATCATTACGGGGGAATCCCATAAAAATCATTTTATCTTTTTCAACTCTTGCATCTGTGCTGAAATTATCTGCAAAAAATTCAGAAACACAAAGTGCTGCTGTGCACTGATTCTTAATGCAGTAAGTTCCGTTTGATGCCTTAAGAGGCATACCGTGCTGAAGCCAGAGCGAAATTTTGCCTTTTCCGTGTGTTCCCAGAAGCTGATTACTGTAAACAAGAGCTTTTGCTGTTGCAATATAATATATTGTTTTCAGCTTTTCAAAGAAAGAACCTGCTGCTTTTGTATAGTTGATGAATTTTGTATTATCAGAGGGAGATTCTTTATACTCAGACGCATTTTCACTCAGCCAGACAAATTCATATTCCTTATTTATGCCTTTTTTAACAAGATATCTGTAAACCGGATAAGTGTTACAAGCCATTTCGGGATGGCTTTCAAAAATTATTCTCTTTTTTGCAGGTAAAAGGGCAAAAAGTCTGAATAATAAATTAAACAGTTCATCTTTTACAGCTTCACCAATACCCATGTTTTCTTTTTTTGCAAAGAATTCAATATACTCTGCATAAAGTTCAGGGAAACTGATGATAACCTTACCTATTATATATACTTTCTTTTCAAAAGAACTGAGTTTTGAAAAAGCAGGGCAGTTTTCTGTAAAAAATCTAATATAGTTTTCTATTCGTTTTTTTGTATTTCCGTAATAGAAACCGTTTTTAACGCATTTTGCAAAAGTTACAACTGCCGAATCAAGTGCAAAAATTGCTGCACGTTCAGCAATTTTATCAAGTCCTTTTTCTCTGAAGAAACGTATTCTTCCTTCAAAAGCATCTTCTCGGTCAAGATTTTTTACACCGAATGTTGTACCGGTTATTCCTGCCGAATGTTTTATATAATTATAGTATCTCTTTTTAAGTGTTACTATTTTTTTACATTTATATAT
>JAZOUN010000007.1:0-6059 GCA_045658165.1 Acutalibacteraceae bacterium
TATGTATTATATGCGACATATAGATAATTGTCAATGGATAATTATGTTTTTTTCTGATGCAAATCAGTGAGTTTTATTAATCGTCATTATATATATGAAACCTAAGGATATATCATAGAATCAGACAAATTCCAATTTGTCTGATTGAGTAGTTTTAACTGCTCTCTGTGAGGGCAGTTTTTCTTTTTACATTAAAAAATGCCTCTGAAATCAGAGACATTCTTTGTAATATTATAATTCGAAGCATTTTTCAAGGTCGCTCCCGTTTCTGACAAAGGCAATGATCTCATCAATCTGAGCTTCAATAGTATAGTCACCTTTTGTGTAAATCTTTTTGTCTTTTGTCAGCACCCATTCACCGTCGGGAATATAAACATCTTTTTCGGTCTGTCCTTTACCCACAATCGGTGCGAAGATTATATCATCACCGAAGAAATACTGACTGTCAAGTGTGTAGCAGATTTCATCATCGGGATGGTGGAAAAACATCGGTCTTATTACGGGATAACCCTTTTCGCTTGCGATGTCAAACTGCTTCTGAATATAAGGACGAAGATTTTCACGAATCATAATAAGGGCTTTGAGAATTCGGAAGTTTCTTTCACCGAATGACCATATTTCATTGGGGTCACCGCTCGGCTCTAAAATACCCGTTGTTCTTTCACCGTGTTTCGGTCGTGAACCGTGAAGACGCATAACAGGGCTGAAAAGTCCGAACTGGAACCAACGGACAATAAGCTCTCTGAAATCATCACTTTCGATGTCATTTCCGTAAAAACCGCCGATATCAGTGTTCCACCACGGAATGCCGCACATAGCCATATTCTGTGCTGCTTTTACCTGATGTGAAAGGCTGTCGAAACTTGCGGGAATGTCGCCTGACCATACAAGTGAAGCATATTTCTGAGAACCGAAATATCCGCAGCGAGTGAGTGTGATTATATCATCTCTGCCCATTGACTTAAAACCGTCATAAGCCATTTTTGAGTAATAATAGGGGTACAAAAGTGCAACCTTGTCTGCCCTGCCCTTGTGCCATATCAGATTATCGAACTGCTCGGGATGAATTTCAGGCTCTGCCTCATCAAACCAGAGTGCATCGACACCATTGTCAATATAGTTTTCCTTGAGCTTACTCCATACATATTCTCTTGTATCGGGATTTGTAACATCAATTTCAGCCTGCCAGCCGTAGAAATTGAAAACTCTGTCCGAGCCGTGAACAGTACGCATAAGCATATTTCTGTCTGCCATATGCCAATAGTTTTCACTTTTTTCGTTGATTGTAGGCCAGACGGAAACGATGAGTTTTGTGTTCATTTCGTGAAGCTCGTCTGTCATAGCTTTCACATCGGGCCAGTATTTCGGGTCGAATTTATAATCGCCCTGCTCAGTCCAATGGAAGTAGTCACAGATAATAGCAGAAAGAGGAATTCCGAGCTCTTTATATTTTCTTGCAACAGAAAGAAGCTCATCCTGAGTTTCATAACGGAGTCTGCTCTGCCAGAAACCTGTTGCCCATTCGGGCATTTCTGATGCGTGACCTGTAATATCGGCAAGTGTACTGCAACACTCTGCAGGAGTACCTGCAATAACAACATAATCAATAGCGTGACAGCAGTCACTGTTCCAACGGGTGCGATTGTTTGATAATTCACAAAGACCTGTTGAGGGAACATTCCATAAAAAGCCGTAGCCGAGTGAAGAATAAACATAAGGAATAGTGCATTTTGCGTTGACATTTCTTATGTCTATACTTGAGCCTTTAAGGTCAAAGCCATTGTCCCAGCTGTGACCCATACCGAAGAAATGCTCACCGTCGTGGGGATTGAAGGTCACTCTTGCAGACCACAGACCGCTGCCCTTGTTTGTGTAATTGCGATATCCGTCTTCAAAGGTAAGCTTAGGCTTTTCTGTCAGAATCTCTTTGCCGTCTGAATGGAAAACAACCCTTCCGCTTGTACCTATCATACATTTGAGTTTTCCGCAGGTCATAGTTGCCCATGTTTCATGAGCTTCAATAATGCACTCTGTTTTCTGCGGCATAAGGTTGTAATCTTCGTCAATTACCTTGCAGTCGGGAAAACCCTGAAAACGGATTGCATTTTCACCGCAGGCGCTTATTCTTACAAGCTCACCCTTGCGTGAACATAAAATGGAGTTATCTGTTACTGTGACGTTGTTCATAATTTCACATCCGTAGATTTATTATAAATCCATTTTAGCAGAAAATTATAAAGAGTTCAATAATCAGTCTGCTCTTACAAGAGAGGTTATTTATAATAATATTTTCCCCGCTGTCCCGTGAGGGAAAGTGGGGATTTCGTTATATACCTACTGTTACATTGTATGTAATAGTCTGTTGATGCCCTATAACATTGCGGTTTTTCCTTATGAAAT
Source organism: Acutalibacteraceae bacterium (assembly GCA_045658165.1). Taxonomy (GTDB): domain Bacteria; phylum Bacillota; class Clostridia; order Oscillospirales; family Acutalibacteraceae; genus UBA1081. Next base: position 2,401 of record JAZOUN010000007.1, read on the forward strand.
CAAAACGGACTCCGGGACATATGATATTGACCATCTGACCGCCGACACTACCTGCCTGCTTTGATGTGAGGTCACCGTTGTAGCCCTGCTTGAGGTTAACACCTACTTCAGAAGCTGCTTCCATCTTGAACTTGTTGAGAGCTTCTCTTGCTTCGGGTACAAGGCTTGACTTGTTGCTGCTTGCCATGTTTTTTTCGCACTCCTTTCGGATTAACTTTGCGTTTGCCTTAGTATTTTGAGCGAAGAGAAGAAAAATATTATTGAGAATTTTTTCAAAAAAACTAACGGCAATAATTTACTTAACAAAATATATATATGCTTTTTTTGTACAGCAATAGTTCCGAGCCGTTCTGTAAACATTCAACGATAAGCACTTAAACAGAAAAAGTATGATTATTAAAAATGGTGTCGGCAAAAAAACCGACACCGTAAATATTTTATTCAATAATGTTACAGACAATATGAACACAACTTGCGGAGTCATGTGCGTTCTCAGGAAAAACTATCAATAGTTAATTTCATATGAGTTTTTATCCAGGTTGATGACAATTGATGTGCCGTCTGAATATGTTGCTTTCTGTCGGCGGTAGCTTCCGAGGAATTCGTGCTTGACCATTTCCTTGTTGTAAAGCTTTTTCTGAAGCTCACAAAGAGGTTTCACACGTTCAAGTTCTTTCTTTAATTCTTCGTCATTCATCATTTCAATATCAGCAGTACGTTTATCGGTACCGATTTTTCTCAGCTCATTACCGTAAGGATGCAGATAAGGCATACCTGCATTCAATGCACCATACAAATCTCCGTCTTCACCCTTCGGAATACCCCAGTTGTTAAACCAGTTCCAGGGAACAATTATACAATCATGATAAATCAGATTGCCGAGAGGAACGGGGATACCGACTGCTTTACCGTTTTCCTGCGGTATCAATGCGTGAGGACCGTGATGAACAAGAGCAAAATGATTAAGAAGCTGCATACCCGGCTCTTCCGATGACATAATAAGCCCTTTTTCGTTAAGATAATCGAAGCACTTACCTCTGTATTCCATACTTTCTTCTCTTGTTATTCTGTGGTCTTCGTGGAAGCACTCATCACCCTGCATAATCGCAAAAACATCAAGATAGGCTCCCTGCACATCTACTCCGTGCTCTTGAAGCTCTGCATATGTCTTCTTCACATAGTCAAGAGCAAAGGCAGAACAAAGATAAGTATGCTCGCCACCGTCCCATATTGAACAGTACGGATTGCTTCCGTCGATATTTGTCACGGCTTTGTTTTTGTCAAATACAGGGCTGTCATAATAGTAATCTCTGTATTGGTCATGGAGTGCAAACACATATCCCAACTCACGGCAGACATCAGAGAAGTCTTTGAATCCTTCCCAACCGCCTGCTTCTTCACAAGGAGGTAAAATATACGGATGGTTGTTATCATAACCGTCTTTACCCCAGCCGTCAGTATGTATATACAGCTTTTCGAGTCCTGCTGCTTTGAGCTTTTTCATTTGCTCTGCACGTTCATTGAATGTGGCGCAAAGAACTTCATTGGAGCCGTTTTTATCGTAAAACTGTGATTTCTTATTGATTTTTGAGAAAATCTTGTGATGAAGAACAGGTGCGCCCAGAATATTCTTAATGTTAGGATTCTTCTTTATTTTTTCATCAAGGGTCACAAGCTGATTTCTGTCCATCAGATATTTACGGTAATCCTTTGCAACTGTATTGTAATCACCGTTGCTGTGGAAAACAAAGCGGATTTTTCTTTCATAAGATACTTTTCCCAGTGAAGTCTGCCAATAAACACTGTTCAGAAAAGCAAGACGTTTTCCGTAGCAGGAAACAAGGGAGGCGTCATAAGGAGTTTCAACAATTGCAGAAAATGTGTGTCCGTCACAAACTCTTCCCCAAAGAGGAAAATAGCAATCGCCTGTGTTTATGAGTCTTTTTACGAATGTATAATAGCGGGTGCCGAAAAAGTTTTTCAGATATCCGTCGGGCAGAATAAATCCCTGACGCATCGGGTCAACATGATAAGAATCTGCACCTTTTATTTCTGAATTGAAAGCTCCGGGAAATACTGTTCCCTGAATACAATATTCGGTTTCATTTTCACTTTTAAGTGAGAATACAACTGAATCCGAATCAACTTTTTCAGCAGTACAGATAAGAGTAAAAGGCAGTTTTTTGCCTCCGGAATAAAAATCGGAATATCTTGTTACGATTTTATCTTTCTGATAATCTGTTTTTATTGCCCCGGCTGAATTAAAAGGCAGTTTCTTAACAATTTCTTTATTTCCGTTTTTACGGTAAACTGAAACATAAGCTTTTTCTCCGTCATTCACCCATAAAAAACCGTCATAGCAAATTTCGTAAATATTCTTTTTCTCATTAAAACTTAATTTAAGCTTTTCACTCATAGAATATATCCCCTGACATTAATGCTGATTAAATTATATATAGGAATCGATAATAAGTCAACATATCAACATTCATCATTAAGAAATAAAATATTGTTATATTTGTTGAATACCGGACTTTTTTTTGATATACTTGTTTTATAATGCTTTGTATAAACAATTTCCACATAGTAAAGGAGATACAAAATGGCAGGGACATTTTATATTAAGGACAACGAATTTTATCTTAACGACAAGCCTTTTAAAATTTATTCAGGAGCTATGCATTACTTCCGTACTCTTCCCGGATATTGGGAAGACAGATTGCTGAAGTTAAAGCTTGCAGGGTTCAATACGGTTGAAACATATGTCTGCTGGAATCTTCACGAGCCGCAGAAGGGTGTTTTTGATTTCAGCGGTATGCTTGATATTGCAAAATTTATCGGAACTGCGCAGAAGCTTGGTTTATACGCAATTGTAAGACCGGGACCGTATATTTGTGCAGAATGGGATTTCGGTGGTTTCCCTGCTTGGCTTTTAAAGGACAAAAATATTGAACTTCGTTGCAATAACGAAATTTATCTCGGCCATGTAAGAGATTTCTTTGAAAAACTGTTCTCCGTTCTCAAGCCTTTCTTTATTACAAACGGCGGTAATATTATTGCTATGCAGATTGAGAATGAATACGGCAGTTACTCCAACGATAAAAAGTATCTTCGTGCTCTTTCGGATATGTATGATGAACTCGGTGCGGATTTGTTGAAGTTCACTTCTGACGGAACATGGTGCAATATGCTTTCCGGCGGAACATCAGAGGGAGTTTTACCCACACTTAATTTCGGCTCACGTGCCTCAACTGCTTTCGACGCATTAAAGCCTTTCGGAGAAATACCGAAAATGTGTATGGAATTCTGGTGCGGCTGGTTTGACCATTTCGGTGAAAAGCATCACACAAGAAAAGCGGATAACATAATTTCAGAGCTTGAAGAATTCACAAAACAGGGCGCATCCTTTAATATGTATATGTTCCTTGGCGGAACAAACTTCGGCTTTACGGCAGGTGCAAATCATCAGAAGTGCTATGAGCCCACCGTTACAAGCTACGATTATTGCGCTCCGCTGACTGAATGGGGCGATTATACAGAAACATATCACAAAGTCAGAAAGTTTCTTTGCGAAAAGCAGAACATTCCGATGGGTGAACTGCCTCCGTCACCAGTGATGCAGAATATCGGAACGGTCAAACTTACAGAGAGTGCAGATT
>JAZOUN010000008.1:0-45942 GCA_045658165.1 Acutalibacteraceae bacterium
GACTTCGCAGAAGCTGGCGACAACGTAGGCGCTCTTCTTCGTGGTGTTCAGAGAACAGAAATCGAACGTGGTCAGGTTATCTGTAAGCCCGGTTCAATCAAGCCCCACACAAAGTTCAAGGGTCAGGTTTACGTTCTTACAAAGGATGAAGGTGGCCGTCATACACCTTTCTTCAACAACTACAGACCTCAGTTCTACTTCAGAACAACAGACGTTACAGGCGTTATCAACCTTCCCGAAGGCACAGAAATGTGTATGCCTGGTGACAACGTTGTTATGGACGTTGAACTCATCACTCCCATCGCTATCGAAGCAGGTCTCCGTTTTGCTATCCGTGAAGGCGGCAGAACAGTTGGTTCAGGCGTTGTTACAGAAATCAACGAATAATTTCGTTAATTAATGTATAATTTCAGGGTGTCGGTTTTCCGACACCCTTTTTTTGTTCATATAATTTTATATCTGCAATAAAAAAACAGCCATTCGGCTGTTTTTTATTTATAGAACTCATTAATATAAGCTTCAACGTCTTTTCTTGTTCCTCTGAAAGGACCGGGAGTCTCCATTTTTAATGAAACTGTTGCTGTTGCATACAATAAGGCACTTTCCATGTCATTTGTAAGTCTTTCATTGATGTATGCAGCAAAAGTTGTGTCACCTCTGCCTGTTCTTCCGCTGAGATTTCTTGATTTTATTGGGCAAGAGCAGAACTTTTCACCGTCGTATGCAATAACTTCTGTGTTGTGAGTTATAACAACTTCTTTTGCACCCCATGAATAGAGGAGCTTTGCAGCTTCATATCTGTCTTCAAGACCTGTAAGAATTTCAGCTTCAGCAGCGTCTGTCTTGAGGTAATGGATATAAGGAAGCATTTCCTTTTTGTCTTTCCAGTCTTCAAAATACATGCTTCCGCCGTCATTCAGGTCAACATGACGAAGACAAGTCTGAACGTCAACAGCAACTTTGCCTCGTTTTGAAGCTTCTTTTATCATTTCGTTTGTGAAGTCACCGTATACAAGACCTGCGAAGTGGAATATATCAGCAGTTACGTCATCGGGAATGTCTTCAGCTTCAAAGGGAGTGCCCACAGAAGTACATACGCATTTTCTTCTCTCTTTATCGGGAGTGAAATAACGATTGTACATGTTTGATGAACTGGGACAATCAATGCAAAGGATATTTTCCTTGGGAAGTGTGAATGCAGAAAGTCTTTCCTGGTCAGGTTTTGCTACCTTTGTAACAGCAAGAACATTATGTCCGAGTGCATGTGCTGAAGCAGATGAAAAAATAACTGCACCGCCGGGACTTCTTATTTCATTATCGAGATGGTCAACATTTCTGTCCATTGTAATGTGACCGATTATAACTGAAGAGTAGTGTTTCATTTGTTTTCTCCTTTTGCAGAAATAATTCATATGTATTATACATCAACGAATTTATTTATACAAGTATAATTGATTTATTTTAAATAATCGGCAATAATTCTTTACAAAATTCATAAATTTATTCTTGTATTTCTCCTCAGTCTATGTTAATATAACCATATAATTAATATCTGCGGAGGTATTTATATGGCAGACAATATTCTCGACCGTTTCAAAACAGACACTGAGGAGCAGGTGGTCGATGCTTCCAAAAAAGTTAAAGTAGGTATTATCGGTACAGGCTGGATTGCAGAAGCACATGCAGCATGCTACAAGAGATGCCCCGACGTTGAAATCGTGGCTCTTGCTGATATCGTTCCCGGTAAGGCTGAAAAATTTGCAAAAGACAATGGTATCGAAGGCGCACGTATATACAACAGTGACCGTGAACTTATCGATAATGAAAAAGATATTGATGCAGTCAGCGTTTGTACATACAACAGACAGCATGCTCCCTGTACAATCTATGCTCTTGAAAACGGCGTAAACGTTCTTCTTGAAAAACCCATGTGCGTTACAACAGAAGAAGCTGTTGCTATCTGCAAGGCAGAAAAGGCAAGCGGCAAGGTTCTTTCAATCGGCTTCCAGCCCAGATTTGACGAGAACATGAAGATGGTTAAAAAGGTTGTTGAATCAGGCGAACTCGGTCAGATTTATTACATCCAGACAGGCGGCGGAAGAAGAAAGGGTATTCCCACTCCTTACGGCACATCATTCATTGAAGACGAAACAGCAGGTATCGGTGCTCTTGCAGATATCGGTTGCTATTCACTTGATATGGTTCTCAATGCTGTAGGTTATCCCAAGCCCCTTACAGTTTCAGGTTATATGTCAGACTTCTTCGGCAAGAATCCTGCTACATATCCCTCACATCCCGAATATGCTGAAAAGTTCAGTGTTGACGATTTCGGTGCAGGATTCATCCGTCTTGAAGGCGGCATAATCCTTGACTTCAGAATTGCCTGGGATATGCACCTTGACACTCCGGGTGATACAATCATCATGGGTACAAAGGGTTCACTCCGTATTCCTTCAACAGAGTGCTGGAACGGCTCAATCGGCGGTCCTCTCAAGATTTACCACGACGTTGCAGGCGAAAAGGTTGAAACAGTTATTCCTGAAAAGGATAATGATGTTGATAACTTCGACAAGAAGATCCGTTCATTCATCGACGCTGTAAAGTACGGTCTTCCCGCACCCGTTCCCTCAAGCCAGATCATTTACAATCAGGCTATCATCGACGGTATTGTCCGCTCAGCAAGAGAAGGCAAAGAAGTTACTGTTGATATTCCTGAAATCTGAGATATATAAAAAATTAAAGGAGCTCTCCGAGCTCCTTTTTTTGTTATAATTTTTCAAGTTCGTTCAGCCATGCAGCAGATGATGCATCACTGGGCATGTTGAATTCTCCTCTCGGAGATAATCCGACGCAGTCTGTTTTTACCCCGTCAGGCATACAGCTTCTTTTGAACTGCTGTGAGAAGAATCTTCTGTAAAAAATCTTGAGCCATTTAAGAATAGTTTCACCGTCAAATTCATCTTCAAAAGCCTTGACTGCAAGATTGTATATTTTTGTGGGCGTAAAACCATATCTGAGGCAATAGTAAATAAAGAAATCATGAAGAATGTAAGGACCTACAATATCTTCGGTTTCCTGCGCAATTTTGCCGTTTTCATCAGGAGGTAACAATTCAGGACTTACGGGAGTTGCAACAACATCCTGCAGAACATCGGCACAATTGCAGAAATCTTTACTTTCAGAAATGCTTCTGATAATCTCACGCATGAGAGTTTTCGGAATACTTGCGTTAACGCCGTACATGCTCATATGGTCAGCGTTATATGTGCACCAGCCAAGGGCAAGTTCGCTCAGGTCGCCTGTGCCGACAACAAAACCGCCCACGTCACTTGCAATGTCCATAAGAATCTGAGTTCTCTCTCTTGCCTGAACATTTTCAAATGTTACATCGATTTTATTTATGTCATGGTCTATATCTCTGCAATGGATTGTGCAGGCTTCTCTTATGTTTACTTCTCTTGCGGTAACACCGAGCAATTCCATGAGTCTGAGTGCATTGTTGTAGGTTCTGTCTGTTGTTCCGAAGCAGGGGAGTGTAACGGCAATTACATCTTTTGTATCTCTGCCGAGACTTTTCATAGCGTTGACACACACAAGAAGTGCAAGTGTGGAATCAAGACCGCCGGAAACGCCGATAACGGTTTTTCCGTTTGTTATTTTTATACGTTTACGCAGTGCGGCAGTCTGCATTTCAAAAATGCTCATGCACTTTAAGTGTTTTTCCGTTTCATCTGACGGAATGAACGGACTTTTATCAACAAAAGCATAATCACCGTTTCCGTAAAAATTGTTATTTTCGGATTCAATTACAATTTTCTCAACATCAGTCATTTCGCTGTATGATGAAACACTGTGTAAAAACAGTTTGCTTTTCATTCTTTCAGACTTGATTTTTCCAAGGTCAATATCTGAAACAATAAGATAATCGGAATCAATAATTTTATCGTTTTCGCAAATAATTTTTCCGTTTTCTGCAATAATGCTGTGACCGGGATAAATCATATCTGTTGTGGATTCGCATTCACCTGCAGAGGCAAAAACATAAGCGCAGATACATCTTTCAGACTGCTGTCTTACATTTTCACGTCTGTAATCACGCTGACCTGCAGTTTCATTGTCTGCTGCGGGATTGAGGATAACCTCTGCTCCGCCAAGTGCAAGAAGTGTGCTTTCGGGCAGGGGAGCAAACAAGTCTTCACCTGATTCAACTGCAATTTTTGCAAAGTTTTTGTATTCAAAAATGAGATTGCTTCCTACAGGAATGCAATAATCCTCTTTACAATCTTTGCATATGTCAGAAAAGCAGATTTCCGTAATTCTCAGTTCATCTGCCGAAACAAAACAACGTTCATTATAATTATTGACAAAAGTCTTCGGCACAATACCGCAGATAACGCCTGCTGACATAAGCACCGTACAGTTAAAGAGCTGATAACCTATTCTTACAGGTGCTCCCACAGTAACAAGGCAATCATATTTTGCTGTTTTTTCTGCAACGGTACAAATGCACTTTACAGAATCGTTCAAAAGTTGTTCCTGCAGGAATAAATCTCCGCAGGTATAACCTGTTATGCAAAGTTCGGGAAATACCACAATATCTGCATTTTCTGCGGCGGCTTCACTGATTTTTTCAATGATTTTTTCTGTATTGAAATACGGGTTTCCAACCTGTATTTCAGGTACGGCACTGACTGCGCGCAAATAATCAAACATAAATGTTCCTCCAATCGGAATATGTATATATAATAATACTAAATGCAATTTTTGTCAATCTTCCGATTAGATTGCATTTCCAAAACAGGTATGCTATACTAAAGAAAAAAATTCAGGTGGTAGCAGTATGAAGAATGTAATTTCTCTGGTTGATGAAAACAATTATGCAGACATCATGAAAAATGAAGTAGAACCGTTTCTGGAGGATATAAGAACAGATGGCTATTTCACATCGTACGACGGAAAAAATATACACTACGAGGCGCACACAGCGGAAAATGCAAGAGGTAATGTTGTTATTGTCCACGGCTTTACCGAGTTTGCTGAAAAGTTCAGAGAAATGGCTTATTACTTCGTTAAAAACGGTTTTAATGCCTTTGCAATTGATAACAGAGGTCATGGTCATTCTTACAGATTGCAGGGTTCAATGGAAACGGTACGTATAGATAAGTTTTCTGATTATATAGATGATCTTGACGCTTTTGTCAATAAAATCGTAAAACCCTATGCCGATAATATACCCATGTACATATTTTCTCATTCAATGGGCGGCGGAATTGCCGCAAGATACATACAGGTTCATAATGATGTTTTTGAAAAAGCAATTTTGTCTGCGCCAATGATATGCGCCCAGACAGGAGCTCCTGTTCCCGTTGCAAAAACAATTCTCGGTTTTGCAAGTTCAATCGGACTTAAGAATGTTTCTGTTCCCGGTATGTGCAAATTCAAGCCCGATGCTGCTTTTGAAACAAGCAGTGATACAAGCAGACCGCGTTTTGAATATTTCCTTTCAAAAAGAATTGCAAATCCCGTTTACAGAACAGCAGGTCCGTCTTTCGGTTGGGTAGACGAAGCTCTTAAACTTACAGACCATCTGCTTGATGATAATAATTGCAGAAATATAAAAACACAGGTGCTTATTTTCCAACCCGAAAGTGATAACAGAGTAATTTCCTCATATCAGAATGTTTTTGCTGAAAAGGTCAGTAATGCACAGCTTGTTTATGTTCCCGGTTCAAAACATGAAGTTTTTGCAACAACAAACGATGTGCTTAAAACTTATCTTGATAAAATTTTTGATTTCCTCGGTTAAAAAAGAATATTATATTCAGAAATCTTAAACTGATATTTCTTGCACTTCTGTCATTTATAACTTCAATCAATCCTTCTGTTGAAATCCCTGAAAAATTAAGACAGAATAAAATAGATATGTCTGAATTTGAACTTGTCTGGGAAGATGATTTTGATTCGGATGCACTTGATTATTCCGTATGGTGCGGTCATCAGGTAAAAAAGGGGACAACAAGTGTAAGAAAAGGCGGTTATTGGAATCTTGATTTTGTAAAAGTTAAAAACGGAAATCTGCACATAGCAACAAAGTATTTTCCTGAAGGGTATAAAAATAATAATCTGCCGGGATGGTATTCCTGCGGTATCACAACAAGATACGCGGTAAAACAGACTTACGGTTACTTTGAAGTCAGATGTATTCTTCCTCAGTGAAGCGGCATGTGGTCTGCATTCTGGCTGACTTGTACAGGTGTGACAAATGTAGATGCAACAGGCACTGACGGTGCAGAAATCGACGTTTTTGAATCATCGTTTTATTCAGCTTCTTCAGAGAAAGAACAAAACCGTGTCACAATAAATATTCATTATGACGGTTACGGGCCCGAAAAACGCAGTATAAACGTCTGCAAACCTTATATAACCGATAACAATCCTTATAATGAATATAATACTTACGGTGTTGAATGGAATGCAGATGAATACATTTTTTACATAAATGGTGTCGAAACGGGACGGTCATCGTTCGGCGGCACATCTCAGGTTGATGAATGGCTTATTCTTACCGTGGAAGTCGGAGGTTCTGACAGCAAAGCAGCTGACAGCTGGGCAGGTCCTGCAATCTGCACAGATGAAGAAGTATCTGATTTTATAGTTGATTATGTCCGTGTTTATCAGTATGCGGAAAAATAAGAGAAAAAGGAACAGCAGACACAATTGTGTCTGCTGTCAGTTTTTATCTTACCAACTGGTTATTGCTGTAATTGAGACCGACGATGTCAACTTTTGTCTGGGTGAAGTTATCATAGACATAAATGTTTAATCCGTAATCTGATACGGTAACGTCTTTTTTGTTTGCGAAGATGCTGTTTACAGACAGTATCTGTGTTTCATCCATTGTGTGTTCAACCGGTTTTACGGCAATACCGTCATATCTGCCGAGGCTTACAGCCTTTGAAAAATTACTGCCGGAGCAGTCATTGTAGTATGTTTTTTCACCGTTTTCGAAAATCCACATTCCGCCCTTGGAATATTCGGATTTAGGAACTTCCAGTCGTTTGAAGAAATACATCATTGATACACGTGCTGCATCAGGAATTGAATCAAAATCATTTAATGAAGATGTTACCACGATTTTGTATCTGTTGTTTTTGAATATTTCCGCATAGTCTGTCAATGATGTGATTTTTGTTACATTGTGATTTTCAAGCTGTTTGTAAAAAACCTGAGCATCTGCTTCCCATGATGAATATGCATCATTACCGCGTCTGTCGGGTACATTGTATTCATTTCTGAGAAGTTCACCGAAAAATCTTGTGAGTTTTGTGTTGCCGAGATAGTTAAGGTGCTGATTATCTGCAAAATCTGTTGAATAGTCAATGCCCAGCTGTGCTTTGTAATCTGTATTGAAATTATAGAACGGAGCATTGTATTCTTCGGCAATAATTTTTGCCTCGTTGAAATATGCCTGATGATAGGGTTCTGCATTGAACGGGATTGCAACCGCGATTATCGGTATATTTTTTTCTTTTGCAAGTTCGAAAATCTTTCTGTAATAGAGCTGTGATTTCTCAGTCATGTAGTTTAAATAAGCTACATCTGTCAGGTCTCTTTCTGTAACTGCAGAAGAATTGAAATAACAGTAAAAGCCTTTATGGTTTTCATACATATCTTTGTTACCCTGATATGTAAAGAAGTCAGTCTTGTTCAGATCAGAATATCTTGAATGATACTGGAGAATTTCAAATAAATATTGTTTATCATCTTCCTGAGTATCAAAACTTGCCTTTATAGCTTCTATTTTTGTTTCGGACCACTTGAGACCGTATGTGTTTTTTATTGCAAAACTTGTTTCACTGAAATCTTCGCTCATGTGCAGATAATAAGTGTCAAAAATAATAACTTTCGGAGTCTGCGTTTTGAGTGCTTCTTCAAGATAGTAATATGTATTCCATATCGGCTGTGCAGCACCGCAGAAGTTGAATGCGGCAATACCGTATTCCTGCCAGAATACTGCCGTGTTCAATCCCTGATAAGCGTGGCTTGAACCTAAAACAAGAACATCTACAGTGTTTTCTTCCTGCTTATAAAATGAATCAGCTTTAAAAGTGCTGTCGAGATATTTAAAACCGAGGACATATTCCATTCCTGCGAATGTCAGAACAACAGCAACAAGAAATGCAATTATTTTTATCGCGTTTTTTTTCATGGTGTCACCTAAAACTGGAAGTATATGAATTGTTGTGCATCAAAGTTAAATCCGTATGCACCAAAAATAATTACAACAAAAATGAGAGTGAATATAATAAGACCTCTTACCCAGAAATTCTGGTTGTCTGCAATATTTTCAAAACGGACATTCTTTCTTCGTTTCATAATGTCAACGAAAAGAAGAACAGCTATTGAAATAATGAGAATGTTCATTTCCTGTCTGTCAAGTCCGATGTTGTAAAGGAATCCTGTTGTGAGTGCCCATGGATCAAGTCTTGTGAAAAGTCTTGCTATGTATGCTGCCGCTGCATTTATTGAATCTGCTCTGAAGAAAATCCATGCAAGACAGGTAAGACCGAATGTGATTGCAAGTTTTATGAATTTATAAGATGCGGCTTGTGTATTTATTTTTAATTTCTGTTCGAGTTTTCTTTTTGACGGGGAAGTAAGTTCACCTACAATCTGATATGAACCGTGAAGTGCGCCCCATACAATATATGTCCAGTTTGCGCCGTGCCACAATCCGCTTACAATGAAAACAATCATTGTATTAAGATACTTACGTATTTTCCCTTTTCTGTTGCCTCCCAGAGGTATGTAAAGATAATCTCTGAACCATGTGGAAAGGGAAATGTGCCATCTGCGCCAGAATTCTTTGATGGATAATGCAAAATACGGTGTATCGAAATTATCCATAAGTCTGAATCCCATTATCTGCGCTGCACCTACAGCGATTGTTGAATAGCTTGCAAAATCGCAATAAATCTGAACTGCGAAAAGAACCGCTCCTGCAGCCAGTGCAGAAGTATTGAGCATGTAGTAATTTTCAAAAACATGATTTACAGCTGTTGCTGCTCTGTCTGCAATAACAACCTTCATGAAAAAGCCCCACATCATCAGCATAAAGCCCTTTACGATGCGTTCATAGTCCATAAGTTTGATTTTATCTGCATTGTAAAGCTGTTTTATCAGATTGCCTGAACGCTCAATGGGGCCTGCCACAAGCTGAGGGAAGAAAGATACGAAAAGTGCGTACCTGAAAAGATTGTATTCGGCTTTGATTTCTTTTCTGTAAACATCAATAACATATCCCAGCGCCTGGAATGTGTAAAATGATATGCCCACGGGCAATAGTAAATCGAATTTGTTTTCTATAATGTTCAGATTAAATATTTCCAACGCTGAATTTATGTTTTCAACAGCAAAATCAAGATATTTGAATAAGAATAATATAGCAAGGTTTGTTGCAATTCCCGTAAACAGTGACAGCTTTTTAAGCAGTCTGAAAGTTTTGTCTTCGTCTTTGCCGAATTGTTCAATAAGTATTGCCGTCAGATATGTAACAACGGTTGAAAACGCAATAAGGATAGCATACTTTGCATTCCAGCTCATGTAGAAATAATAGCTGCTTACAAGCAACCATAAATACCTGATTTTTTTTGGTATTATGAAATATACCGCAAGTACAAGCGGGAAAAAGATTAGAAAGTGAATCGAGTTGAACTGCATAATAAAATCCTTACGTATTTTTCGTTTATATTACATTATAGCATGATTTTTTGTCGAAATCAATAAAAAAGGGACAGTACATATAATTTTGTACTGTCCCATGATTTTTTTTTTGAATTATCTTACTTCATCAATAAGATCGTAAATTGCACCGTAGATGTTTGAAGCTGCACGGTTGCCGAGTGATGTAAGACCCCAGCTGCTGTCGATTGTGATTGATTCATCTTCATATCTGATTGTTGCATATGTGAAGAAATCATCAGGCATGATGTAGCCGAGAGCGTCATTCACAAGGTCACAAACGATAACATCTTCTGTGCCGAGGATTTCATATGCGGGAGCATAGGGGAACTTAGACATGTTTTCGCCGCCCTTGATAAGCTCTGCGTATGTTTCACCGGGGCAAAGGATAACCTTGATGTCACCGAGTTCCATGTAACCAACTTCTGTAACTGCATAGTAGTTGCCGTCAGCATCTGTTACCATTGTGTTGTTAGCAAGTGAAAGCTTGCCGAAGAGTTCGTAAACGCCGTTGTCAACTGATGCAAGGTATTCGTTATGAGCAACGTTGAGAACAGGAGCAACTTCTCTTTCTGTAACAGTTTCTCTTTCGTACCAGGGAGTGTAGTTTTCGCTGTCAGCTGCAAGAGCTTCTCTTTCTTCATCAACAAGAAGCGCAAGTCTTTCATCGGGAGTCATTGTCATGCCGAGAAGAATGTAACCGAGTTCTTCACCGTAACGGATTGTTGATTCTACTCTGTCAAGTTCAAGACCGTCACTTGATGCGCCCATGTCTTCTGTATATGTACCAACTGCACCCTGAAGGAAGATGAAGTTGTAACCGCCTTCGTTAACAACCTGTTCTGTGTAGTAAACGAAGTCTGATGTACCTACCTTTGTGCCGAAACCGATGCATTCGGGGTGAACACCGTAGTTTGAAATGATTGTGCCCATTGAACCGTCATCGGGAGTGAACATAAATCTGTAAAGCTCTTCAATCATGATGTCGGGAGCTGTACGGTCACGTACATATACTGCAGCGTTTGTCTTAGCATATGTAAGAGTACCTTCTGTCATGCCTTCAAAAGCAGCCTTAACACATTCAACAGACTTGTCAATGATTACCTGACGGAATTCATTGTCAATTGCGGGAGCAAGTTTGTCTGACTTAACAATAGCTGCACCGAGGTTCTGGAAGATTGTTGTGAAAAGGTCTGTGTAGATACCCTGAGTATCAATACCGCTGTGAACGTGAGTAGCAGAAACGTTGATACTTACGATGTTGTTTGCTGTTGCGTAATCAGCAAGAGCAGCTCTGATAAGTCTTACGTCGCTGTTAGCAAGACCGAGACAGTCAATAGCGATGATAGCTGTTGTACCTCTGTCACTGCCGTCGTTAAGAGTGATAACACGAACCTTGAGGTCGTCGATCATTTCTGTGAGCTTGAGGTTAAGGTCGTAACCGCCCTTGTAGTATTTTACTTCGTCAAAATCGTCAGGAACGATTGATGCCTGAGCATAACCGAGATTCCATTTTGCGCCTTCAACGGGTTCATCGATAAAATCTTTTGTACCTTCCATGAAGTTTTCGCTCTTATACTCAGATTTGTCTTTGATAAGAACAGTCTTGGGGAAGAACTTTACGATTGTATTGAGAAGACCGTCAACAACTCTGTTGAAAATTGTGTTGAGTGTGTTTGCAAAAGATTCCATAAAAGCATTACCTGTTGATGATTCTTCTGCCACTGCTGCTGCAGATACGCCTGTAACAGATGTGAAAAGAAGAGTTACACAAAGTGCAAGTGCAAGAAAAACTTTTGATCTTTTTTTCATTTTTCATTACCTACCTGTCTTTAAAATTAAAGTCATAGATTTATTATACCACTGCATGTAAAAAAATGCAATAGAATTCGGAAATTATTGCCTGATACTGTTATGCCTGAATTGCTTCCGGCGCAGGTTCAGAGAGTTTTCTTTTGTTTTTAAGAATACCGATTGACTGTGCAGCAATAAGAATAAGAATGAACTGTGATGCAACGAAATCAATAAGGTGGTTTGCATTACGGATTCCGTAAATTCCTATGGATTCAATAAAGAAGAAGAACTTTGTGCTGTCGAAGCTGTACCATTCGGGAAGGGGAGTTATAAGAAGTGCAAATGCAAGAAGATACAGCCAGTCAGATACGTTATGCTTCTTTTCGCCAAGAAGAAGAATAAGGGGGATAAATACAAACAGAAGTGCAACAGCATCAGAAACTGCAAAAATGTTCAGTATGAAGTAAACAGCAGCCGAAGCTTTCTGCCATGTTGCGGGAAGAAGGATAATTGCAAGAATTGCAAGAAGCTGTGTCAGAATAACAAAAATATATGCGACAACTGAATTTGTGTTTCCGAATAAACAAAGAATGTTTGAAATGCTCATGTTTCCGGCAATAAAATCCGTTGAAACTTCAGTAAGAGTCTTGAGGTATGTGACCATGTTTTTTGTGCCTGTAAGTGTAACGGGTGTTACAAACAGAATCAGGAAATAAATCAAAATTCTTACAACATTCATAACAGAAGCTTTTACTTTCTTGTTTACAAGGAGCAATGCGAAAACAATTGTGTAAGGTGTAATTGCGGCTGATGCTGCCAGCGCAATGTATGAAGCTTCTCTGATACGTATGTTTATGTCGTTATGAAAAATAACAAATGCCATTGTAAGCACAAGACTTACAATCGTGATGTTACCCTTTTCTATGCAGTAAATTGCAGGATACGAAACAACCAACATGAATGCAATAATTTCATCTCTGATGTTGAGTCTGTTATTGCGGAGAACGGAACGGTTCATTTTATAGAGAAGAACAAACGCAAACATTGTAAGAATCAGATACATGTACATGAATGTCTGATTTTTGAGTATCTGTGTGTATGCAGAAGCTTTTGTTGCGAAAATGTGGTTGTTTGGTAAAAACTGAGCCAATATAAAATAAATAAGATGTGAAAAAGGTGAGTTCGTTTTTGCACTTTTTGCAAAATTCTGTGTTCCTGCGTACTGCAGATTGAGAATATAGTCTTCAAACTGAGTGAACTTTCTTGTTGAAGCAGGATTCACATGCATCAGATTTGACCAGGTTGCGCCCTCAGTTGCAAAAGCCATAAACAGACATGCGATACCGTTTATCGCAAAGAAGAGGATGAAGATGTTTGTCATCAGTGATGCGGATGAGCCGTCGAGCCTGTTTTTCAGTTTTTTTCTGAAAACAACAAAAATTGCTGTGCAGAAAAAAACGGATAAAAGTCCGATAATTGCAGCCGGACTGGCGGCAAAAGATGAAAGGATATAGGAAAAACCGGAGTTGCCGGAATCTGTTGCCTCTTTTGCAAATGCTGTTATTGCATATGAGGAAAATAATAGGGAAGTGGAAAGTAATAACATTATTTTCTTTTTCATTGTGATGTTGCTCCTCATTTTTACTGTCTTTTAATTTACCATAAAAATGAATTAAAATCAATAGAAAAAAATATATACTTGTATAAAAAACTTTTTTATTGACTAAAAAATACTGTTGTGCTATTATTTATGTGTATAATTTTATCCGGCGGATTGTTGTTTGGAGATGACATGTTTGAAATTAAATAAAAGCAAAATCAATTACGTCAGTCTGTTACCGTATGTTACAGCTTGTTCACTGACTGCAATAATACTTCTTGTTGTATATGCGGTAAACGGAATTTATCCCTTCGGTACGGGAAGTGTTGTCTGTGACGATATGGTTCAGCAGACAATTTCGAATTACACATATTTCTGGGATTATCTTCATTCCGCAGGAACAAAATCATTGTTATTCAACTGGGAAACAGCTGCAGGTGCACAGGTTCTTACAACAGGTTTTTATATTCTTAAACCGTGGGAAATTATTTTTACGCTTCTTTGCAGCCGTGATGCAATAGTAAACGGAATTCCGTTCCTTATCATATTCAAAATGGCAATGGCATCATTGTCGATGGTATATTTTCTTCGTAAGGAATTTAAAATCGATCCTTTCTGGCAGGTTTTTCTCGGTATTGCATACAGCTTCAGTGCATTTATTCTGATTTACTACACAAACATGGGCTGGATAGATGCCGCATTTATGTTTCCGTTCCTTATTCTGACACTTTTGCATATGTTCAGAACAGGTAAATGGATGCCGTATTTTCTGTTCCTCACATACACACTTTTACTTTCGATATATATATCTTACATGGTGTTCCTTTTCCTGTTTTTTGTCGGATTCCTGTATCTTGCAATCGTGCATCCGAAAGAAACAAGAAAAATGTCAATCATCCGTTTCGGAGTAACATCGGTGTTGGCAATTTTTGCTTCGGCAATAATAAATCTTCCCTCAGTTTATTACATGTTCCGTTCAACACGATATGCAATAAAAAGTGAAGAAACACCTCTTGATACACTTCTTAAAATTTTAAATACATCAACCACATATTCAACAACAAAACTTACAATAATACTTTTGTGTTCAGCAGTATTCCTTGCATTTTTCTCACTGCTTTTTGTAAACATCAAACAGAATAAGCGTGCATGTCTGTTTTTCTCACTTGCAACGGTTGTTCTGATTCTTCCCGTATTTTTTGAAAATATAAATCTCATCTGGCACCTCGGCTCATATGTCGGTTTTCCGTTGAGATATGCATATATGCTGATTTTCATTCTTGTGTGTATGGCGGCATATACGCTTTCAAACACAAAAGATGTCACATTCTCAATGAAAGGAAAAAACAATCTTTTCATTATTCCGCCTGCTGTATTCAGTGCCGGTGCTGCAATTTATCTTCTTGTAACAAGAGTTTATAAAGATGTCGGAATGGCAAACGGTCTCAAGTACAACAAGCTTGTTATTGATGAATGTGATAAATGGATTTTTGCCGCATTTATATTGTTATCTGTTTTCTATGTGCTGATGCTTTTTGTAGGTGTCAGAAAACTTGCATATATACTCATGGCAGGTGTTATGCTTACAGAAATAGGTCTTCTTGCGAATGTTTCTTTCGGTATGAATTCCGATACCGAAAACAGAACAAGCATGTACAGTCTTGATTTTGTAGAAGATTCTCTTGAAATGGCAGAAGATCTGCAACTTGAAAATGACAATCTTTCAAGAATAAAAGATCTTGATGTGCGTCTTAACAGTAATTATCCGTTATTCTTCGGTTACCCTGCACTTTCAAACTTTACACATCTCGTATCTTCGGATATGACATCAACAATGGAAGCTCTCGGCTATTCGCAGATATATACAAGAGTAATTGACAGCGTGGGCACACTTCTTTCCGATGCGTTGCTCAATATCAAATATACTTTCAGTGAAAAAGAACTGAATGAATATGAATATTCATATATGAATGAAATCGGTTCTTCACATCTTTATGAAAACAATTTCACTCTTCCAGTGGGATTGCTTGTAAACAAAGATTTTATGGATATAGATATTGTTGAAAACAATAATGTTTTTGAGTCCAACAATGCAATCTATACAGCCCTTACAGGTGATGAAAGTGATCTTTGCACAACAGAAGAGTTTGTTATGACTCAGGCTGACGGGCTTGAAGAGACAATCCATGTTGACGGCACAAAACATGTTTATCTGCATGTTGATATTGAAAATTCCGTTAAAAAAAGAGGCTCTGCCACAGTTATGATAAACGGTAAAAAGGCAGACCTGCGTTATTTCGGCAGTGATATCAATTACAATTATCCGAATAATTTCCACAACGAGCTGATCGATCTCGGTGTTGTTACCGATGAAGATATTGACATTTTCATTTTTGCAGTAAAAGATACTATTGATAATGTAAAAGTAACTGTAGGTTATTTTGATTATACAAAGCTTGAACAGCTGTGTGAGAAAAACAAGAATAATCATGCTCTTGTTGAAACCGGACCGAAAAGTCTCACAGCAACCGTTACAAGTGAAAATGACGACACATATGTGTTCCTGCCCGTTACTTACGATGAGGGCTGGTCATGCAAACTCAACGGTGAAGAGTGTGATATTGACTTTGCAATGAGTTCATTCATGGCAGTCAGACTCAATAACGGTGAAAATGTAATTGAAATGAGTTATCTGCCTTACGGTATGAAACTCGGTGCAATTATTTCAGCGGTTACGCTGTTTATTGCCGTTGCAATTTATCTTATAGAAAAGAAACGACCTTTTGCGGCAGATGCATCAAATATGTTCCTGAAAATATTTGAAAAAGTATATTTCGTCGGCATGACAGTTGCATTTTCTGCAGTAAACATCGTTCCTATAATTTTTACAATATATAACAATTTATAATTAATAGCTGAAAACTCAGAACAGAAAGGAATCTCAAAATGAAAGTTGTAATTCTTGCGGGCGGTTTCGGTACAAGAATCAGTGAAGAAAGCCATCTTATTCCCAAACCTATGATTCAGATCGGCGATATGCCTATTCTCTGGCACATTATGAAACAGTATTCTCATTACGGATTTAACGAATTTGTTATCTGTGGCGGATACAAACAGCATGTAATCAAGGAGTTTTTTGCTGATTATTATCTTCACAGAAGTGACATCACATTTGACTTCTCAAACAACGGTGAAATGACAGTTCATACAAATTTCTCCGAACCCTGGAAAGTTACAATTGTTGACACAGGTCTCAACACAATGACAGGCGGCAGAGTTAAGAGAGTAAAGGATTACATCGGAGATGAACCGTTCTTCCTTACATACGGTGACGGTGTTTCAGACGTTGACATCAACAAGCTTCTTGAGTTCCACAAGGCACACGGTAAGATGGCAACTCTCACAGCTATCAAAATCACTGCACGCTTCGGCGTTCTTGATATAAATGCAGAAGGCTGTATTCAGCAGTTCCGTGAAAAGACACAGCAGGACGGCGGTGTCATCAACGGCGGCTTTATGGTGCTTCAGCCTGAAATTCTTGACCTTATCGAAGGCGATTCAACTGTATTTGAAAAGTATCCTCTTGAAGAAGCTGCAAGACGTGGCGAACTTATGGCATATCCTCACGACGGTTTCTGGCAGTGTATGGATACATTAAGAGATAAAAATTACCTTGAAAAACTCTGGGCTGACGGTACTGCTCCCTGGAAAGTCTGGTAATTTTGCACAGCTTACGCACAGAGAACATTTTTTCTCGTCTTGCGTATTTTCATACGCGGCAACTCGAAGAAAATGCCCTCTGCACATAATCTACACAAAATTATTGTTTGCAGTGTGTTTGCAATGAAAAATGAGTAATGAGCAATTAGTAATGTCGGAAGTCCTTCGGACTTGGAATTAAAAATGGGGTAAGGGGCATGCCCCTTCCTTCATTACTCACTACTCATTACTAATTACTCATTTTATGAAAGGATTATCTTATGAATCTTGATTTTTATAAAGGTAAAAAAGTCCTTCTGACAGGTCATACAGGTTTCAAAGGCTCATGGCTTTCAAAGATTCTTGTCATGGCAGGGGCAGATGTAACGGGCTATTCGCTTGAACCTCCCACAAATCCCAATCTTTTTTCTGTTGCAGGACTTGAGGATAAAATGAAATCCGTTATCGGTGATATAAGAGATTATGACCACCTCAAGGCTGTTTTCGATGAAACTCAGCCTGAAATTGTGTTCCATCTTGCGGCTCAGCCTATCGTTATCACTTCTTATGAACAGCCCAAGTACACATATGAAACAAACGTTATGGGTACGGTCAACATTCTTGAATGTGTAAGACTTACACCGTCTGTCAAGTCTGTTCTCAATGTCACAACGGACAAGGTTTATAAGAATAACGAGTGGTGCTGGGGTTACCGTGAAAACGAGCCTCTTGACGGTTTTGATCCTTATTCAAATTCAAAATCATGCTCAGAACTTGTAACACACAGCTATAAAGCATCATTCTTTGACAATACAGGCGTTGCTGTTTCAACTGCAAGAGCAGGTAATGTTATCGGCGGCGGTGACTTTGCAGATAACCGTATCATCCCCGACTGTGTCCGTGCCGCTATGGATAAAAAACCCGTTATAGTCAGAAATCCCAACTCAACAAGACCTTATCAGCATGTACTTGAACCTCTCAATGCATATCTTATGATTGCACAGGCTCAGTATGAGGATATAAAATATCAGGGTTACTACAATGTAGGTCCCGATGAAAGAGATTGTCTTACAACAGGTCAGCTTGCAACAATTTTCTGTACAGCATGGGGCGAAGGACAGACATTTGAATGCCTTAAAAAAGACGGACCTCACGAAGCAAACTTCCTTAAACTTGACTGTTCACTTCTTAAAACAACATTCGGCTGGAAACCCACATGGTCTGCAACCGAAGCTGTTGAAAAGACTGTTGAATGGACAAAGGTCTACGCTTCTGACGGCAATGTACCTGAAATCACAGAAAAACAGATAAAAGAATTCTTTAATATATAAACATCTGAAAGGAATGTAATTATGAGCAATCAGGAACTCGATAAACAAGCCATACTCTCTGCTGTTGCAGAGTATTTTGAAAAATATCACAATGTAAAGAAAGATTTCGTCGAAGGACAGAGAATTCCTTATGCATCAAGAGTTTATGACAGCAACGAAGCAGTTAATCTTGTTGACAGCGCTCTCGAATTCTGGCACACAGCAGGCAGATACACAGACGAGTTTGAAAAGAAACTTGCAAAATACCTCGGTGTGCGTTCATGCGCACTCGTAAACTCAGGTTCAAGTGCAAATCTTCTTGCATTTATGACTCTTACATCACCTCTTCTCGGTGACAAGAGAGTTTTCCCCGGTGACGAAGTTATCACAGTTGCCGCAGGTTTCCCCACAACAGTAACTCCTATCATCCAGTATGGCGCAATCCCCGTATTTGTTGATGTTACAATTCCTCAGTATAATATTGACGTAACAAAGCTCGAAGAAGCTTACACAGAAAAGACAAAGGCAGTTATGATTGCTCATACACTCGGCAATCCCTTTGACCTTAAAGCCGTTAAAGATTTCTGCACAAAGCACGATATCTGGCTTATCGAAGATAACTGTGACGCTCTCGGTTCACAGTACACAATCGACGGTGGGAAGAAATTCACAGGTACAATCGGTGATATCGGTACATCATCATTCTATCCTCCCCACCACATGACAATGGGTGAAGGCGGCGCAGTTTATACGGATAATCCGCTTCTTGCAAGAATCAGCCGCTCAATCCGCGACTGGGGCCGTGACTGTGTATGTAATTCAGGTCAGGACAACCTTTGCGGACACCGTTTTGACGGTCAGTACGGTGAACTTCCTTTCGGATACGACCATAAATATGTTTACTCACACTTCGGTTACAACCTCAAGGCAACAGACCTTCAGGCAGCTGTAGGCTGTGCACAGCTTGAAAAGTTCCCCACATTCGTTGAGAGAAGAAAACACAACTTTGCACGTCTTAAAGCAGCTCTTGCTCCTATCGCAGATAAGGTCATTCTTCCCGAAGCAGTTGAAAACGGTGATCCTTCATGGTTCGGTTTCCTTATTACATGTAACGAAGGCATCAGCAGAACAGAAGTTGTAAAGTATGTTGAAGCAAAGGGCGTACAGACAAGAATGCTCTTCGCAGGCAACCTTACAAAGCATCCCTGTTTCGATGAAATGAGAGCAAGCGGCAAGGGTTACAGAGTTGTAGGCGAGCTTACAAACACAGATACAATTATGAACAACACATTCTGGGTAGGCGTTTATCCCGGAATGACAGATGAAATGATTGATTATATGGCAAAAACAATTATTGAGGCAGTTGAAGCTAAATGAAAATAAAAGTTTCCAATTATATATCACAGTTTCTTGTTGACCACGGTATCGACACCGCTTTCACCGTAACGGGCGGCGGTGCGATGCATCTCAACGATGCTTTCGGTCATCAGGAAGGAATGCATTGTGTCTATAACCATCACGAGCAGGCTTGTGCAATCGCTGCTGAAAGTTATGCAAGAATTCACAATAAAATTGCAGCTTGTGTCGTTACAACAGGCCCCGGCGGAACAAATGCCATAACAGGCGTTCTCGGCGGTTGGCTTGATTCAATTCCTATGCTCGTCATTTCGGGGCAGGTCCGTTATGACACAACAGCACGCTGGTCAGGACTCGGCATCCGTGCCATGGGTGACCAGGAGTTTGAAATAACAAAAGCCATTGACTGTATGACAAAATACTGTGAAATGGTTACAGATAAAAACAAAATCAGATACTGCCTTGAGAAAGCTCTCAAACTTTCTCAGCAGGGCAGACCCGGTCCTTGTTGGCTCGATATTCCCCTTGATATTCAGGGTTCTTATGTTGAAACAGACGACCTTTATCCCTATGACGGTGAAGGCGATGAAACTCTTCCTGAAGTGCCGTCTGATGATGTTATTCTTGAAATTATCGATATGATAAAGAATGCTGAAAGACCTGTTTTCAATGCAGGTAACGGCATCAGAATTGCAGGTGCTTTTGAGGAATTCAGAAGTGTTATCGAAAAGCTCAATATCCCTGTTGTAACAGGCTGGGACAGTATCGACCTTATCGAAGACGAGCATCCTCTTTATGTGGGCAGAGCAGGTATCATGGGTGACAGACCCGGTAACTTTGCTGTTCAGAATTCAGATATATTCTTCTCTGTCGGAAGCAGACTTAGTATCCGTCAGGTCGGCTATAACTATAAATCATGGGCAAGAGCTGCAAAGAAAATCGTTGTTGATGTTGATGCTGAAGAACTCAAAAAGCCCACAGTCAACCCCGATATGCCCATCTGTGCCGATGCAAAGGCATTCCTTAAGAGAATGGATGAACTTCTCTCTGACGAAAAAGTTTTTGCAAAAGAAAACTGGAACGAAACATGCAGAGAGTGGAAAAAGAATTATCCCGTTGTTCTTCCCAAGCACTATGAGCAGACAGAGCCTGTAAATGTCTATGCATTTATAAAGGAGCTCAGCTCACACCTTAACGAAGGTCAGATTACCGTTGTCGGTAACGGTTCAGCTTGCGTAGTCGGTTCTCACGGATATGTTATCAAAAAAGATCAGCGTTTTATCATAAATTCAGCTGTTGCATCAATGGGCTATGATCTTCCTGCTGCAATCGGTGCTGCAGTTTGTGATTCAACTTATGATATAATCAATGTTACGGGCGACGGAAGCATACAGATGAATCTTCAGGAGCTTCAGACAATCGTTCAGAACAAACTTTCCATAAAAATCTTCATGATCAACAACGGTGGTTATCATTCAATCAGACAGTCACAGATGAATTTCTTCGGTGAGCCTCTTGTCGGTGTCGGTCAGGACAGTAATGACCTGAGCTTCCCCGACATGTCAAAACTCATTCCCGCATACGGTATTCCCTATGTGAGAATTGAGAAAACAGCAGACCTCGGTGCAAAGATTGAAGAAACTCTTTCAATCCCCGGTTATGCATTCTGTGAAATTATTGTTGACCCCGATCAGAAGTTTGAACCCAAGTCAGCAACAAAGAAACTTCCCGACGGAACACTCGTTTCTGCTCCGCTTGAAGACCTTGCACCGTTCCTTCCCCGTGAAGAACTTGAAAAAATCATGTTCATACCCCTTATTACAGAATAAAACGGAGATTTGCCGATGAAAAGAGCCATTGTAACAGGCGCAACAGGTATGATTGCCTCTGCCCTTATCAGAAAATTAGTAAAAGAGAATGTTGAAGTCATTGCACTTTGCAGAAAAGAAGACAATAAGGATGATGAATTCTTCAAAAGTCCTCTTGTAACTGCAATCGATGCCGATATTTCGGAATACGCTGAATTATCAGCAAAAATTGACAAAAAATGCGATGTTCTTTATCATTTTGCATGGCTCGGAACATTCGGCAATGTCAGAAATGATACATATATACAGACAGATAATATAAAGTACACTCTTGATGCGGTAAAACTTGCCGCAGACACAGGATGTGAATGCTTTGTCAGTGCAGGTTCACAGGCAGAGTACGGCAGAACAACAGAAAAGCTCACTGCAGAAACTCCCTGTAATCCCGAAACAGGCTACGGAATTGCAAAATATACTGCAGGGAAATTCAGCCGTATGTATGCCGAACAGCTTGGACTTCGTCATTGCTGGGTGCGTATTTTAAGCGTTTTCGGGCAGAAAGGCAATCCCAATTCAATTGTTATGTCCAGCCTTGACAAAATGCTCAAAGGGGAGTATACTTCTTTCACGAAGGGTGAACAGCAGTGGGATTTCCTCCATTGCGATGATGCCGCAACAGCATTTTACCTTATCGGTGAAAAAGGCAAGCACGGTGCGGTTTACCCACTCGGCAGCGGTCAGACAAGACTTCTTGCCGACTATATAATTGCAATGCGTGATTGCGTTAACCCCGATTTAAAGGTTGGTTTAGGCGATCTGCCTTATAATGAAGGGCAGGTAATGTATCTGTGTGCAGATATAACTCAGCTTACAAATGACACAGGCTTTGTTCCTGAGCTTACATTTGAAGAGGCTGTAAAACGTACTGCCGAATGGATTAAAGAGGTGCGAAAATGAAAAAAATAAGTATTCTCATTCCTTGTTATAACGAAAAAGAGAATGTCGGGCCCATGAGTGAAGCGATTGTCGAAATGATGACAAAAAATCTTCCTCAGTATGACTATGAACTTGTTTTTATTGATAATGATTCAAAGGACGGCACACGAGATATTCTCCGTACTATCTGTGCCGCAAATCCGAAGATAAAGGCTATTTTCAATGCCAAGAATTTCGGTCAGTTCAATTCTCCGTATTACGGAGTTCTCCAGGTTACAGGTGACTGCGTTATTCAGATGTGCTGTGACTTCCAGGATCCCGTTGAACTCATTCCTCAGTATGTAAGAGAGTGGGAAAACGGCTATAAAATCGTTATCGGTATCAAGACAAGCAGTAAGGAAAGCAAGATTATGCGTTTCCTTCGTACCTGCTATTATAAAGTTATCAAGAAGATGTCTGACGTTGAACAGATTGAGCATTTCACAGGCTCAGGACTTTATGACAGAGCATTTATTGAAGTTCTCCGTGACCTTGATGACCCCATTCCGTTTATGAGAGGTATCGTTGCCGAGCTTGGTTTTGAAAGAAAGGAAATTCCTTACGAACAGCCCAAGAGAAGAGCAGGAAAGACACATAATAACTTCTATTCTCTCTATGATGCAGCAATGCTTTCAATCACATCATACACAAAAATCGGTCTTCGTCTTGCAACTTTTGCAGGTCTCGGTATCGGCGGACTGAGTTTTGTTCTCGGAGTAATTTACTTTATTCTTAAGCTTATGTACTGGGAGAGATTCCCTGCAGGTACAGCCCCCATTCTTTTAGGTATGCTGTTCCTCGGTGCAGTTCAGTTGTTCTTTATAGGCTTTATCGGTGAATACATTCTTAATATCAATAAACGAATTATGAAACGACCGCTTGTAATCGAAGCCGAAAGACTCAATTTTGATAAAGACAAAGCAGAAGAAAAAGAAGAAATAACAGTTTAAAAATCAGAACCTTGTCCAAAACGGACAAGGTTTTTTTATGAGAAATACCACATTGAAATCATGTTCAATAAGGTGTAAAATATATATATAAAATTTATTGGAGTGATTATGTTGAAAAAAATACTGTTGACAATCACAATGCTTATTTCAGTAACTGTATTGTTCTTTGCACTGGGCACATCTGCCTCTGCAGAATCATACGGAGAACTATTGTATTATGTTTATAATGATAAAATCTCAATCGAAGGTTGCTATAAATCAGCAACGGAGATTGAAATTCCGTCGGAAATAGATGGTTGCCCTGTAACAAAAATTGTAGACTCGGCATTTTTTAATTGTAAAAATCTTTTGAGTGTAACAATCCCCGATAGTGTGACAAGTATCGGAATCGGTGCATTTGAGGGCTGCTCAAGTCTTTTAAATATATCACTCCCCGATAGTTTAACATCCGTTAAATCAAGTGTGTTTTCTGGTTGTACAAGTCTTGAAAGTGTAACAATCGGAAACAGCGTGACAGAGATCGGATATCACGCATTCAGTGAGTGTTCAAGTCTTAAAAATGTAATAATACCTGAAAGTGTAGTAAGTATCGACAGTTATGCATTTGAGAATTGCAGCGGACTTACAAATATAATAATTCCTGATTCGGTAACAGCAATCGAAGATTATACATTTTATGGTTGTAGCGGACTTGAAAGCATAACAATCGGTAATTCGGTAACAATTATTGACGAACATGCATTCAATGGTTGTATCAGCCTTGAAAGTGTAACAATCCCCGATTCGGTAATAAGCATCGGAAAAAGTACATTTTCTGGCTGTAGAGGTCTTGAAAGTATAACAATCGGCAATTCAGTAACAAGTATCGGAGAGTGGGCATTTTATGATTGTCGCGGACTTACAAGTATAACAATTCCCGATTCGGTAACAGCAATCGAATATCATACATTTTATGGTTGTAGCAGTCTGGAAAGTATAACAATTCCTGAAAGTGTGTCAAGCATTGGTAGGCTTGCATTTTCCAACTGCAGTTCACTTAAAAGTATAACAATTCCCGATTCGGTAACAGCAATCGAAGATCATACATTTTATGGTTGTAGCAGTCTGGAAAGTATAACAATTCCCGATTCGGTAACAAGTATCGGAGAGAGTGCATTTGAGGGGTGTGCCGGATTTACAAAGATGATAATTCCTGATTCGGTAACAAGCATCGGAAATAGAGCATTCGCGGAGTGTACCGGACTTATAAGTGTAATAATTTCCGGTTCTGTAAAAAGTATTGAAGCTGGTACATTCTATAAATGTAACAGTCTTTCAAGCATAACACTTCCTGATTCGATAACAAAAATAGGAAGTGGCGCATTCTTCTATAGTTCTCCTATTAAGTATTGTTTTTATAATGGCACTCAGGAACAATGGGAAAATGTTGAAATAGGAAATTCTAATTCTACGTTTACATCATCGAAAATTTACTACAATGTGGATGAAGATTACTGTTTTGAAAACGATGTTCTTTTCAATAGAAACAAAACAATGCTTATTGCTTTTGATGCAGATGACATAATTTATACTGTTCCCGATACTGTACGAAGTATCGAACAGTACGCTTTCAGGTATGCAAGAAACCTTGATGTTGTAATTCTTCCTGAAGGACTTAAAAATATTGGTTCATATGCATTTATTGATTCCGATATTGTTACCATAAATATTCCGTCAACGGTCACTTCGATAGATAGCGGTGCATTTTCAGGATGTGAATATCTTTCGTCTGTTCATTACAATGGAAGTGAGGATCAGTGGAGCAAAATTGCAATAGCCGGAATTAAAAATGCTGAAATATATTATAATTCAACTATTGTCAATGAAGATTCAATTGTTTACTCATCAGATAAAACGATGATTCTCTATTTCGATAAAGGACGAACAGATACATCATTCACTATACCTGAAACAGTTAAAACAATCGGTAGCTTTGCATTCAATGAGTGTACAAATCTTGAAAGTATTATAATTCCCGACACTGTAGAAACAATCGGTGGTTCAGCATTTAAAAACTGTATAGGTCTTATAAGTGCAACAATCGGAAACTCTGTTAAAATAATCGGTGAAAATGCATTCAGCGGGTGTACAGCTCTTGAAAGTATTGTTATTCCTGATACTGTAGAAAGAATCGGTGGTTCAGCATTTGAAAATTGTACAGGACTTAAAAATGTAATAATTGGCAACTCCGTAGAAACAATCGGTAGTTCTGCATTCAGCGGGTGTACAGTACTTGAAAGCATTGTAATTCCTGATACTGTAAAAGCAATCAGTAATTCATTATTTAAAAACTGCACAGGACTTACAAGTGTAACGATCGGCAACTATGTAGAGATAATCAGTATGTCTTCATTCAGCGGGTGTGCAGCTCTTGTATCAATAAACTTACCGGAAACACTTATATCAATATATAATGGTGCATTCAAGGGATGTTCTTCACTGACATATATTTCTATTCCTGATAATGTCAGTAGTCTTGGTTCTGATGTGTTTATGAATTGCACAAAACTTACAACTATATGTCTTCCCGAAAGTGCGCTTTGTCTTATTCCCCAAAATGCATTCAATGGTTGCATAAATCTTGAAAATATCTATATTCCTGCAAACATAACCGAATTTGATGATTCCGCATTCTTCGGCTGTAATCTTCTTTCTGATATTCATTTCAGCGGTACACAGGAACAGTGGGATAATATTCAGATAGTTTCTTCAAACTCAATTATATGGGCAGCAAATGTGCATTGCAATCATACACATACAACTGAAGATTGGGCAGTAATACTCCCCGTTGATAAATATAAAGACGGTTTTGAAGCAAGCATCTGTAAAGTCTGTCAGTATGAAGAGAGACGAGCTATTCCATGCGGTCATGTTCACAGTTATGAAAAAACAATAACAACCGATCCTACATGTACTGAAGATGGTGCTGCGACATTTGTTTGCGAATGTTCTGATTCATATACAGATGTTGTTGATGCAACAGGACATGACTATGTCGCTGTTGAAACTGCCCCATCATGTACAGAAAAAGGTTATACCACCTATACTTGCTCTTGCGGTGACAGTTACAACGACAATTATGTTAATGCAACCGGTCACACACCCGGTTCATGGGAAGTTGTTGTTGATGCTCAGGTTGGTGTTGAGGGTAAGGAACAGCAGAAATGTACTGTCTGCGGTGAAGTGCTTGAGGAAAGAGTTATTCCTGCTCTTCCCGATGCTGATTTCATTATCGGTGACGTAAACGGTGACGGAGAAATTACCGCTTCCGATGCGAGAATTGCTCTTCGTATCTCAGCAGGACTTGAAACTCTTGAATCTGCAAACGCAGTGCTTGAGGTTGTTGACATCAACAAAGACGGTGAAATTACCGCATCCGACGCGAGAACAATTCTTCGTAAATCAGCAGGTCTTGAATAAACTTAAAAACCTTGTCTTTTTCAGACAAGGTTTTTTTATAAAAAAATTTTTATCAGCAGTAGAAAAATGTTTATGAATATGCTAAAATGAAATCACACTAATTATAAATGGAGGCATTTATGAAAAAATTTGCTGATTACATCGAAACCTCCTGCGCAGGCATTGAAGATAATTATACTGCTTATCGTTATAAGAGAAAAATGCTCAATCTTATGACTGACAGAGCAAATGAGCTTATTCATGCCGGTCTTAAGGATCAGTCTGTGCTTACGGATCTTCTTGCCGATGAATTCGGAGATCTTGAGGCAGGGTATAAAAAATTCCTGGCAGACGAAAAAAAGAATCGTCGTAAAAAACTTATGAAAATCGGTTTTCCTCTTGGCGGTTTCCTTTATATTATAATGCTTCTGATTGCATTTTTTGTTGTCAGCAATATTACAGGAGCGTGGAGCAGAACATGGCTTATTATTGTTGGCGGAATTTTCGCAATGGTCATTTTCTTCCTGAGTTTTGCAATAAGAAAGCTTTGCCGTATGCGAAGAATCTTCCATCCCATTGCAAGGGTTCTGATTTTCGGCTGCGTAATGCTTGTAACAGTTTTTGCATTCCTCTTCTTCCTTATGATGTTCCCGGCTCTTACTGCCTGGCCTATTCTTCCCGGCGGTGTTATAATTGCTCTTATTGCTGACCTTGTTTTTGCCTATGTTACAAAACAGAAGTTCCGAACTGTTTCGTTCCTTTTCTATATGCCTGTAATTGCAACAATGTGTTACATTATGCTTGCTGCGTACAGTGTTGTAACATGGTTTGCAGGCTGGCCCATTATATTCCTTGGTATTGTTGCCGATATTATTTTTGTTATAAGTGCAATAGCAAACAATATGAAATATTTTATGTACAGGCAGGAGAGTGAAGACTGATGAAACGTAAACTGAATGCCGAATTATGGGATAAAATGCATTATCTCTTCCGCGATTTTAACGACCGTATGGTTCATGTGGAGCTTAATTATGATTTTGTCCCCGATATTGAAGCTCTTAAAACAGTACTCATCTGTGCCTTTGAAAAAGTACCGGTACTTCATTCAAGATTTGTTGATACAAAAATTTCAACTCACTGGGAAGTCATGCCCTATGACATAGATGATGTCTTTTCTGTGTCTTATCCTGATGACCTGAGAGCTGCTGTTGATGAATTTCTTACTCAGTATATCGCTCCCGATGCTCATATTCAGATGAAAGTTGCACTTTTTATCAAAGACGGTAAAAGTACACTCTGCATGGTGGAAAATCATATGTGTATGGACGGAGGAGACCTGAAATATTTTATTCAGGCTTTCTGTGAAAATTACAGCGCCTATGTTGAAAAGGGGATAAGTCCCATTAATTTCAGAACAGGTTCCCGTTCGTACAATGATGTTTATTCCGGCTTTTCAAAAACAGAAGCAGGTGTTGCACGACGCCTGTTCAAAAACATAAATGCAAGAGATGATCACAAATTCCCTCTTACACCTGACAGTATACGTGATAAATCTTTTATTGCCCGTAAAAAGTTTGACGAAGCGACTCTTGATAAACTTAAAGTCAAGGGTAAAGAATACGGTGCAACAATAAATGAACTGCTTCTTGCCTGTTATTTCCGCAGTGTTTACGAACTTGCAGGTTTTCCCGCAGGCGATCAGGTTATGATTTCAAATGCAATCGATCTCCGCCGTCATATGGACAGTGTTGATGATAAAGGTTTTACAAATCATACTTCCTGGATGCAGTGTGCAATTCCCGAAAAAGGCAGAGATATTAAAGAAACAATCCGTTATGTTGTGAACAGCTCAAACCGTTTCAAAAAAGATAAATTCATGGGGCTTTACGGTTTACCTCTTCTTAATTTCGGATACAATATTCTTCCTCACGCAGCATCAGAAGAAATTATAAAAATCGGTTATTCAAATCCCTACATGGCTATGAGTAACATTGGTGTGCTGGGCGGTCAGAGTTTCTCTCTGTGCGGTAAGGAACCGTCAGATGCATTTATGTCCGGTGCCGTAAAATACAAACCCTTTGTTCTGCTTACCGTAACCACATATAAAAAGGTTATAACTCTTTCTATGTGTGTCCGAGGCAATGAAAAGGATGAAAAAATCGTTGAACAGTTCTTCTCACTTATGGAAAAGAATGTAAATTCAATCATTTCGTAAAAATATAAAAAGCAAACCGCAGACTTGCTTTTTCAGCAGGTCTGCGGTATTTATTTTGTTCTTATTCCCAGTTATATTTTACTGTTTTGCCGTCAATCTCCCATTCAGTGGGAGCTTTTTCTTCATAAATATTGAGAGGTTTTATTGTGTGAGGCTGATGGAATACTTTATATGCAGTATTGATATCTTTCTTTTGCTGTTCATTGATTGTGTTGTTGCATGAAGCGAACAGGGGCGTGTTTGAGTAAGAAAGAAGATGGAGCCACTGCTTATTTTTCTCCCAGGGACATTCATCAACAATACCCACACAGTCAGCATCGCACATGTAGAAAATTTCATTCTGCGCAAGACGGAACGCAAGGGTGTTGACGCCCATTCTGGGTGTTCTTTCCCATTCTCTGCCGCTTGTGTCGTCGCCTGTACGGTTGATTTCAACAAGACCTGCACAAAGGTGTGAAACTGTGTTGCAGCCGATGATGAGCATATCACCTGCAGTTTCTCTGATAAGTCTGTAAAGGTCAAGAGTTATTTCTGCACTTGTCTTTGTCTTGTCATAGAAATGCCAGTTGTCATATTTTGTTATTGTGCCGTTGTCTGCACCGCCGAAACAGCCGAAAAGGTCAGCTGTTGTGAAATCGTGTTTGAGAAGTTCATAACCCCAGCCCTTGATTCTTTCGATATCTGCTTTGATATATTCCTGAACAGCGGGATGAGTGGGGTCAAGGTAACGCTCTTTGCCGTCATGACGCTCAATCTTCATTTCATCTGTGATTACATCATCGTGTGTGCGCAGGAATCTTACCCAGATGCCGGGTCTTGCACCTATTTCTTTGATTTCATCGGCAAGTTTCTTCATATCACCGAATTTTTCATTGGGGAGCCAGGGACCTGCGCAGGAATTGATCTGCCAGCAGTCGTCAATAACCTGGAACGGTTTGTTGTCAATACCCTCTGCAAGTTCAACCTGCAGACGTGCATCAGAAACTATCTCTTCATAACTGCTCTTGCCGTATGCATAATACCAGTTGTTTGCTCCGTAGATTTTTTCTTTGGGAAGAATTGTGCTGATGCAGATTTTTTTGCAGTAATCCACAAGACAGTCCTGAATTTCCGCATTATCATATTCTGCTTTCAAAAATGTTGCAAGGCAGAGCTTTCTTCCGTTAAGATGTACACCGCTACCACCGTTACGGCAGTCAACAAGAGCTGTAATGCCTTTTTCGTCATAACGGAAACTTACAAAAGAATTGGGCTGTGTCTTTACACCGAAACAGAAGCTCTGTTTTTTATCTGTTGCAATAAAGTACCAGGGCATATATCTGTCATTTTCCTGAATATTTCTGAATTCAAGGTCTCCGTAGCTTCTTTCCCAGGCATCACCGAGTATATAAATGTCGTCGGGAGATGTAAATTCCCAGAAAAGCTCCACAAACTTCGGTTTGTCGTTTTGTGCCTGAATATATAAATCAAATTCGTTTTCTCTTGATACTGTTTCAATATTTGCATCTGTTACTTCATTGTCACAGATAATTTTCGCCGTAAAATTTTTCAGATTAAAAAACATAACACGGGATTCTCCTTTTATAAAGTGGATGAACAGATTATATCATATCACTGCAGGAATTTTCAATATTTTTATCATTGAAAAAGGCAACCGTTATCATACGGTTGCCTTGGTTATTAATTTGCCGGTGTGATTTCATAGAATACAACAGCGTGGGGATCAAGAGTAATGCTCAGTTCAAGTTTTCCGTTTTCAACAGTCATTGTTTCTGTAGACGGTGTAAGTTCTGAACATTCTGTGTACTTGTCGTAAAGTTCAGTGAAATAAATATTTCTTGCTTTTTCGTCGGTGAGTGTTGTGGTGCTGTCAATTTGCGGATCATCAGGTGACCATGAGAAACAGTCATCTGTTATGTTGTATGTTTTTCTGTCCTGTACCCATTCATCGAAATAATTGCAGTCGTCATCAATTACATATGCTGTGACATTTACCTGCTTACCGTCAAACTGAGGAATATTTATTGCAAATTCGAGGTCTGTCTGCATTTTGTAGTTGACTTTGTTTTTGAAATTGTATGCCATAACATGAAGAGTCCGGGTGTCTTCATTGAATGCTGAAACTGCATCAACTTCAGTACCGATAAGAATCCCTTTTTTTGTTCTTTCTGTGCTTACCGCTTTTGTGCCTGCGAATTTTGCAACATTTTCAGCAACGTGATATGAAACAGTGGGGTTTCCGCTGAATAATCCGTTTGAAAGATATCCCCAGGAGGAGAAGTAATTTATATCGTTTTCAAACATCTGCTTGTAAAGTCTTGCATCATAAGATGCCTGATAAGTGTATCCGCAAGTTCTTGAAAGAAGTTCACTGCCCACAGTTCCGCTTGAGTTGCCTGAAAGAATTCTTCCTTCGTCAACACCGTAAATGAGATCTGTGAGCCCGACACTTTCTGCAGTTTTTCTCAGGTAATCAATGCTTTCGGGAAGAGTTTTACCTGTTGTGTATTTGCCGGGATTTGAATCATAGAAAGATGCTGAAAGGTAACAGATTCTTGAGCCTTTTTTACCTGTTTTGTAGTTCGTTCCTTCTGCACAGTGCTTTATGAATAAAGATTCATCCCAGAGACCTTCTGTAACAGTCATTGAATGTGCACCAACAAAAATATCTTCTCCGATAGCATCAATAAGTGCCTGAACTGTATAGTCATAAAGTCTGCAGTATGCTTCGGCAGATTTTTCGGGATTTTCATCAACTGTTTTGAACCAGTCTGCATTTTCATATTCAGTCATAACACCGAAACGCCATGTTATAACTTCATCCTTGCCGAATTCATCAACAAGTGCTGAAGCAAGGGCATAGATATAGTTGTAATAAACATCGTAATCATCAGGCGGATACGGATTTGTTCCGAATGTTGTTTCGGTACTTGCATTTTTTGAATATTTAAGAGGAACACTGCCGAGTTTGAGCATCGGTTTTGCTCCCAGATTTACAATGCCTCTGCAGTTTTCAATAAGAACGGAAAAATCATAATCATCAAGCACTGTTGTGTCTGCAGGATCAATAAATAAATCTCTTTTTTCGGTGCCTCCGGAACATTGCATGCACTGTACATATTCCACGAATTCAAAAATGTTATTTTCTTCGTTTGCAGTTGCATTTACAAAAGGATTGCCCTCAATTGACCATATGTTTATATTTGATACGGGATTTGAGAGTGTTTTTCCTTTTTCGGTTGCATCAATTGAAAAAGAATAGTTGTTTACGGCACCTACCACAAACATTAAAAAACCTGTGACCGCTGCTATAAATTTTTTTATAATTTCCATAAATCGCACCTCGCAGTTAATGAAAAAATCTTATAAAATAAGAATAGCAAATTTTTGTGTTGTTGTCAATAAATAACGGACAGCGGCAGTATTCAGCTTGACGGAGGTGTTGTTTGTATATATAATAGAAACGGTGATATTTATGAACCGTGTTGTAATAAAACAGAATGGTAATGACACTGTTATATATGCAGAAAACGGAGAAAAACTGTCAGACCTGCTTATGAGAAACGGTACTTCGGCTGTTCATCCTTGTGCGGGAAACGGAAAATGCGGTAAGTGTACAGTACTTGTTGATGGAGAACGTTGTCTGTCCTGCAGATATATCATTATGAATGATATTGAAGTTGTAATTGACAATGAGGAAAAGATTTTAACTTCTGAAAAACAGGCAGAATCCCTGAATAATTCAGATTCGGTTTGTCTTGCACTCGATATCGGTACAACAACAATTGAACTTGCCCTTTTATCGGAAGAAAAGAAATATATGATTGACCGCATAACAGCTCTTAACCCGCAAAAGGCTTTTGGGGCAGACGTTGTGTCAAGAATTGAGTATTGCCGTAAAAACGGTGTAAAGGAGCTTCATCATTCAATTGTTTCCTGTGTCAATACAATGATTTCTCAGCTTCTTGACAGATTCGGTCTTGAAAACGTCGGCAGACTTTATGTTGCGGCAAATACTGCAATGCTTCATATGTTTTTCGGTGTTGACTGTGCTGCAATGGGCGTCAGTCCTTATACACCTCAATTTCTTGACGGCAAAAAAGAGTCCGCTTGTAACATTGGTCTGCTTCGGGTCAATGATGTTATTTCGCTTCCGTGTATTTCTGCTTTTGTCGGTGCGGATATTGTTGCAGGGCTTAATTTTGCCGGTATGCCTGAAAAAGGTAAATATAATATTCTTGTTGACCTTGGCACAAATGCTGAAGTGGTTCTTTATTCGACAGATGGGGTAATATGCACTTCAGCAGCGGCAGGTCCTTGTTTTGAAGGTGCAAATATCGCATGTGGTATGGGTGCTGTAAACGGGGCAATCTGTGCTTATAATTACAGAGAAAAAACAATAACGATAGGAAAAACAGCACCAAAGGGAATATGTGCAACGGGACTTGTATCAATAATTGCAGAGCTTCTGAAAAACGGAATTATTGATGAAACAGGTTTTATGTATGAAGAAAAATTTCATGTTGCTGACGGAGTTTATCTGACAAGAGAAGATATCCGCAATTTTCAGCTTGCAAAATCAGCTGTATATTCAGCAGTTGTCACACTTATGAAGAAAAAGGGAATAACCTTCCGTGATATCGATAAATTCTTTGTTTCGGGTGGTATTTCTTCAGCTCTTAATGTGCCGGCGGCTGTCAGTACGGGGCTTCTGCCTGCTGAAGCATTTGATAAATATCAGTATAATATCGTCGATAATACGAGCCTTGCAGGTACGGTAAAGTACATTCTGGAAAATAATGATTTGTCTTTATATACTGATAATGCTATTTATGAAGATCTTGCATCCGATAATGTTTTTACGGAATTTTTTATAAAAAATATGATATTTTCATTTTTTGAAGAAATATAACAGGAGGACATTTTATGCCTTATCTTTTTACACATTTCAAAGAAAAAGTTACACCCGACGGAGAGCAGGTGTATTTTTCTGTCAGCCGTGACGGTTTTAACTGGGAACAGGTAAATTCGGGAAATCCCGTACTTGTTAGTACAATGGGACAGAAAGGCTGCCGTGATATTGAAATTGTAAGACTTCATACAGGCGGATTCGTAATTCTGACAACAGATCTCGGTATTACTTATCATTTTGATAAAAATTACAATGTTGACTGGAAAAAGCTCAACAGTCAGGGCAGTAAAAAACTTTGTATGTGGAAAACAGACGACCTTGTCAATTTTTCCGAACAACAGTTTATTTATTTCGGCAGAGATGATTTCGGTTGTCTCTGGGCACCGGAAGTCTTTTTTGATGCAGACAATGAAGAATATCTGATTCACTGGGGGTCAACAGTCAGTGAAGATAACTACACTCATATGTCAATCTATTGCTGTACAACAAAGGATTTTGAAACTTTTTCTGAGCCGAAACTTTATTTTGCAAAAGATAACGAGATTCTTGACTCACATATTACAAAAGTAGGCAATACATATCATCTGTTTTATAAGAATTCATCCGATCCTGCAATGAATATGCATGCCACATCCGAAAATCTTTACGGACCGTTTGAACATGATAAGGATTTTGAGGATTATATGCACAATGAAATTCCGAATCCGGGAGCTTATGAAGCTCCGACAACCTTTACTTTGCCCGACGGAAGATGGTGCCTGCTTCTTGATTTCTTCGGTTGCGCCAAGGAGGATATGGGATATGTTCCGTTTATTTCTTCTCAGCCCGGTGATTCTTGTCTCAGGCGCAGTGATGAAATTATAAATTTTCCTTACGGTTTTAAGCACGGCAGGGTAATTGAAATCACTCAGGAAGAATATGACAGACTGAAAAATTTGGTCATCATACATAATAAAACAGCTGATTAAATGTTATGGTGCACAAAAATTTTTAAATATATAATTTTTCCTTGAAAATTTTGTATATGTGTGATATATTTATATCGTATAATTCCAATATGGAGGGAATAACTTATGTCAAAAAGAATAATCAGTATTGTTATGACTGTGGTTATGGTGATGAGTATGTTCGCATTCGGCGCATCTGCAGAAACAGCGGAAGTTAATGCAACAAAATACTTCTCAGCTTCATCAAACGGTGAAGTAGTTCCCACAATCATCATGCCCGGTATCGGTCAGTCAGAATCTACTTATGTAAATGAAGACGGTAAAGAAATCAGAGGCGGTCTCATCCTCATCGATGACACAGACCTTGTTACAAAGGCTCTCAAGACTCTTGCTCTTCCTCTTCTTGCTTCAATTTTCACAAGAAGCGTACATGATGATCTCGGTAATGCAGTAACAAGCTTCATCAGCGATCTTCTTTCAATCCAGGCTTCTGACAAAGAAGGTAACGGACTCAAAGATCTCGAACTTGCTTACTATCCGTATCCCCTTTCAGAGTATGAACAGGATAACAAGGATTGGTTCTACAGAATGCTTCCCATGGAACCTGTTATTGAAGAAATGAATGAAGTATACGGAATCAACGGTGAAGATTATACATATCTTTACACATTCCAGCTTATTTCAGATCCTATGCTCTCAGCAGAAGGTCTCTTTGATTACATCGAGCTCGTTAAGAAGCAGACAGGTTCAGACAAGGTTAACCTTGTTGCTATCAGCCTTGGCGGTACAATTCTTGCAGCTTACTGTGACCTCGTTATGGAAAAGGGCGGCGACTTCTCAGACATCAACAACGTTATCAACATCGTTGCTTGTCTCAACGGTACAGACCTTTTCGCAGACTTCTATGCAAGATCATGGAACCTTGCAGACGAATTCCTTATGGACGAATACATTTCATTGATCTGTGAAGCAAACGGTATGGAACCCTACATGGAAAGCCTTATCAAGATTGCTGTTCAGAAGATCATTCCCAAGGAAGTTCTTTATACAATCCTTACAGGTGCAATGGACGGTATCCTCGACACAATGATCGTTAATTGTCCTCAGTTCTGGGCAATGGTACCTTCAGACAGATATGAGGCTCTTGCAGACAGATATCTTGTTGGTGACGAATATGCTGTTCTCCGTGCAAAGACAGACAGATTCCAGGAAGCAAGACTTGACCTTGTTCCCAACCTTAAGTATGCTAATGCAAACTATGGAGTTGACGTATTCTCTGTTGCTGCTTACGGTATGCAGTACACAACAGGTGAATACAACTTCTTCGGTATTTCAGGTTCATCTGCAACATCTAACTCAGACGCTATTGTTGAT
This sequence comes from Acutalibacteraceae bacterium, assembly GCA_045658165.1. Classification (GTDB taxonomy): domain Bacteria; phylum Bacillota; class Clostridia; order Oscillospirales; family Acutalibacteraceae; genus UBA1081. The sequence goes on from JAZOUN010000008.1 coordinate 36,120, forward strand.
ATCGATTCAGCATCACTCGGTGCAACATATGCAATTGCAGGTCAGAAGCTTGAAAGCGGTGCAAGACTTTCACCCGACAGCGAACTTGACATTTCAACATGTGCATTCCCTGATACAACATGGTTCTTCAGAAATCAGCACCATGAAGTAGGCAGAAATGACGTTATCCTCAGACTTCTTGCAAACATCATTACAGAACAGATCACAGACGTTAACTCTGATCCCGCATTCCCCCAGTTCAACTACGGCAGAGTTACAAGAAGTCTTACAAGACCCGGTCATCTTATCGACAAGGCAGAAACTGTTATCGCTAACGAAGAAGGTCTTTACACACAGGAACAGATCGACACTGTTAAGCCCGTTTACGAAAAGGCTATGGCAATGCTCGAAGATACAATCTGTGATGAAAATTCAGCTGCAGAAGCAGATGCAATCACAGAAGAACTTAACGCAGCACTTGCATGTACAGGTCTTACATCAGTTTCAGAAGGAACAGATTTCTTCACAGTAGTTCTCAACAAAGTTTTTGCTGTTGCTGAAAAGGTTATGTTATAATCCAAAGTAATACAGAATGCCACCTGAAAAGGTGGCATTTTTTTTTAAGTTTTATTAAAGGTTACTAAAATATTATATAAATATTATAATATAATATTTTGTAAAACTCTTGTATCATACACATAATTGTAGTATAATTACTATATTATGGATTAGTATTATACAGAAATGGAAGGTGCTAACGATGGATGAAAATAAATTGAATCCTATGCCGGAAGAACCAATTGAAAACGAAAATGAAATTGTGACTCCGGAAACTCCAGAAACAGAAGCTGCAGAGGAGGAAGTTCAGGTAGAAGTTCAGGCTGATGTTCAGGACGAAGTTTTTGAAGAAGCTGATGATGAACAGTCAGAAAACAGCGAACCTGCTGACTATGACGAACTTTGCGAAAATTTTGAAAATCCTTCAAATGAAAACGTTGAAGAAGATGCTTCTGCACCCGCAAAGCCTAAAAAGAAGAAAAAGAAGGGTGCAATTGTTGCTGTTGTAATTCTTGTTGCATTACTTCTTTTTGCAAGTATCAGCATGATTTCAGCAATCATCAAGACAAATGCTGCTAAGATCGATCTTGATGAAGTTGTTCTCTCAGTTGAAGATGTAGACAGTTCAGCTGCTGAATTCTATCAGATTTATATGTATTATTACGGCTATAATTCATATTATCAGTATTCAGAAGACGAACTTAAGGAACTCGCAATAAAGCAGCTTGTGTTTACAAATGCATTGTATGCTGAGGCTGTTGAGGCAGGATATGAACTCAATGATGAAGATAAAGCTCTCATTGAAGAACAGCTTGCAAGTGTTACAGAAACAGCTGAATCAGCAAGTATGAGTGCTGATGAATATCTCGATATCAATTACTGCGAAGGCTTTACACTCGAAATGTTCAGACAGATTGTTGAAAAGAGCCAGCTTGCACAGAGATATTACTCAGATAAGATGACTGCTATTGAAGATAATTACAAAACAGCAGAAGGCATTGCCGAAATCGAAGCTGAATATGAAGCAAACAAGATTGACTATGATCTTGCAGATATCGCATACTGGTATTTCGACGCTTCTGAAGAAACAGCAAAAGACAATGCTCAGGCTGTTGTAACAAAAATTTCAGAGGGAATGTCTTTCACAGATGCAATCAGAGCTGTAACAGGCGACAGTGAAGCAATTCCCAATAACCTTAAGGGTTATACTATGGCAGAGCTTACAGACGGTGACTTCGCAGAAGCAGGTGTTGAATGGATATTTGCAAAGAATGAAGACGGAAGTTACAAAAACGGTGCAGGTGCTGCAACATCAATAGATGACGGAAGCGTTATATATGTTCTTTATGCAAATAATGTTCCCTCAAGAGACGAAACACTTCCCGTAACTTCATACTATATTCAGATTGATGTAAGTGATGAAGATACAATCAAAACTCAGGCAGAACTCAAGCTTGAAGCAAAAGCAACAGCTGAAGCACTGCTTAAGGATTTTGAAAAAACAGCTAAGACAGAAGAAGATTTCATTGCTCTTATGACAGATTGTAATAACGGTGATAATGAACTTGTTAATGCAGATGCGTTCGCAGATATGAAGAACGACGGTGCTCAGGCTGTAGTTGTAGAAAACTGGGCATTTGACGCTGAAAGAAAAGCCGGTGATTACACTCTTGTTGACGACGGAGATTGTTACTACATTCTCTTCTATGCAGAAAAGGCTGAAAACACAGTATGGTATCAGGCTGTTCTTGATTCAATGATTACAAATGAAGCAGGAAGCTTTGAAAATTCAATTCTTGAAGAGTACGAATCAAAAACTGTTGAAAATGAAGAAGCTGTAAACAATGTTATCGCTTATGTGGCAAATATGGCTTCAGCTCAGTACGGATATTAATTCAAAAAAAGCTTGTATATTTTTTTGAATTATAGTAAAATAAATGTTGGTTTAAATTAGCAAACATTGGTGAAAGGTGTTTTTATCATGGATAAGAATGAAAAGGCAGCTCTTGACGCATACCGTCAGGAGAGAAAAGACAGAATTGCCAAGCAGGCAAAACAGGCAGAAAAGAAATCAAACTCTCACGCAGGTTTCAAAGCTGTAATGGGTAAAATTGCAAAGGTTGTTGTTTCTTTTGCAGTTGTTGTTGCTCTTCTCGGTGCAACACTCAACTTCTTCGGTGTTCCTCAGAGTCTGATTCCTTCAATCACAATTGACGGTGAATCATATTCAATGAGCGAATTAAGCCTTTACTACATGCAGATGTATACAAATGTACGTTCATATGCAAGTTCATATGAATCAAACTACGGTGAAGGTTACGGTAAGATGCTTACAGGTTACGATGTTAACCTTGCTCCCGATGCTCAGACAACAAAAGATGAAGACGGCAACGAAATCACATGGGATGAATATTTCCTTGAACAGGCAGTAAGCCAGATGGCTACTGTAAAGAGATACTACAAGGCTGCTCTTGATGCAGGTATCGAAATGACAGACGAAGCTCAGGCTGAAATTGACAATGCTCTTAATGAGATTGATCAGTATCGTCAGAACTATTCTCTTTCAAGATTTATTTCTCTTCAGTTCGGTAAGGGTGTAACAACAAAGCTTTACAAAAAGGTTCTTACAGAACAGATGCTCGGCTCTCTCTATCAGGAAAGCAAGCAGAATGAACTTAAGGCTAATTATTCAGAAGAAGATGTTAACAACGTTTACGCAAAAGATAAGACAGAATATGACGTTGTAGCATTCAGATGGTATACAATCGAAATCGCAAGTGAAGCTGAAGAAACAAGTTCTCTTGCAGAAGATGAATCAGTTGTTTCAACAAAGACTTTCAAAGAAGAAGCTCAGGCTCAGGCTTTCATTGCTAAGGTTAAGGCTGAAAAGAACTACACAGAAGAAACATTCAAGAGTGTTGTTCTTGATTTTGAAGGCAAAGAAAGCGCAAACTATGAAACATACAAGCAGGACGCTGCAACATACATTCAGAAAATCAATAAGGAATCAATTGAAACTAACGTAAGCAAGGATGCTGCTGAATGGCTCTATGCAACTGATGATAACGGAAATTACATCAGACAGGCAGGCGACATGAACTACTATGTGAGTGATGATGAAAAGTCAGTTTACATCTTCTACGCAACAGGCACTCCTTATCAGGATGAAACTGTTCCCGCTTCAGTACGTCATATCCTTGTTCAGTTCCCCGAAGCTACAACAGAAGCTGTAAGTGGTGAAGCTGTTTCAGGCGAAGCAGAAACAGAAGCTGCAACAATTTCAGACAGCGTTAAGGCAGAATGTGAAAGCGAAGCTGTTTCAATCCTCAACGAATACAAGTCATACATTGAAGAAAATGCAAGCGGCAAGGCAGACGAAGAATACTTCGGTGAACTTGCAAGCAAGCTTTCAGATGATACAGGTTCACAGAGCGCAGGCGGTCTTATTGAAGATATGGCTAACGACGGTGCATATGTTGCTGCTTTCGAAGACTGGGCTTTTGCTGAAGGCGAATACGCAGGTGAAGAAAGAGTTCCCGGTTCAACAGGTATCGTTGAAACAGAATACGGCTACCATGTTATGTACTATGTAGGCGGACATGAATATCCCAACTGGTACGAAACAATCCTTTCAGATCTTATTGAAGAAGATTGGGAAGCAGAACAGACTGAATTCGAAAAGCAGTTCGGCGAAGATGCAATTGCAAGAAAAGAAATGATCGAAAACTGGGTAAGAAAATCATGCCTTGATATGATCGAAATGAATTATCAGTAATATGATATAATAAATCACCGATTCGCGAGAGCAAATCGGTGATTTTTTTTGTTTTTTTAATCTATTAAACTTGTTTGTATGAATTGAAAAATCTTTCCATTCTGTTGCAAGCTTCTTCAAGAATATTAATTTCGGGAAGATATACAACTCTGAAATGGTCGGGTGTTTCCCAGTGGAATCCTTTTCCGTGAGTTATAAGAATTTTTTCCTCTTTCAGGAAATCGAGTGCAAATTGTTCATCGTCTTTTATTGCGAATTTTTCGTCCATTTTAGGAAATACATAAAATGCAGCGTCGGGTTTTACAGCTGAAATACCGGGAATTGCATTAAGTCTTTTCCACACAAGTTCTCTCTGCTCGTAAATTCTTCCGTCGGGTTTGATAATGGATTCTGCTTCATTTGCATCGTCCAGCGCAGTGGGAATAACAGCCTGTGCAGGAACATTTGAACAAAGACGCATTGAGGAAAGAAGATTAAGACCTTCAATATAACCTTTTGCTTTTGATTTATCACCTGCAAGACACAACCAACCGCAACGGTAACCTGCAATAAGATGTGATTTTGAAAGACCGTTGAAACAAAGTGTGAGTAGGTCAGGAGCCAGAGATGCAAGGGCAACATGTTCTTTATCATCCATTACAAGACGGTCATAAATTTCGTCTGCGAAAAGTATAAGGTCATATTTTCTTGCAAGATTTACAATCTGCTCGAGAACTTCACGAGGGTAGAGCATACCTGTAGGATTGTTGGGGTTAATGACTACAATACCTTTTGTTCTTGAATTGATTTTTTTCTCCATATCCTCAATGTCGGGATACCAGTTTGATTTTTCGTCACAGATGTAATGAACTGCAGTTCCTCCTGCAAGAGTTACCGAAGCAGTCCACAAGGGGTAGTCGGGAGCGGGAACAAGAATCTCGTCTCCGTTGTTAAGAAGCCCCTGCATACTCATTGTAATAAGCTCACTAACACCGTTTCCTGTGTAAACATCATTTACTGTTACATTGGGTATGTTTTTCTTTTTGCAATATCTTACAATAGCTTCTCTCGCTGCAATAATACCTTTTGAGTTTGAATATCCTTCGCTTTTTGAAAGATTCTGTTCCATCAGATTTTTGATGTTTGCAGGTGCTTCAAATCCGAAGTAAGCGGGATTGCCTATGTTGAGTTTTAAAATTGTTTCACCCAGGGCTTCCATTTTGTCTGCTTCTTCCATAACGGGACCGCGGATGTCATAACATACATTATTTAATTTTTGTGATTTTTCGAAAATTCTCATTTCAGTGCCTCTGTTGTTTAAAAATACAGTTTTATATTTTACAGAAAATTTACAAAAAAGTCAATTGAAAAAATTACATAATCTGATGATTCATAACTGAAAAAATTGTGATAATACTATATACGAGATTTGAATAAGGAGTTGAAAGCATATGCTTGACAGAATATCTCTCGTTCTTGTAATAGTCGGAGCCGTAAACTGGGGCGCGATAGGACTTTTTCAGTTTGATATAGTTTCATGGCTTTTTGGCGGTCAGGATGCAATATTAAGCCGAATTATCTATACAGTAATTGCTCTTGCAGGTATTTGGTGCGTTTCACTTTTGTTCAGAGAACGCGAAGTCCTTACAAGAACAGCATCTGACGGTAACATGACTGACAATTAAAAAGAAAAGGGCTGTAAAAAAACGAAAAGTTTATTACAGCTCCTTTTTTATTAAAACAGACATTTATCAATTATTTCTTTACTGCAGAGAGTGTCTATCCATTTGTCGGGGATTCCGTCGTAACCGTAAATAATACCTGCCAGTGCACCTGCTATTGCAGCAACGGTATCTGTATCACTGCCCAGGTTTACCGCTTTAAGTACGCAGTCTCTGTAATTGTCCGTATTTGCAAGACACCAGATTGCAGCCTCAAAAGAGTGGACTACATATCCGGAACTCCTGATATCACATTCATTACAGCTGCTGATTGTTCTGAGCTTTTTATAAAATGAATCTTCGGGTACGTTCATTTTTACTGCATCGGTTATGTTCATTCCCTGAAGAAGTGATTTTGCAATTTTTACATACAGAACACAAGCCTCGGTTGAAATCGGATGCGCATGGGTGACAGAAGATACTTTTATGATTTCATCATCTGAGACTTCAGGTAAAAAAGCCAGGGGAATGATTCTCATAAGCGAGCCGTTACCGTTGGAATATTCATCAGAACAACCAAAACCTTGACTGAGCGCAACAGATGTTGTGTTGCCGATATCAAATGTATTGCCGTGCGGAGTAAAATGAGCATCATTCATCCATTTTCTGAACTGAAACAACAAATCCTGCGTATCAATACCGTTTTTTGTTTTTATACTGTAACAGGTTGCAATTGTCATGCTTGTATCATCTGACCAGGTGCCGGGAACCTGATTGTAAGTGCCGTAACCTGTCATGTCTGTTGCATTGAATGTTCCCCGTTCGTTGAATTCGTAGGGTACACTCACCGCATCAGCAATTGCAAGGCCGTATACTGCATCTTTTAATGTTATTTTATTCATAAATCAATCAGCTCGGTTTCGTTTTGGTAGTCATCGTCAATGACAAGACAGTGGAGATTATGAAGCACGGCACATTTATGGAAATGTGCATTGTCTGCAATCAGACTTTCCTCGGTGCAATCACTGTCATCAAGACGGTTTTCGATTACGTTTGCAAATTTTTTTATATCGTCAAAGTGATTTCTGATGTAATTTTCACTGAGCACAAGGCAGATGTATCGGATGTGCTTTAAATAATTTTTATCAAAATCACCTGACCAGTCAAAGGGGATATAACAGCCTTCGACTATCAGATTCTGATTGTTTTCGATGGCTGTTTTTATCATTTCTCTGACAATCGGCCATAAATATGCTGTCAGTGAATCATCATCACTCAAGGGTGTGAGCTGTGTGTTGCCGCTTCTGATAAGTCCCATTTTAAGATGGTCGATTGACAGGTAAGGGAATTTGTGTTTTTGCAGCAGTTTCTGTGCAAGAGCGGTTTTACCCGTATGGGATGCACCGGTTATAAGTATAATCATAAGACAGAGCCTCTGTTATAATAATGAATTTTTTCATCGGTTGAAACTTTTTACCCAGTTAAGCAATGAACCGTGGTGAGTATTTTCGCGTACTGTTCTGAGCATGTATTCTGTTACGGGACCGTTTTTGCTCATTTTTTCAAGAATTGCTTCCTGCAGTTCCTCAATGGTCATTTCTTCATAAGGTTTGTCGGGAATTGTAATTGCTTTTGCGGTCTTTTTCTCTTCAGTTGATATATTTTCAGAAGCTTCTGATTTTTCCGTTTTAACGGGTATTTCAGAAGCTTTTTCCGTCACATTAACTTTCTTTGTTTCAATCGTCTTAATGGGCTGTATGCGCTCACAGCTCATATCTGAGGGGATCCATATTGCACCGTAGTTGCCGGGTACGGTAATTTCTATACGTCCGTCTTTCGCTGTTACTTTTTCTCCGCTGATAGCATCTGAATAGCTTTCTGAACTTCCTGCAGGAAGACTCATTGTCGCAGGAGAGTCTGCGTTGTTGACGGCAATAATCACGCTTTTACCGTTAAGTGTTCTTGAATATGCAAAATGAGTATTCCGCAGTTCAAGCTGCTTGTAATCACCGTAACACAAAGCAGGAGTGTTCTGTCTGATTCTGCCGAGAGCTGCAATAAGTCCTGTAAGCGGATTTGTTCTGACACAAGTTTTATAATCGTCAATATTGAGTGCAGGACGCAGGGAATCATCAGAATGACGCTCTTTTCTGCCCTCAATGCCGAATTCCGAACCGTAATAGATAGACGGAATACCGGGCAATGTGTAAAGCATGATGTGTACAGGGATGAAATGGGCTTTGTTGTTAAGTTTTGTATATATTCGTTCAACATCGTGGTTATCAACAAATGTATACAGCTTGAGATTGTTACCCGTCATACCGTTTACATACTGAATTGTGTGAGCAATTTCAAAATAATTGCGGTCATTGTGCGCAGAATAAAAAGCTTTATGAAGCATATAGTTTGTTACGGAATGGAGTGTGCCGTCATTTGCCCAACGGGAATAATTACCGTGAATAACTTCACCCATAAGCCAGAAATCAGGTTTCACTTCATTTGCCACATTACGCAGTGCTGTCATATAGTTAAAATCCATGACATCTGCAGCATCAAGGCGGATTCCGTCGATGTCAAATTCTTTTACCCAGAAACGGATAACATCACAGATGTAATCTCTGACTTCGGGATTGTGCTGATTCAGCTTTGCAAGAAGGTCATAACTACCCCAGTTTGCATAAGAAAAGCCGTCACCGAATGAGTTGTTGTCCCGGAAGTTTACATTGCAATACCAGTCTTTATAGCGAGAATTCTCTCTGTTTGTCTTTATGTCCTGAAATGCAAAAAAATCTCTGCCTGTGTGGTTGAATACACCGTCAAGAATAACTCTTATACCCTGTATGTGACACTCTGCCACAAAATTCGTAAGGTCTTCGTTTGTGCCGAGTCTGGAATCGAGCTTTTTGTAGTCAGTTGTTTCGTATCCGTGACCGACAGATTCAAAAAGAGGTCCGATGTAAATTGCATTGCATCCGATTTCTCTTATATGAGAAATCCATGGTAATAATGCGTTTAATCGGTGTACAGGGGATTCGTAAGTGTTCTGTTTCGGTGCACCGGTCAGTCCTAACGGATATATATGATAAAATACAGCTTCGTCATACCATGCCATAAATTTTCTCCTTTTTTGCCTGTGCTGAATAACTGTTTTATTTTATTATTTTATCACAACCATGCAAAAAAATAAACAGCTCCCACAAAAAATGTGAGAGCTGAAAATTTGTTGTAAGGAAAATGATTAACTGTTTTGATAAACTATTCCAGTGTTATTTTCTGTCAACATTATAAAATATCCTATGAAATAAGTTGGTTATATACCTGCAGATTTGCGCAAAATGCTTCGTGCGTCGGAGGCTGTTATTTCTCCGTCGTCATTTGCATCGGCAGCAATTGCATAAACACCGTCGAGTGTGTCGAGAGTTGCTGCAGCTCTCAATGCCATTCGGGCGTCTGCAGCTGTAATTATACCGTCACTGTTGATGTCAAATCTGACAGAAGTTTCATATTGGAACAGACTGTTACCCTTTGAATCGCAAACACATATTATGCAACCTGTACCGATAAACGATGTGTTATCCAAAACTTTTCCGTTGGGGGTCAAGATGATGATAATGTTATTATAAACATTATTTCTGAAATCATCAGGTTTCATATCGGAGCCTATAATAACCGTGAAGTTATATATATTTATCTCTACACCCGGATATGGATTAAGGCCTCCTCCGGTATGACCTGTTGTTGTTTCGGGAACCCATGTTGTTGTTTCGGGAACCCATGTTGTTGTTTCGGGAACCCATGTTGTTGTTACGGGAACCCATGTTGTTGTTTCGGGAGCCCATGTTGTTGTTTCGGGAACCCATGTTGTTGTTTC
>JAZOUN010000009.1:0-7935 GCA_045658165.1 Acutalibacteraceae bacterium
TTTTATTTAAGGATTTTTTGTTATGTATTCTCGTGTTTATGTGGAAATTACGAATATATGCAATATGAACTGTTCCTTTTGTCACGGTCATTCAAGGGAAAACCGACGAATGACTCCGGATGAATTCAGCTGTATTCTTGATAAACTCAGCGGTGTGACGGAGTATGTTTATTATCACCTTATGGGGGAGCCTCTTACACATCCTGAGCTGCCCGATTTTCTTCGTATGTCGGCAGACAGTGGATTCAGGTCTGTTCTTACAACAAACGGTACTCTTCTTGCAAAAAGAGGCAGAGAAATTCTTGATGCAGGGCTTCACAAAGTCAGTATTTCCGTTCACAGTTTTGAAAACGGCAGTGACGAAGACTTTGAAAAATATATGAAAACCGTTTCTGATTTTGCAGATGAAGCAAACCTTGAAGGTGTGATAATTGTTTTCAGACTCTGGAACAACGGCACCGAAGACAACATGAACGACAGCGTTATAAAATATCTGAAATCACGTTTTTCAGATGAATGGACTGAGAATTCCAAGGGCTACAGAATAAGGAATAAAATGTTCCTTGAGTGGGGGGACCGTTTCGGCTGGCCCGACAAGGATGCTCAGATTCAGGGGAATGAAGTCTTTTGTTACGGTCTTCGTGACCATTTCGGCATTCTTTGTGACGGCACCGTTGTGCCCTGCTGTCTTGACAGCGACGGTGTTATAAATCTCGGCAATATTTTTAAAGAAAATGTACGGGATATTCTGTCTTCTGACCGTGCTACGGCAATGGTTGACGGATTCAGCTGCAGAAAAGCAACCGAGGACCTGTGCAGAAGATGCGCTTATGCACAAAGGTTTTCAAAATAAAAAAATGTATTCAAAAAGGGGATTCCTGAAAGTCTCAGCTTTGCAGGAATCCCCTTGTGTTATTTTGTTTATCTGTCTATACCGTCGCGGATGGCTTTGAGTTTTTCTTCCATTGCCTTAACGGATTCAAGGTCACCCTCAGAAGCTGCCACAGATTTGTCTTTTCTTCTTGCGAGAAGTTCTGCGTACATCATTTCTTTTTTCTTACCGTGAAGATCATAGAAAAGCATGGGGATAATTCCGAATGAACCTGTAAGTGTGGGAATGATTGTGAACATTGCGAACAGATAGAATTTAACTTTATCAGGCTGTTCTGTGCCGTTTGTATAAGCACTCTGGTCGTAGCCGACAACTTTTTTGAGTGCAGTGGTGATAACACCGCTTACCGATGTTGAAACCTTTGCCGCAAGTCCCTTTGCAACGGATGTCATGGCTTCTGTTCTGTAACCGTTTTTCCATTCGCAGTAGTCCATTGATTCGTTGTAAAGTTCTGTTCCGATAACCTGCATAAGACCGTAGAAACAAGTCCAGATGATTTCCCATGTTGCCATGATGAAGAACATCGCAAGTTTACTTCTGTAAAGACCGCCCTTGTATGTCTTCCAGTCCATGCCGATACAGCCGAATATGAACACAAAAACATGAAGGAAGTTTGAAATGTTACGGCTTACAATGTAAAGGAATCGGCTTGAGAATTTGCGTCTGAACCAGGGAACGAAAGAGTATGAAATGGGTGACAGAGGTGCAGCGGGAAGACCTGCAACAAGTGTCATGGATGCAAAATGAAGAACATCTATGTAGTAGTCCTGTTTGCTACCGGAAATGCCGAAACCTGCAAGGAAATCGGACAGCGTCATAAGAAGAACGGGTTTGTTGTTTATGATTGATTTGAGTGAATCTCTTACACTGGGTGTCTGTACTGACTGCATAACTCTTTCCTTTGAGTTTGCGAAGTACCAGAATGACATGCCGCTGGAGATGAGTGTTGTTGCTGCACCCATGCCGACGAATGCACCCATAAGCTGCTTTTCGATTGATGAACCGTTTTTGAAAACTCTGTTGTCAATAAGGTCAAGCAGAATTGTCATTGCGTGTTCGGGAACTTTTTCACCGAAGAAGCCCGAGGCAAAGTTTGCAACGGTTATAAGTCTCGTTCGGTCAACAGGGTGGGGCGTTATTGTTGCCATCATACCTGTTCTTGAAATTGACTGGAATGTGCCGACGCCTTCTCTGAGAATTTCAAGTGAAATGTAGAATATGAATTTACTCAGTGACATTGCAGGGTGACCTGCGAATATGATGGGCATAAACCAGTAAAGCAGTGTTGCAATACAGCCGGGGATTGCAAGTCCCATAAGATAAGGTCTGAACTTGCCCCATCTTGTTCGTGTTTTTTCAACAATTGCTGCAGTGAAGATATCGTTTATGATATCCCATATGCTGTTGATTGATTTTGCGATTGTCTGATATCCCAGATCAATTTTTACAATGTTTGTAATAAATCGACCTGAGTATGTATTAATATTAAGGCTCTGTGCTGCATCCCATAACACAAAACCCATTGTTTCTTTCTTGCCTACGTACCGTCTGTTTTCGTAGACATACCCAAGGTTTTCATCTGTATAACTTTGGGTATCCGTTTGTTTCTCAGCCAATACAATTCCCCCTTTTTATATAAATAATATCATATTGCTTCAGATGTTACAATAGTTTAAATAAAAAATATGATTCAGAAAATGTAATTTTGTGTATTTTTATAATATTGTTTTTCGCAAAATTACGGACTACAGTTTTTTGTTTGACGGGTTGTCAAGAATTGTACCATCTCCGGAGAATCTTGAACCGTGGCAGGGACAATCCCATGAATGCTCGGCACTGTTCCATTTTAATGCACAGCCGAGATGAGGGCATCTTTTCGTTGTTGGTGTCAGCAGATTGATTGCAGATTCAAAGCAGTTTATAAAAAGCTGGGGCTTAATCATATTTCTTGACGGATTAAAGACTTCTGCAAAATCATTGTGTTTTTCAATTATCATATCAGCAAGAATCATTGCAGAAACCATTGCACCGGTCATGCCCCACTTGTTGAAACCCGTTGCAATAAACATGTCCGGTGTGTTTTTTGAATAATGACCTATATAAGGGATGTTGTCAAGTGTCATGCAGTCCTGAGCTGCCCAGTAAGCGACTTCTTTTGAATTTTTGTAATTTTCTGCAGCAAAATCGCGAAGTTCTTTCCAGTTCCCGCCTTTTTTTCCTGTTCTGTGGTCGCCACCGCCGAGCAGAAGATAATCCCCGTAATTTCTGAAAGACAAACCTGTTTTTCTTTCGTCAACATACATACCGTTTACATTTCCTGCATTTTCAAGAGCAATCACATATGAACGATGCTGATATAATTTTAAGGGATACAGTCCGTGTGTGTTTATAAAAGGGAAGTGTGTTGTGATTATTATTTTTTTTGCTTTTATTTCCGCATTTTTCGTTTTTGCGGTATGTCCTGAGATTTCACGGATAAATGTATTTTCGTAAATTTCGAGATTTTCTGAAATGTGTGATAAAAATTTTAATGGATTGAACTGAGCCTGATTTCTGAAACATACAGCACCTTTTATTTTTACGGGAATGGGAAGCGTGTCTGAAAAAACGGCATTATAACCTATTTTTTCAAGGGCAAGCAATTCGTTGTTGATTTTTTGTATGTCTTCGGTGCTGTAAACAAAATTGTCTTTTTCTTCAAAATTGCAATCGATATTTTGGCATAATTCTCTATATTTTTCAACAGCTTTTTCATTTGCAGAAAGATACAGCTGCGCTTTTTCTTTGCCTGCATTTCTGAGAAGTTTATCATAAATCAGGCCGTGCTGGCTTGTGATTTTTGCAGTTGTTCTTTCAGTGTTGCCTGAACAGATTGTGTTCTTCTCCACAAGTATGCAATCCACACCGTTTTCTTTGAGAAAATATGCAGTAAGAATACCTGCTATTCCTCCGCCTATAATAAGAACATCTGTTTTGATGTTTTTGTTCAGTTTTGGAAATGAGGGGAGTGTTGTTGTTTTCTGCCAGATTGAATTCATAATAATCACCATGGATATTATCTGCTGAAAAAATAAAAAAATACAGCTGCAAAAACAACTGTATTTTTCTGATACTTTTATTTGTTCAATTAATTCTGTCAATTGGATTGTATCCGAGCGCAAAATACTTGAAAGCCCAGATGACGGGATTGTATTTAAAGAAAATATCATCAATGATTGTTACGAGTTTTCGAAGCATTGTTGAAATATCCTTTGTTTCAGGTACATCAACGGGGGCAAATTCCTCACCTTCAACATTTAATACCATAGGCTGTGAATAGCAGATTCCGTTTTCACCTGAGAGATAGAATCTTACATAAAGATTTGGCTCTGCAAGGAATTTTTCGGTATTGTGAAGGTCAAGTGTTGCCTTGCCGTCAGTGATTTTTTCTCTTAAGATTACGTTTCCGTCAGAAACCCATGTGATAAGGTTGAAATTTTCGCCTTCAACGGTGATTGTGTCATTTTCCTGATCAACTGTGAGTCTTGTTACATTAGGTGTGTTGTCAAGACGCCATAATTCTTCATCATAGACCTTCTGCTCGATAAAACCGGGCATTTCTTCCATGCCATTGAGCTCGACACCATTCGAATAGTGAGAAACTGAGAAAAACTGACCTTTTTCAAGGCTTTCGCGGAATTCTTCCATTGTGAAGTTTTCCATCCATGTCCATGTGTAAGCATCATTTATTGATGTTTCATTGTGAGAATCTGCAAATGTGTTACACCATGGCACAACACCGTTGGGGATTGTCTTCTGAAGTACCTGGTCGTAAAGAATTCTGTCACAGCGGGTGTGTGCGTCTGTTGCACTGTTTATACCCATGCCGAGAGAGGAACCCTGATAGTCAATGAACAGTCTTGCAAATTTGTTTGCGTAGTAGTCGTCAACTTTCTGCCCCACATGGTCTGCAGAATCCTTGTCTGTGTATACATATTCGCCCACATGAGAGAGGAAAGAAATTCCGCCGTCTTCCATAACACCTGCAGAGGGGGTTTCGTAGTCACCGAAAACACCTGCAAGTCCCTGACCGTAATCTGAGAAGTATCCTGTAAGATGACAGTCTGCAACGGGTGTTGCCATGTTAAGCTCTATACCCTTGGGAACATCAAGCATACCGTTTTCGTGAGTTCTTGTTTCTGATGCAGCTGAACCTGTAAGGTATGATTCATATTCTTCCTCGGTAAGAGGGTCAACGGGTTTCATCTGTGAACGCTCATATTTTATGAGTCTCATTATAGGAACAAGTTCGGGAGAAACATTCCAGCCCTTGTTTATTGTGCCGTGGTCGGTAAGTGCGACAATATCATAATCAGCATCGTAGTGCTGCTGTACGTATTCGTGTATTTCAAGAAATCCGTCACTTGCATTTGTGTGGGAATGAAGCTGTGTTTTGTAACTGCCCCAGGAATCCCAGTCAATATCTTCATACGGATTGTCGATTATGTAGTTTTTCTGCTTTTCGGCTGCCGAAACCGGAATAATGACGGTAATAAGCATAATTGCAGAGAGAAAAACAGCAATAATCTTTTTTGTCATTTTGAACCACCTGCTTTAAAAAATATCACAAAAAATACACTTTATTGTGCTGAATTTAGTTTATCATAAACAAAATGGCAAGTCAATAATATTATTTATATGATTGCATACTTGAACGCAGACTGAATGTGTGGTAAAATTGTAAAAAACATCAGTAGGAGTTAAATTATGAAGTATTCTTCTGCATTTCCCGTATGGGGACCTTACGGCAAAAAATATATGGGCATATCACGAATTGCAGACCACGACTTTGCAAAGGGTGTCCGTTTTGACTTTACAACTGTTCCTGCAATTTTCGGCGGAGATATAAAAGTTCTGAATGTCACACTTCCGTCAGGCTGTCATCCCTGGCGTTGTACAGGTGACTATTCACTTATCACATACCGTCACGACCTTGAATGGAAAGACAAGGTCTATGCAGAAGTTTCTTATGTGCGCCTTTCGGATGAAAGTACTCTTGTAAGAACTGAGATTGTCAATAATTCTGATCTTATTCAGAACTGCCTTGTGAATTTCTTCAGTTCTGTTGAATATCCATATCCTGCATACTGCAGACTTACTCTTCCCGAAAAGTGCGAATACAAAAAGGCTCTTGATTATAATACTTATGACTATGTCGAAAAACGTCCCTGGGATGAACAGAATGCAGACAGCTTCAAAAAAGGCGAATTTGCAGACAATACTTTTGTTGACGGGTTCGGTCTTGGTGACAGAGCAGGAAAGTGGCATATGCCCCACAGATATCTGCCTCCTTTCGGTGCAGTAAAGGGCGATAACGCAAGTTTTACAATAAAATGTGAAAATGATTATGAAAATGCAGTTCTTGCAATCCGTTACAGAACAAGTGACATCCATTATCAGCAGGGAAAAATGGTTGGTGTGAATCTTGTGAACAGCAAGAACACCGCAACATTTATGCTCAATGATATAAAGGTTGAATTTGCCCCTGCGGATGACCTTGCAATGAAATTTGTTCCTCTGGGAAAAATCAGCAAAGGTGATTTTGATTTTACACTTATTTCAGAGGGTACAGGTGCTGCTGAATTCGATTTCTTCTGCATAACAGAAAATGAGGATGCTGAAAAAATCGTTGCCGAAATGACATCTTATGATTTCATGCCTCAGATCAGCACTGAAAAATGTGAAAACGGATATATTTCTGTTTGTAAATACAATAATGTTCAGGGTGAATTCATTCTTCGTACATTCAATGATAATACCCGTTACAGAGAAATTGAAACAGGTGCTCTTGAAGACTGTATGACTGCACGTCTTTCAAATTCTGACGTTACTTTTGACGATGTGACCGAGAGTTTTACAGGTGCTTTTGCAAGAAAACACAGTGACGACGGATTTTTCCATAATGCTATAGTTCACACTCTTTTTGTTGAACCGCAGACAACTCATGTTGAATATGCAGTTCTTTCAAACGGTGCAACTGATTATCTTTCAGCTCAGGAGTATGAAAAGATATTTGCAGAAAAACTTGCACACAGCGAAGCAATCGAACTCAATTCAGATGGCAAAAAATACGAGCTTTCATGCAATATATTAAGATCAACCGTTCTTACAAATGCAGTTTACCCCATATATAATCACGGTGAGTATATAATTCATCATACACCCGGTAAGCGTTGGGACTGCCTTTATACATGGGATTCAGGTTTTATCGGTCTCGGTCTCAATGATTACGCACCTCATTTTTCAGATTACAGCCTCGATCTGTATCTGAGTGATGAAAACAACCCTGATTTTGCATTTCTTCATCACGGTTCACCCGTTCCCGTTCAGATGTATCAGTTCTTTGAAAAAATGCAGCAGAAGAACGATAAATCAGAAATGAAGGAACTTTACCCCCGTCTTAAACTTTATTATGATTTCCTTGCAGGTAAAGTCAGAGGCTCCACAACCGCAAAACTTAAAAGCGGACTTACAACAACATACGACTATTTCTATTCAACAAGCGGTATGGATGATTATCCTGCTCAGGTTGCAATGATGGACAGAAATATAAGAGATACAACAGCACCCGTGCTGTCTTCATCTCAGCTTGTCCGTTGCGGAAAAATTCTTAAGATGGTTGCAAAAAAACTCGGTCTTGAGGATGATGTCAGAACTTACGAAGAGGATATTGCCCGAATCACCGAAGCACTCAATAAATATTCATGGGATAAGGACAGCGGTTACTACAGCTATGTTCTTCATGATAAAGACTATAATCCAACAGGATTTATGCTCACTGAGGACGGGGAAAATCAGAACAAAGGTCTTGACGGTATTTATCCTATCATTGCAGGTGTATGCAATGAAGAGCAGAAAAATGCAATTCTTTCACATCTCAGGAGTGAAAAAGAAATGCTTTCTCCTTACGGAATCAGTGCTGTTGATATGACTGCAGGTTATTTCATGGTCAACGGCTACTGGAACGGGAATGTGTGGTTCCCCCATCAGTGGTTCATCTGGAA
>JAZOUN010000010.1:0-1735 GCA_045658165.1 Acutalibacteraceae bacterium
TGGGCGGAGAGGAGTTTAATGTAATTCTTCCCGGTGTAGATTCCAACGGTGCAATGATTGCAGCGGAAAGAATCAGAAAAGCATTAGAATCAGTAGAGCTCGATACTATAGGGCATGTAACCGCAAGTATCGGCGTTGCCACATTTTTAGAGCATTCTGATAGTATTGAAGACATTATTGAGTTGACTGATCAGGCAATGTATCAATCAAAACGTAACGGCAGAAATCAAGTTACACTTGCTAAACCTATAAGTGAAACAAGCTGGCAGGAAATTGCAATTGATACATTTATTGATATATTATCAAAACACAATATTCCGATAAAACAAGAACTGGCAACAGACTTGAAGAAAAGACTTCAAACAGCAGAACAGAATGTTTCAAAAGATGCACTGTTTTCTGTTGCGGATATGCTGACTCAGATATATAATCCTTTGCATCATAATGGGGTTATAAAATCAAAATTGCAGCTTGCGGTTAGTCTTGCAAAACGTTTTGATTTATCGAAAGACGATATTGATAATTTAAGAATTGCAATACTCTTATATGATATCGGAAACTTAATGATACCTCAGGAACTTTTACAAAAATCAACTCCGCTTACTGAAGAAGAACGCAATCATATTAAAGAACACCCAATTATTGCTGCTCGTGAAATTTTAAAACCGATTACTGCAATACAGGATGTTATTCCTATTATAGAACATCACCATGAAAACTGGGATGGAACCGGTTATCCTTCACAAATTTCAAAAGAAGAAATTCCTATGACATCTCAGATAGTATTAATTGTAGATGCTTATTTTGCACTAATTGAGCCAAGAACATACAGAGCTGAATTGACACCAAAACAAGCTGTTGAAGTTATAAAACAGGATGCTGGTAAAAAGTGGAATTCGGCACTGGTTCAGGAATTTATTACACTAATCGATATTGATGCATAATGAAAGAAAAAGAACTGATAAATATTATAAAAGACATAGTCGGATCAGAATATATTGGGGATGATTGTGCCTGTCTTAAAGATATTGGAATTGTAGTTTCTCAAGACAGTCTTGTTGAGAATGTTCATTTTTCTTTGAGATATACATCAGCTTATCAGCTCGGTTGGAAATCCGTTATGGTAAATATCAGTGATATTTGTGCATCGGGAGCTGAACCCAAATATTTAACAATTGCTCTTTCAATACCGGAGTATGTTGATGAAAATTTTGTTTCAGAATTCTATAGAGGTGCAAAAGATGCATCAAAAGATGTAAAAATTGTCGGTGGTGATATTACAGGTTCTGATAAATTGTTTATATCTGTAAGTGCAATCGGTTCAACAAAAGCCAGAAGAATTTCTTCCCGCTCGAATGCAAAAATCGGTTATAAAGTGATTGTATCAGGAGAGCATGGCAATAGTGCAATGGGATTAAAAATTTTAAATTCAGAAATTAAAAATCCGCAAGAAAAGGAATTTTTTATAAAAAAACACTTAATGCCTGAAGCAAGAATTGAATTTTCAAAACAAATAGCACAGAATATATCCGCAGATTATGCTATGATGGACTCATCAGACGGTCTTGCGGATGTTCTTTGTCAGATAGCAAAGGCGAGTAGTGTGAAAATTAAAATAGATTCGTCATTGATTCCTCATAATAAAAATGTCGATATGGATACGGTATTGTACGGAGGGGAAGATTATGAACTTGTAGCTGTTGTGCCCGAGGATATTTTGTCAAAGATTTCCGAT
>JAZOUN010000011.1:0-8067 GCA_045658165.1 Acutalibacteraceae bacterium
ACAGATTCAACTCTCATACCAAGGTAGCTTTCGATGAATGAAGGATCGATGATTGAACCGCCGATACCCATACATACAGAACCGATCTGAAGGTATGACTTGCCTCTCATTGTAGCAACAGCAACAGCAGCTCTGCCGAAACGGAGGAGCGTTTCTTTTACGTCGCAGGGAATCTGAGCTGATTCGTCCATATTCTGAACTTCGTGGCCGTAGATACCGAATGCGGGAAGACCTTTCTGTGCGTGAGAAGCGAGAACAGCTGCAAGATAAACTGCACCGGGACGTTCTGTACCGTTGAAGCCCCATACACCCTTGATTGTGTTTGGATCCATATCCATTGTTTCACTGCCGTAGCACCAGCAGGGAGTAACTGAAAGAGTAATGTCTACGCCAGCTTTTTTGAACTGTTCAGCACATTTAGCTGTTTCACCGACTCTGCCGATTGTGAAATCAGAAACAACAACCTTAACGGGTTCACCGTTTGAGTATTTCAGATTGTTTCTGAAAAGGTCAGCTGCAGCCTTAGCCATTTCCATTGTCTGATCTTCAAGTGAGCCTCTTACATCAAGAGGTCCTTTTCTTGCGTCGATAACAGGACGGATACCGATTACGGGATATTCGCCTGCAAATCTTTTTTCTGCCATTTGTATCAACCTTTCTTTATATAAAGTGAAATTGTTCACTTAAAATTACTTTGAAATAATGAGCAATGAGTAGTGAGCAATGAGTAACGGATGAAGGGGCGTTGCCCCTTACCCTGATTATAAAATTGTGCCTACTCAAAAATTTATATCATCAGGTTTTGATTTCTTGGTTATTGCTATAAGCAATCTCAGTAAATCAAGACAATCAGAGTTAAGAGAATTGAACTGTGAATAAGTAAGAAAATCTGTTTCATAAAGAATTTCAAGCCAATATTTTGTTTCTGCGCATTCTTTCAATGCAATATGCATTTTGGAATGAAAATCTTTTTTACTTATAGCGTATTCGGCTTCTGCAATATTTGCACCGATACTTGTTCCGCATCTTAATAACTGCTTTGACATAGTATATTCCTGAAAATTGTTTTTCAGATAAGAATATAGTCTGATGATTCGTATTGAAAATTTTTTGCTTTTTGTAAAAACAATATTATCTGTCATGATTTTTAATTTAAGTAACTTACATTATAATGGGTCAAAGGGCGAAGCCCTTTCCGTCATTACTCATTACTAATTTCTCATTGCTCATTCTGTATTATTTTACTATTTTAACAAAATTCTTATAAGCTTCTTCCCATTTGTCTGAATCAACCGGGTTGTAAGTTTTGAGATTTTCACCCTTAGCAATGATTTTTCTTGCTTCTGCGATATCTTTGATGTCACCTGTTGACATAAGCTGTACAGCCACATTGCCGAGAACAGTAGCTTCAATGGGACCTGCATAAACTGTTCTGTTACATGCAGATGCAGTCATTGCACAAAGGAATGTATCTTTTGTGCCGCCGCCCATGACGTGGATACGGTCATAATTCTTGTTTGTGCAGTCTTCGATACCTGCAAGAACGAATTTGTACTTCATTGCAAGGCTTTCGTAGATACATCTCATAACTTCGCCCACAGTTTCAGGTACATACTGACCTGTCTTGCGACAGAATTCACGCACTCTGCCGGGCATATCACCCATTGCAACAAAATCAGGAGCATCGGGATCTATAAAACACTTGAAAGGTTCTGCTTTTAAAGCTTCCTGTTCAAGTTCGGCATAGGAATATTCCTTGCCTTCTCTTATCCACTGTCTTCTGCTTTCCTGAATGAGCCAGAGACCGCATATATTCTTAAGGAATGCTGTTGTGTAGTTGTAACCGCCTTCATTTGTGACGTTAAGCTTTCTTGCTTTTTCGTTTACGACTGGTTCATCAAGCTCTGTGCCGAAAAGGCTCCATGTGCCGCTGCTGATGAATGCAAAATCCTTGCTTTCGCTGGGGATTGCTGTGATTGCACTCTGTGTGTCGTGTCCGCAGACTGAAATAACAGGGATTTTATCAAGACCAAGTTCTTCACGTAAAGAACGGCGGAGATAACCTGCTTTTGCGCCTGAGGGAACAATTTTGCAGAGAATATGCTTCGGAATTTTCATTGCGTCAAGCAATTCATAATCCCAGTTCTGAGTATCAATATTTACCATCTGAGATGTTGTTGCTATTGAATATTCAGAAACCTTATTGTTGGTAAGCATATATGTAAAAAGGTCAGGCATAAACAGAAGACTGTCTGCTCTTTCAAGAAGTTCAGGTCTGTTTTTTCTGATTGAAAGAAGCTGGAACAGAGTGTTGAATTCCATAAACTGAATTCCTGTTCTGTCATACATTTCTGTTTTAGACATGTACTTTCTGGCCTCGTCTATCATGCCCACATTTCTTTCGTCACGGTAATGAACGGGATTTTCAAGAAGATAACCCTTTTTATCAACCAGACCGAAATCAACACCCCATGTGTCAATACCTATGCTGTCGATGTTGCCGTACTGTTTTGCTTTGAGAATGCCTTGTTTTATTTCGTGAAAAAGTCTTAATACATCCCAATAGAATGTATGTCCCACTTTTACGGGATCATTGCTGAAACGGTGAATTTCTTTAAGTGTGATTTTTTCACCGTCAAAAATGCCCAGGATGGCTCTGCCGCTTGATGCGCCAAAGTCAAATGCAAGAACTTGTTTCATTAAATATCCTCCTTGGGAATAAAACTTGAAAATTTGTAGTCAGCAGTACCGATATATCTGCTGCGGTCAGTATTTTTGATTGTTTCGAGACACTGCTTTGCTTCAGATAAGTGTCTCACAGCTTTGCATGAGTTTATCCATGTGTTTATTTCGCTGACAAAAAAGCTTTCTGAAACAGCTTTTAAACAATCGTTTCTGTATTTACTGTAGAAGTCATATTTTGAGTCGAGCAGGTCAACACGCTCGATGAAATAAATATAACTTCTTTCCGGATTTGTTATGATGAATGCGCTGCCAACAGCCTGCTTGAAAACAGCTTCAACAAACTCTTCTGAGAAAGAAGACCCTGTTCTGCTGACAACATCTGCAGAAACGCTGATGTCTGCAGAAACCTGACCTGTTACAGCCATAAATGCTTCATCCATATTGTAAACAGAGCTGTTTACGTATGTTGCAACCGAGCTGATGTATTCGTATCTGCGCTGTGCCGCATTCTTTGCTGATTCGTAGGCTGTTCTTTCGTATTCTGACATTGTCTGAAGTTTTTCATCGGGTATAACCGTGTAAAGTTCTTCGTAGAAATATTTAATGCCTACATAATTTGCCGTGAAATATTGTTTTATATAATCTTCTTTTATGGGATTACTTCCGTTTGTGTCATAAAGTGAGAGACGGAGATTTTCTTTGAAATATTCATACTGCTTGATTTTGAAAAATGTATCTTTTGAAACGCCTATCTGTGAATAATAATCACCGTAAATTCGCCATAAAGCATTTGTTTCTTTTGATACATCTGCTTTTTCCTGTGGTGAGAGTGTTTTTCCCAGCATGGAAAAACGGGTGTTGACGGCAGCATACTTAAGACATTCTGAAGTAGCTCTTTCTATATGTTCTGTATCTGAAGCTGCTGTCTGTGCGTAATATGATTCATTAAGGAAATAAGAAAAAATTTCATCATTGATCTGCGTTGTGCTGTTGATTTCCATAACAACATTTCCGCCGTCACCGGAGCAGGAGGGCAGAGTGCACAGAAATATTGATATTATTATAAAAAATAACAGTTTTTTCATTATATTATCCTTATTTTTAATAAAAATATTATAGCAACTATTTTATTTGTTGTCAATCAGCATTAAAAAATTCAAGAAAAATTTAAGGTTCAATTAAGATTGTTTTAAGAAATTGCGGATATAATACAGACAAACAGATGCAAGGCATTGAAAAAAGAATATCGACTCAGCAGAAAACAGCATAATTTCAGCATCATAAATAAAAAACAAGGGGAAGCGTTTTGCATTAATGATTGACCGGATTTGCTATACACATATAAATACAAAGCTGTTTTTTGATTTTCAGATTTTCTTTCAGGATAATGTGAATGACATTTGTTTGTTGAAAAACCTTTCCAAGTAAATTACAACCCAACACAAAAGCACCCGTCAACCGGAACTGACGGGTGCTTTTGCCGTGTTTATGCTTTTACAAATTTTCTTATTATGAATTCAAATTCCGTTTCAAGAACCTGCGCATTTCCGAGCTTGTTTTTGTCTTTTTCTCCCGTTTTGTAATAATACGGAGTCATTGCAAAAAGGTTCATAATGTCATCGTTTCCCTGCACGGTTGCAGATGATGAAATTGTTACCGAATCCGCTATTTTCAGCTGTTCGTAAATTGTTGTATCTTCGTTATTTTCATAGGGTGTTTCGTAAAGGATTTCTTTAAGTCCCCAGAGATGTTTTCTTCCAGGTATTACAGAGAGCAAAATACCGTCCTTTTTAAGAATTCTGCTGAATTCTTTTTCTGCAAACGGAGCACATATCTGCACTGCAACGTCAATACTGTTATCTTCAATGGGGATTTTTGCAATGTTGGCAACAAAAAATTCCACATCTTTGTATTTTTTTGCTGCAAGACGGATCATTTCTTTTGAAATGTCAAAAGCGCAGACCTTAGCATCTGTTTTTCTTCTCATGTAATCGGTGTAATAACCTTCACCGCAGGAAATATCCATAAGGCAGTCTTCAGGCTTTATGTATGTGCACAGTTTTTCTGCAAGAAAATCGTAATATCCTTTTTCGAGGAAATTTCTTCTTGCACGAGCCATTTCCTTATTGTCTCCGATCAGTTCTCCTGCTTTGTGTTTTCCGGTCAGAAGATTTACATAGCCCTCTTTTGCAATATCAAAGCAATGTGAATTTTCGCATCTGTATAAAGAGTTGTTTTTTGTTAATTTTTTTGAACATATCGGGCAGATCAGCATTTAATCATCTCCGTTTTTTTAGTATAAAAAAGCTTCATCAGCACAAACTGTATCTGAGGTGTTGAAAATTGGAATTTCTTAAAGCTTTTGCAGTGGGCGGTTTTATCTGTCTGATAGGTCAGTTTCTTATTGACAATACAAAACTCACACCGGGCAAAATCCTTGTGGGATATGTTGTGGCAGGTGTAATAATTTCTGCAATCGGTCTTTATGAACCTGTCAGGGAGTTTGCCGGTGCCGGAGCAACAGTTCCGCTTACGGGGTTCGGCTACGCTCTTGTTGAGGGAACAAAAAAAGCCGTGGATGAGCAGGGACTTATCGGTGCTCTTTCGGGGCCGCTGACTGCGTGTTCTGCCGGTGTTATGGCGGCATTACTGTCCGGTGTGGTGGTTGCATTTATGACAAAACCTAAATCAAAGTGATTTTATTATACATCAAAAAACCTTGTATTAAAAGAATTTTTTTAAAAAAGTGTTGACTTTACCGTAAAAACAGCTATACTATATTTAGCACTCGAAGTCATGGAGTGCTAAATAACTATTTTAAAGGTGATTTTGATGAGTAAAAAGCAATTTAAAGCAGAATCCAAAAAATTGCTTGATATGATGATTAATTCTATTTATACACATAAGGAGATCTTTCTTCGTGAGCTTATTTCAAATGCAAGTGATGCTATTGATAAGCTCTATTTCCGTTCTCTTACAGATAATTCTGTCGGTCTTGAAAAAGGCGATTTCAGAATTAAAATCACTCCCGATAAGGATAACCGCACACTTACAATCGAAGATAACGGCTGTGGTATGACTGCAGATGAACTTGAAAATAATCTCGGTACAATCGCAAAAAGCGGTTCTCTTGATTTTAAAAAGGATATGGAAGAGAAGAGCGATGTTGAAATCATCGGTCAGTTCGGTGTAGGTTTTTATTCTGCATTTATGGTCAGTGATAAGGTTACTGTTCTTTCCCGTGCTTTTGGTGAAGAAAAGGCAAATCTGTGGGTAAGCGAAGGCGCAGAAGGATACACTGTTGAAACAGCAGATAAAGAAATTCCCGGTACTGTCATTACTCTTTATATCAAAGAAGATACAGAGGCAGACAAATATTCTGAGTATCTTGATACTTACCGTCTTTCTGCAATTGTAAGAAAATATTCTGATTATATCCGCTATCCTGTCATGATGGATGTTGAAACATCAAAACCTGTTGACGGTAAGGACGGCGAATATGAAACAGTTACAGAAACAAGAACTCTCAACAGCATGATTCCTCTCTGGAGAAAAAATAAGAATGAGATCGAAGCAGATGAGTATAATTCTTTCTATCAGGATAAGTTCTTTGACTTTGAAAAACCTGCAAAGGTAATCCATAGTAAAGTGGAAGGTCAGGCAACATATGATGCACTCATTTTTATCCCCAGGAGAGCACCTTATGATTATTATTCAAAAAATTACGAAAAGGGACTTCAGCTTTTTTCAAACGGTGTACTTATTATGGATAAGTGTCCCGATCTTCTTCCCGATTATTTCGGTTTTGTGAAAGGTCTTGTGGACTCTGCAGATTTGTCTCTTAATATTTCACGAGAAGTTCTTCAGCACGATTATCAGCTTAAACTTATTGCAAAAACTGTTGAGAAAAAGATTAAATCCGAACTTCAGAGTATGCTTAAGAATGACAGAGAAACATACGAAGAATTCTATAAATCATTCGGTATGCAGCTTAAATTCGGTGTTTATGAAAATTACGGTGCAAACAAAGAAGTTCTTAAAGATCTTATAATGTTTGTTTCTTCATATGAAGATAAGCTTTCAACACTCGCTGAATATGTTGAGAGAATGAAGGATTCTCAGGATAAGATATACTATGCCTGCGGTGAAACAAAAGCCAAGATCGACATGCTTCCTCAGGTTGAGGCAGTAAAGGATAAGGGCTTTGAAATCCTTTATTTTACAGATAATGTTGATGAATTTGCAATTCAGATGCTTATGACATATGACGACAAGCATTTTGTGAATGTTTGTGCAGACAAGCTTGATCTTGATACAGATGAGGAAAAAGAAGAACTCAGAAAAGAGAATGAGTCTGCTAAGGATCTGCTTGCAAAAATGAAAGATATTCTCGGTGAAAGCGTAACGGAAGTAAGGTTTACAAATTCACTCAAAAAACATGTTTCATGTCTTACAAGTGAAGGTATGCTTTCAACAGAAATGGAAAAAGTTCTCAATGCAATGCCCGGTGCACAAGGGATCAAGGCTGAAACAGTGCTTGAAATCAATGCGGCACATCCCGTTGCAAAGAAAATCAGGGATCTTGACGGCGATGCTCTCGAAAAGTACACAAAACTGCTTTATATGCAGGCAAGACTCATCGGCGGTCTTTCAATCGAAGATCCTGCAGAGTTCTGCAGTCTTGTAAGTGAACTTATGGAATAATTATATTGCAGTCATCGCTCCGGCGGTGGCTGTTTTTGTAAATCAGAATTTGTCGAGCCAATTAACAATGTATAATGTACAATTTACAATTGTGCAGTTATAACGCTACAGGCGGTTATTGCAAATCATTGTAAATTGTAAATTGTAAAAGCCCGACAAATTATTGTTTTCTCTTGCATTCAACGGAAATTTTTGCTATACTAAATTTATAATGCGGTTATATAGGGTATATTAAATATACAAAGATTTTTCCGTATTGTTTTTCGATTTGGCAGAAATGCTGATTGATAAAGTTTTCACAATATAATATAATAAATATTGTGACAAAATGTAAAAAATTCTTTAAAATAAAAGGAGATTTCAAAATGAGCGTTTTAAACAAAAAGACAATTGAAGACATTCAGGTTGCCGGCAAAAAGGTTCTTGTACGTTGCGACTTCAACGTAAAGATGGAAAACGGCGTTATCACAAGTGATAAGAGAGTTGTTGCTTCTCTTCCCACAATCAAATATCTTCTTGCAAACAATGCAAAGGTTATTCTTTGCTCACACCTTGGCAGACCCAAGGGTGAATTCAACCCCGAATTCTCAATGGCTCCCGTTGCAGAGTGCCTTTCAAAGTACCTCGGTATCGAAGTTAAGCTTGCTAAGGACGTAGTAGGCGAGTCAGCTCAGGCTC
>JAZOUN010000012.1:0-19896 GCA_045658165.1 Acutalibacteraceae bacterium
TCTTCGCTCTGCGGATTGTGGTTGAAACATCCTTGCTTGATGTAATCTTTTCTGCTGTAAGCTTTACATCTTCAAATACAGGCTCAGCATCACCTGTAAGGTCTTCGAAGAAAGGCATGTTGTGAATGGGAGCTGCCTCTGTAGCAAGACGGTCAAATTCAGCATTATTCTGAACAATACCGCTGTTGAAAAGAGCCGAGAGCTCCATTGTTCTCTTTACCACATAAGGGTTAAAAAGTTCAGGGACAATAACGTCCGAAAGTTTTGTTGACATAAAATTTCTCCTTTTCTTAAATTATTAAATCTTAACTCCTGCAGCTTCAGCCATTGCTTTTGCCGCTGCGGGGTTTTCTCTTAACATCCTGCCCTGTTCGGTAAGGTTGTATGTGTCCTTTGCAAAGGGATTGTTCACAGGATTTCCACCGCCGGCAGGGTTGTAATCCTGTTTTGATGCCAAAAAGATATGAGCCATTGCCGCATTTTCTTTATAGGGCTTAACAACATCGTCAAGATTTTCGGGCTTACCCTCTTTGTCAAAGGTGAATTTGTCAACACCGCCGGCTTTAAAAATGATGTAGTCGGGGTCAACAACACCCTTTGTGCGAAGCTCATCTGCAAGAGTGTGATACTTCTTTGTGTTTTCCGCATCCTTTTTAAGCTGTGCGATGGTGTCCTCATGGTCTTTGATGGTTTTCTGCAGAGCCTCGTTGTCACCGTTCTGCTGTTTAAGAGTGTCTACGGTGTTTTCAAGGGTCTTTTTTGTTTCGTTCAGAGTGTTGAAATCTGTTCTTGAAACAAACTGCTTGCCTATTTCATCGGATACTTTTTTATCAATATCCTCCGTATAGGTATCACCTAAAATCGTCTTTAACCAATCCAACATTTTTGTGTGTCTCCTTTCGTTGTCCTTTTTAGTCCGGCAAGTCCCGGTATTACGAAGAACGCATTTATTGTCCGCCCGTTCAGGCGGTAATTTTTGATATGAAAAAAGCACCCCAAACAGAGTGCTTGAATCATTTATTTGAAAATTTCGGGATTATCGGCAACAACCTGATACAATCCCTTGGCAAACTGTTCAACGAATCTTTCTTCGTCTTTGCCGACATCATTGCAATACACAGCAACGATTGCATGACATATTTCGTGAAGAAAAACTGTGTCCTGATATTCTTTCGTACCTGCAAAAGCAACCTTTATAAGCTGCTGAGAAAAGTTGTGTTCACCGTCACATACTGTGGTACAACATGCTGACGGAAACGGTGCTTCAGGTCTTTGAACATCATACACATAACCGCCGATTTTAACTTTTTCGGTTATCTTCATATCTTCACCTCCCGAAATCGGGTATAAAAATACCGCCCTTACATAAAGGACGGTTAATTATAAACCTGCACTTAAATCACTGTATGGGCATTCCTTGCAAGCAATTCTTGCCGATTCTATATCTTCTATTTCAGAAAGTTCTTTTGTTGATGATATTTTAAATTCGCCTGTCAAACAACACAAGGAATCATAACATAAATCAGCAGAGATAACCTTCTTATATGCAGGACAGTAATGGTCACTCTCATAATCCAGCATTTTTTATCGCCTCCAAAATTTTATCAGCTTCTTCATCATAATCGTTTTTTGTCCATGCAGTTTTAAAAATCCACTTGTCATTGTCTTTAGTGACAACACACATTCCTGCTTCACTTACAAATCTTTGACGTTTACCGCCCCACTGCACTAACATAATTTTCGCATCATGCATATACTCACGAAGATTATCATCTGTGATATTTCTCTCAAGCATTCTGTGCATAATGTGATACGGGTCATGCTTACCGCTTGGAAGTATATATGCCTGTTTCTGAACAGGCGGTAAAACGATACCTTTTTTGATTCCAAGTGATTCAAGTTTTAGCTGAACATCATAATAACGCTTGTCACTCGTTGGATATTTACGAAGATAATCAACAAGTCCTTTTGTATATTTCCATTGCTGAGCATCTTCATATTTTATTTTTCTGAAAGATGAAAAATCTATAGGTGCGTTCTCTTTAAGTATATTTTTATACTGCTCATACTGCTTCAAATCTGCACTCTTATTATACGCCATTTGCCGTGATTTGTCAACAGAACCTGCGCCGTACTTATCATCCTGTATCTGCTTCCACTGCGCATAGGTGGTGTCTGCAGGGACATAGAATGTGTTCCCCTCAAGGTCTCTTGCGATTCTCTCGCCGTAGCCTTCCATATCGTCAAAATACGGAACCGTTGTACCTCTGCACCTTGGATGAAAAGGCGGCACAGTGACACCTATTTCATACTGACTTTTCGGAAAGTGCTTGCCGTCCATTGCACCGCAGATTTCACAGGTATGTGCATCAAGTGTTTCAAGAACTTCAAACTCTTCAACCTCAAGTTCATCATAACACTGCTTTGTTGCCTTTGCAGATATTGCCGCCGATTCAGTCATAACAAGACGGTATGCGTTGCTTTTTGATGTTTCAAACCTTTTTGAAATTGCCGATACCGCCTCATCGGGTCCTTTTCCCAGAGCAATGTTTCTTTTTAGTTGTATATCAAGCTCCGAAACAAGGGAATTTCTGTCTTTCCATATCCTTTCTGAGAAATTACTTCCGTCAGATGCCCAGGGCTTTTTGATAATCTGTTCAAGACTTCGTTCATCAACACCGCCGAGATATGAGCCGACACCCGTTCCCTTCTGAATTTCAAAGGCTGTGTGAAGATAATTCTCACTGTATGCCGTTTTCAGATGTTCTGTGAGCTTGCTTGTCTGTGTACCCATTATCTTTTCTGCCGTCTGCCTGAGCTCTGTCAAAAGAGCCTCATAACGGCTGATATGCACCTTTGATGAAGCATTGACAAGTTGCTTTGTGAATACATCGTCAATATTCTCTTCACCGTGTTTTATGTACTCTTCAACAGTCCACTTAAATTCCTCAAGCTCGTCTGCTTTCAGAAGTTTTTTTGCATCTGCCATTGAGATTTCATTATTTTCGGCAAACTTCATATACCAACGGGCAATCTTGCTTTCGATTTCCGTCTGTGCCTGCTTATAAAGCTGCTCTATCTCCTTTAAAAGTTCCTCATCGGAAAGAAGCTGTGTTTCGGCAAGCTGTCTGAACCGTTCTGCCCAATATTCAGAAGATGTCATTCTTCATCACCGTCATCAGTTTCCGTTTTAAAGGCACCGCTATAAACATCATCAACACTTCTTTCTTTCTGAAGCTGAGTGATTTCCGCATCAGCATCCTCAACAAGGGGATGATTTTTGAGAAGAGTTTTTTCAGAAACCGTTCCTACACTGTTTTTCACAATTTCCGAACTTTCTTTATCGTTTCTGATTGCATTACGGGTCCATGTCTGCTGAACGGTATCATCCTTGATTTTTATGTTATAAAACTTGCAGATTGCTCTTACAAGTTTTGCAAAACCCTCTGTAAACTCTGTCTGAAGATTGCCCGCTTTAAGTTCAAGCAGAGAATATAGGAACTCCAATGCAACACCACTTGCATTGCCGAAATTCTGTGGGTCGGGGTCAACACCCTGACCTTCAATAAAAATTGCCTTTTTGCACAGCTCAAGCATTTCCTTTCTTGCTTCAACGGGAATTTCAATATTCAGCGTTTTTACGCTTCCGCTGTCTGCATCGTCAAGCTTGATTGCCTTGTATTTTTTAAGGTCACCTATAAAATCGGCAAGCTTTGTTCCCGAATACCCCGTCAGAACCATTATCACTTCCTGAATATCCTCAAGGTCATTCATAAAACCGTTAAAGGTCTTGTCATAGCAATCAATAAGCCCCTTTATGCGCATAAGGTCGTTTTTATGAGCAGCATTGTTATAAAACGGAACAAACGGCACTTCACCAAAGGAATGGGAATACACATTTGTGGGTACCCGTTCATTTGTAAGCGTGTCGATAATCTCAAACAGATTACACGCACAAAGACTGTCTATTGTTTCACTTTCTTTGCGATGGTATGCCTCACACTGCTTATCATTCCAGATTTCATAAACAAGATAAGTACATCCGTCATCTTCAATTCTTTTGTAAACACGCAGAACACCGAGAAGTTCCTCTTCAAGGTCATCTGATATTACGGGAACAACCTGAGTGCCTGAGAGCACTCCGTATCTGAATTTGCCGTTCTTATCCTGCCAATAGTGAATCCAGGCTACCGTTTCATTTGATGCACCAAGACAGAGCTTCTGACATATTTTCTGAAACTTTTCACCGAGCACGGATTTAATCTGCTTGTTTGCCTTTATACTGCCCACATCGAACAAGGGCGGATAAGTGAAGATATACGCATTCTTCTGGTCAACAAGCAGCGGATACCATGAAGAACATACACGGTTGTCCGCATTTCTGAGAGCAGATTTCTCATTCTGGTCTTTCTCTTCGGTCTTTTTATCAAAAAGAATATCATTCTCGGTATCATAATATCTGTTTGCCGTTTCAGCACGGCGGATAAGCAGGGCAAGTTCTGTTTCACTGTTCTTTATAATTTTTTTGACCTGCGATAATTCCATTATTCTCACTTCCTATTTAAGCACCGACATTCTGCCGCCAAGGATAACCTTGTTCATTGCATAGCGTGTGCTGTCAATACTGTGGTTATCTCTGTCGGGATAGCCTGAAATAACATCACCGTTCTTGTCACGGTCATATTCGTAATTTAAAAATTCCTCTGCCGCATAAGGACAGCGGATATTATCAATAACAATTTCGTTAAGGCTCTGAAGCCATTTCATACCGTAATCAACACTGCCTGGCGGCTTCTTTGCACCCATTGCCAGAAGTCCTTCGTTTTTATAATCGGAAACGGACTTTTCCTCGGCACTGTCACAGATGATAAGGTCGTTGCCCGTAACACCCTTTGATTTCAGCACAGCGGCCGTCTGTTTGTTTGATTTCTTGTTACATCTGTATTCATCAAAGATAAACAAACGAAGCCTTGCAGCATCGTAATGACAGCAGATGTAATGATACGGGTCGGGGAACCAGCCCCAGTCAACACCTCTGTAACGGCGGTCGAAGTTGCCGACTTCATCATCCGTGATTTTACGGATTGAAACATTGTCAAATACATTTCCGCCCGTACCGTTTGCCACACCGAGATACTCATTCTCATAGGCTGTGGGATTGACCTGCTTAAGAAACTCTGCTTCATCAAGAAAGGGTTTGCCGAGCCACTGCTTCGGTACTGTCAGATATGTGCTTTCAGTAACGAGCCTGTTTTCTTTCGGGATTTTAATATATTTATTTGCCCAGTTCTGTGCAGATTTCGGAGGATTAAAGGACTTGAAGATGTAAGCCTCGTCACCGCCACGGATAACAGACTGTTCAATCTTTCTGACAGCTTCGGGACCTGCGAACTGGTCAAGCTCTTCAAACCACAGAACACCGATATATCCGAACGGTACTTTTATGGACTTTATCTTACCCGGGTCATCAGCACCACGGAAATATATCT
This sequence comes from Acutalibacteraceae bacterium, assembly GCA_045658165.1. Classification (GTDB taxonomy): domain Bacteria; phylum Bacillota; class Clostridia; order Oscillospirales; family Acutalibacteraceae; genus UBA1081. The sequence continues at coordinate 5,490 of JAZOUN010000012.1, forward strand.
TCTGCCCCGTCTTTATTCTCGTTATTTCAAGCGGACTGACCGTAGCCTTGAACTCATCTGAAAGTCCGAGCACTTCAATCGCCCACAGAATCTGCTGATAAACGGATGAACGCAGAGTGTCACCGACCTGTCGCATAACAACGCCGTGCATTTCATCGTTTTTCATAAGACGGTCAATGAAAGCAATTGAAATAAATGAAGATTTCGTACTGCCTCGACCGCCCGGGAACACATATTCAAGATGCTCCCTGTTTTCTATATCAAAAAGCACCGATGCAAAGGTCGGTGCAATAAGTGTGGCGGGAATACCCGTATATTCTTTTTCATCGTGAACGGGAGTTTCAATTTTCTGCCGTTCAAGGTCAAGACGTGCATTATCGGTCTTGATTTTATGCTTGAGTGCCGCATCGTCCTGAATAATACTTCTGAGCTCTTTTATTGCCTTTACGTTTCCCGTCTTTGCCTGAGCAAGAAGCGCAGCATTGACAACAAGCATATTGTTTATTTCCGTTTCGGAAAATTCATTCAGGTCAATGCCCATATCGGCTAAAAACTGATAGTCGGCAATAGTGTTTGCAGGCATCTGAAGGAGCATATCCATAACCTGTTTCATGCTCTTCTTTTTCCGCCTTGATTCTCCCGACTTTTTACCGCCTTTTGATTGAATTTCTCTCTGTTCGCTCTCTGTTCGTTCTGAAAAAGGTATCAGATTATCTTCATTTGCCATTTCACCACCTACCGTTAAATTTATTATAAAAAAACACAAAAACACCGCCATTGCTGACGATGTCTTTGTTTAAGGAATTAAATCATGAAAACAATCGTAAAGAGGTATGAACAACCCTTCACTGTCTTTATTATAGCAGGTATTTTCACAAATTTCATCTCATGTTTGTCTCATTTTTAAATGAAATCAAAATTCAGAAATGCCGTATTCAGCGATTGTGAACTTATAAAGAGCTGAATCATATATGCGGTATATCTGAGCCCGTTCATAGCCTGTCTTATCCGCTATCAATTCAACAGCCACACCGGGACGATTCTTTGCAAATTCAGTTATAACCGTGCATTCAATATCATTCAGAGCATCAAGTCCTTTTTCAACAAGTGAAACACGGAGTTTGTTTGCCCTGTATGTATGTTTCAGGCGTTCCTGTTCAACTATGAGATTGAGCAGCTTGTCCTCGTGCTTGCTGCCGCCACCCTGAACGGGAGTATCGTCTGATGAAGATTTCAGACTGAATTTCTGCTCTTCGATACTCTGAATCCTGTCCTTAATGTTCTGCAAAGACATTTTAAGCCTTTCATAATTGCGAAGTTCATCCTTCGCTTCCTTTTTCCAGTCCAATAGAATCACTCCTTTTTATAGACACCATATTTATCAGCATAAAAAACAGGTGTCACAATTTTATATCCCTTGTGCTCATAATATTGCCGTGAAGAATAATAGCACCTTTTTTCGTGCCAATCGATTTCATAGCATCTGTCGCCTTTTTCTCTTTCATCCCAGTATGTACGAAAAACTGTTATATCTTTTTCTATACAGAAAGCCATTAACTTTCCATATTCCTCGATGTTCAAAATCAGATATGCTTCTTTCATCACTCCGCACCTTCACTTTCAAGAAAACTTACAAATTTTTCATAACAATCTTCACATAGATCAATTCTTTGAGGAGAGCTTGTTCGGTGTTGTCCAGGCATCCACAAGTCAATTTTTGCAAATGATATTATGATATCATTTTTCGTTCGAAGTGATTTTGTTTTTCCGCACTTATCACAGATTATTTCATTTTTCTGCATCACTCCGCACCACCTTTCACATCTATCCACTCATATTCGCTTTCAAGTTTTTTTGGCATTTCTTTTAATACTTTATGAAAAGCATATACAGGGCAACTTCTTGAATGTTCTTTGTATTCGAGCCACCATCCGCAACACCTTTCATTGTTTGAATCCCATCCAACCCTGTGACGAACAAAAGCATCCATAACGGCAATTTTCTCACCTTTTTGAATATTCTTTTCTGTGCAATATAACGCTATTGCCTGTTCTTTACTGTATTTTTCTTTTGACACAGCAAAATCATCGTAGCCGCCATAAAAATGTTCATATTCAAACTTACTCATCACAATTTACCGCCATTTCTTCTATGATATCAATAATTTCATTCTGCCGATGAGCACTTCCGGAAAGAAAATCAGCTGTTCCCTGTTCGGCAGCGAATTCAGAAGGCTTGTTCACTATTTCAAAAACAACTTTTTTAACAAACTCTTTGATTATAAAAGATTGTACAAAGATAAAAGATTTTACAAACATTTGGTCAACCGGGAGCTTCATCGTAAAAATGCCAAGCTCCTCAAGAATATTTACAGCACGGTCATCCCAATACTGATGAGCAAAGATTTTCCGGGTATTATTGCCGAAGGTTTCTTTCATCTCCGGCAGGTGGTCATTGACGGCATCAAAAATAATACCGTGTCTTTCACACCATTCAACTGCATCGGTAAGCTCCTGATCACATCTGCAAGTCCAAAGAATAAGCTTTGCACCGTTTTTCTGTTCCTCGAGGAGCTTATCAATAACTTCCTGTATCGGTTCTCCTATATCAGGATATCTGTTTTTACATAACGTGCCGTCAAAATCAACGGCTATGATATTATCAATCATCCGTAGACTCACCTTCCATATCTGATAATGTTTGCTCTATAAGATTTTGAATCTGAATCATTTTAGAAAGAATCTCATTGTCATTCATCTTGGGAACATTGAGCATATTCTTGCCGTACAATATCTCAATTTTTGCAACTATACTTTTTGCTGACCTTAATTCTTGCCTGACTTCATCATAATTCATTCTTTTTTCTGAATGAGCGATTATGTGTAAACCTTTATAGCAATTTTCACATAAATGTACTTTTGCTTTTCTTTTGTTTATGAAAGGAAATACACCGCAATAATCAATTTCATAATCCTCATAAAATTCGGTGATTTTTATTTTATATGGATTATTAATTACCTTTCCGCAGCTATTACATTGATAATCTTTCATTCAGAATCAACCTCACTCCTATTCATTTCGCAAAGGCTCTTTTTGGTAGAAAAGTAACGTATCTCTTCAACCTCTAAATCAAATTTTTTATCGCAGCAGGGACATTCAGTTTCGGAGTGTTCTCCAACCTCGTATCCATAGCTGTCATATGCCTCAAAATGATATTCACAGAAAGGACAGATAATAGTATCTTCTCTCCATTGCTCTCCCTCAGACTGAAATTCAACTTCTTTGCGTATCTGTTCCTTACACTCATCACATACATGAAGAATTATGTTATCATTTATAAATGTTTCGTTGTCCGTTGGTTTACCACAGCAGCATTTATATTTCATCCCTGCTCACGCTCCTTCAACGCCTGTTCAGCTGCATCATAGTTTAAATAAAAATCTTCTGCACCAAGAGCAATATAAAAATCGCCTTCTTCATCACAAACATCAGCGATTACTCTTTTTGCCGCACCAACAGTAAAACAATCAATATGTGCTTTTACAATATCTGTTTTTATAATTTTCTTGTCTTTGTATCGGTCTTTAAGCATAAATATTTCTGCATCTATAGCACACGGCCGGTCAAGGACAAGGGTTTTGTCTTTAAAGTGTTTGCAGTCAATTTGTTCATCATCAAAACCATGCAAATCCTCACAGCCTATTACAGCTAAGTGTTCGGCACACACATCATAGTGAAAACAATCTTTACAAGTTTTCATTTTTCGTCACTCTCCACATATTCATAGAGTTGATGCCATAACCATTTTATTATTTCTAAAAAATCTGCTTTAGAAATACAGTTATGGGTTGCCATATTCATAACAACATAAATTGCGGATGCCTTTTCTTCGTCAGTATATTTTTCGCTTAAAATTTCTTTTGCAACAGCCATTGCTTTTCCTTTTTTTAGCATCCCCCTCACCCCGCATTACAATACTCAGGCAGATTTGCCCGGACAAGTGCTGTTGCGACAGGCGGAGTGACAGCATTTCCGCATCTTGCGACCTGTTTTGATTTTGAATATTCATTACCTTCATAATCTCTGTCAATTATGTAGTCATCGGGAAAGCCCTGAGCCTTAAACAGTTCTTTTGGCTGAAGCATTCGCATTCTGATGTCAGCAATGACGTACTCTTCACCGTGTACAGTAACAAGAGCGAATCTGTCTTTTGTTGTTACAGTATCAAGCGGTTCGTCAACAGGCTTTGCTTTACCCGTAGAAAAATACTTAACAAGAAAAGCCTGTACTTCTGCATGATGTGCACCGCTGCACGATATTGTTGAAATAGGCTCGTCCACTTTCTGACCGTCCATATTCTTTCTGAGTGTAATCAGGTTAGCTGTCACAAGGCTGTTATGGTCAACAGCTGTCACGGTGTCAAGAGGTGCATCCGCCTTTGTGCCGGCTCCCGTATATCCGCCTGCATAGTTTTTCATAATGTGAGCACAAGCAAGAGCATATCGGGGATTCGTGTCAATAGTCATTATCGGTTCTGTTACTTCCTGACCTCTGACTTCGTTTTCAGTGGTTTCACTGTGATATTGAATGAGTGTCGGAGAAACCAAAAGATGCTCGTTTTTACTAACAACAGTTGACAATGGTTCATCAGCAGGTCTTGTTCTTGCACTTTCTGAGCTTTGATGCCCGATTGCAGTTACAACAGGTGTTACAAGATAATTTCTGTTTCCTGTTGTTACCGTAGGAAGCGGATCATCTGCACTTGCACCGACATTGCCTGTATTGTTACTCATAATTGTAGGTGTAACAATTCCATAGCCGTGCTTAGCTGTTACCGTTTTCAACGGTTCATTAATGCTCTGACCTCTGAAATTGTCCCCTGAATGATTTACCGTCACAATAAACGGCTCAGGATTGTCAATAACAAACTTCTTAATTCCTCTTGCAATTCTCCGAAGTGTGTTTTCTGCAAGCGGTTTTTCCCTTTCAAAGATGCTTTTTGCAGGTATACTCCAATCAATACATTCCGCTGCAGTTCTGTACGGGAGTTTCTCACCGTTCTTAACGGCTTCGCTGTCCTTCGGTGCATGGGAATGTTCAGGGAACACAATTTTCTTACCGTCACAACGGGCAATCATATAGAACCTTGTACGGGTTGTCGGTGCTCCGTAGTCACAGGATTTTTCCGTTCTGTACTGAACTTTATATCCGAGACCTTCTGACAGCTTATCTGCTTCATCAGAATCAACGGATATTTCAAGAGCATTGCACATTTCCGCAAAAGCAGGGTGTGATTTCGGTATTCCCGTTGTAAGTGCAAGAATAAATCCCTGAAATGTTTCACCTGCAAGTTCTTTGATAGGTTTGTTGTCTGCTCCGAGAGGTCCCCATGTCTGAATTTCGGGAACATTTTCAAGCATTATCACTCTCGGTCTGACAAGCAAAGCCCATCTGATTGCAACCCAGGCAAGACCACGAATTTTTTTATCAACAGGCTTACCGCCCTTTGCTCTTGAAAAGTGTTTGCAGTCGGGAGAGAACCAGGCAAGTGCAACAGAACGGCCGTTGCACGCTTCAACGGGATTCACTTCCCACACGTCTTCACAATAATGCTTTGTGTTCGGATGATTCGCCTTGTGCATTGCGATTGCATCAGGGTCGTGATTGATTGCAATATCAACATTTCTGCCGATTGCAAGTTCAATTCCCGTAGATGCACCGCCACCACCGGCAAAGTTATCAACAAAAATTTCGTTCATTAAATAATCTCCTTTTCTTCAAACTTCTGATAATCGCCACGGAAGATCAAATCAACATCGCCTGTTTCGCCTTCCTTGTTTTTTACAAGACAAAGAGTTCTGTCAGCATATATGCCTGTATCATTATCACGTTTACCGGATAAAAGCATGATTGCATCGGCATCCTGTTCAATCTGTCCTGATTCTCTCAGATCAGACATCGATGGCTTTTTGTCTTCATCTGCAGCTTGTCTGTTAAGCTGAGCAAGTGCAAAGATTGTTATATCCTCACTCTGAGCAAGAGTATGCAGGTCCGTTGAAATCTTTGTTGCTCTTTCGTATGCATTCTTTCCGCTGTCCTTAATAAGTGTCAGATAGTCAACAAAAATCACATCTGCATTCAGCTGCAATGCTTTTGATTTAATCTGATTGACCGTAAAACCTGCTGCAGATACGATTGTCAGAGAGTTATTCTCTGCTGTGTTTACCGTAAATTCATTGATGCTTTTCCATGCTTCGGTAGTCTTAGGATAGCAGCTTAACATAATTGCTTTTGTTTTTAAGTCTCTCAGCTCTACTCCCGAACCATTTGAAACCATACGCATCCAGAGCTTCAAGGGTGATGTTTCAAGAGAAAAATAAACCACTCTGTATTTCTTCGACATATTCAATGCAAACTGAGATGTAAGAGCTGTCTTACCACTTGAAGGTCTACCACCGACAATGATATAATCACCTTTGGAAACAAGCAGGTTCTTATCGAGTTTCGACAAACCTGTTTTTATGTATTCTTCTTTGCCTTGTAAATACTCAAGCAATTCTTTGTGAAGCTCAGGAACGGTAAGTGTGTCTGACTTTCCGTTTTTAGCAAATAAATTCAGAAGCTTTGCAAGTTTTGATTCTATATCTTCAAGGGAATAACCGTCACTGCCATCTGTTGCAATATCAAAACATTCAGCTTTCACAATCTGCCTTATTGAATTCTCACGAATAAGCATTATGTGTTGAAGATAATTCGATGTGCTGATAACACTTTTATAGCAATCAAGAATAAACACTTTGTATTCTTCTTTTGCTGAGCCCATACGATTGACTACCGTCAGCGGATCAATGGGCTTGCCTTCAGAATAGAGCACATAACATTCACTGTACACTCTTCTGCAACTCGGTTCATAAAACGAATCCGGCAATAAATACTGCACACACTCATGCATTATCTTCGGATTCTGAAATATCTCACCTATCAATGTGCATTCAAGGTCATTTGCATAAATCATGTGAGCATCTTTCTCCTTTCAGGTGCTTTTGTTGTTTTGCGTTTCTGTCTGATGAATTTATTAACCCAGGATGTCGGATGCCCTTCCTGATATCTTTTCGGATCAGTGTCAATAGCTTCACTCAGCTCTTCAATGATTTCATCAATATCAGGATGCTCTTTCTTGTATGCCTCATACTCTTCATCCGTCAGAAACACATTCTGAAATCTGCCGTGCGGGTGTGCGTTTATATCACACACACTATCTTTAGATAGTGTTTTATTTAATGTATTAAATGTATTTAATGTATTGTTTTGTCCCTTCGGTGTCCTTTCAGTGTCCCTTGACTGTCCCTTCGGTGTCCTTTTTGGTTCTTTAGAATATTGATAAAAGTCATATTTTTCGAGCTTTATAAGGGTAAATCGGGTGTCCCTCTTTGTAACTATCATTCCATCACTTTCAAGCTGATTCAAAAAATTGGAAACTTTGTTTTTTGACCACTGCCAACGGTCTGATAAAACACGAAAAGAAGTAATCATTTCTCCCCTTTTTACAGTTATCAATTGCCCGTTAAAATTGATTTTTTTATCCTGGTGATTAGCTGTTAGAATCAGATCAATCCACGCTGAACGCTTATCAAAAGGCTCCTTTGAATTCCATATCCAGTTGTCCTTGACACTACGATAAACAAGCACATAGCCTTTTTTATCCATCAGCTCACCTACTTTTCATAATTCTTCAAATGTTCCCGAAGCTCATAATACAGAATGTTGTATATAAGGTCGGGAGCCTCATATTCCGTGCAGAAGACAGGAACGGCATTGTATCTTGCACACCATACAAGCAGACTTGCTGTCAGCGATTTAGCATTAAAGCGAGAACGATATTTACCGCCTAAAATCTTTCGCCAATCTGCGTTTTCAACAACAATATACATTCTGCCGCCTGCATCTTTCATTCGCTCAAATTCGTTCTCAAACCTTCTTCTTCCCTGTGTAAAATTGCCACAGAGCTCGTCCAATGACATTTTTCTTTCTATGGCAACTTTACTTTCAAGAGAGAATTCTGAGCCGTCAGGGAGCTCACAGCAGACACTGTAATCACCTGAATGTAAGCACCTGCGCTCATGCTTACAAGGCATTGCTTTGAGCCTTCTTCTGAGGGCAGGTGTTTCGTGTTCACGGGTGTCATACAACACCGTCATTGTCTTCATGCATTTTTCAATTTCTGCAGGATGCATCAGAACGGAAGATCGTCATCGACATCAGTAGCATTATCAGTGCTTGTCTGAACAGGTGCAGAAGAACCATTGAGAAGCTTGGGCTTTGGCATTTTGAATTTGCCGTTTTTGATGTTCTCAACATTGATAAGTCTGAACGGCTCAGCAAAGAATCCTGTATTGCCTTCGACATCATATTCCTTTTCACGGAATATACAACCGACAAGCTTGCCTTTCAGCTTCTTTTCATCCCAATCCCAGTGATAGCCGGGGTTGCTTTCTTCAATGTTTATAATTGATGTTTTGAATTTTGATGCGGTATAATCATCCTGTTCACTGCCGTCTTCAAGAGGAACATAAAGATTGATGTTGCCTTTCCACTTTTTGTTATCCTCGTTTGCAGCTCTGTACTTTCTTTCGTAATACCCTGCATATTCCCCCTCTGCAATATCGAAGGATATTTTAAGAAATGCATTGCCGTTGGATGCCTTCTCTTCCGTTGCTGCCATAATCTTGACAACATAACCACCTGCAGGCAGTTTTTCTGTTTCTGAATATGTTTTTGCTGTGTCAAAAGAATTGAATTTTTTCATTGTTTTTATCTCCTTTTAATAATCTTTTAATGCTTCGATAACCTGTATAATGTCGTTATCAATTTCTGATTCTTCAAACGCTCCCATAGGAGTTTTGCAAGTGCTGTTGTTTGCTTGTGTTTCAAGTATGTATCTGCCGTCAACACATTTTGCGATAAGGACAGATGTGAATTTGCTTTCAAGAACAATCTTGTCCAGCTTCTTACCTGAAGTCTTTATTCTTGTAAAACTATATCCGCTGTCGTCACGCTCGGTCTGGGTATGAGCTGTAAAGATGACAGTCAGATCGTCCCTGTACTCATAGGCTTTGTCAACAAGGTCCCATACACATTGTGCAAGGTCAATCCACTTATCATAGCCTTTTTCCTTCATTCTCCGCATTTCATCGCCAATCATAATGCCGTTGATGGTATCAATCACGACATATTTTATCTGCGGACATTTTTCGGATATTCCTGCAAGGAGTTTCTGAATCTCTGCAGAAACATTGGTTTTCTTGTAATTTTTATTTTCTGAATTATACTGTTCTCGCCAACCTTTCCACGAAAGCCCTTTACGGTCACAGTCTATGTAATATGTTTCGGCAGGGTTGAGATTTCGCATAGCTGTTGTTTTTCCGCTGCCACTTTCACCTGCAATACAAATTACTTTACTCATAACATCCCTCCTCAAATTCAAGCGGACAATCTGGATGAACATTACTCATTGCATATTTCTTTGACATATTACTTTCGTGTGTCATAATGTCGCAATATCCACGCTCGTATGTGTCAGAATATTTGAAGAACCTGCACTGATGACAAGCAATATCATCATCGGGAAAGTTGACTTCTACTGTGATTTTGGCTTTTGTGTAAGACAATACACTGCCTTTTTCTCTCGGCATTTTCTTTGCACACTCCTTTCATCTTCAGCTGCTTCCGGGTATAAAAGCTCATTATCAACAAGCAGCTTGTCCAGATCATACTTATTCATCTGAACATCTCCCTTGTCATGCCGATTTCGTCATAGGTTGATATTCTTTTATGATTATCTCGGATATCGTCCTGTAAGTCACTGACTTCTGCTTTTAATGCTTCGTTCTCGTCCTGCAAACGGTCAAGTTCTGCAAAAACATCTTTAAGTGTATAGAATTCGTCCACTTTCAGATTTTCCGTTTTTACAACGTTACGGACCATTACATCTTCCATATTGACAAATCATCCTTTCTGTGATAAACTGTGATTAAGTTAATTTTGCTTGTCGCTTTCGGAATTGCCGTTCCGGAGCGACTTTTCTTTTTCATGTATTTTTTTGAGTCGAATAAGACCTTTGTACGATATTCTTGTTGATATTGCCTTTTTGGTTCTGTTCATAATAACCGCAATTGACGGAATCGGAATCTCATTAAAATACAGCATCCGAAGCTGTGCATCATCATCTTCGGTCCAGGCAGAACTGCTGTCCCGGAACTTATCATAAACTCCCATTTGTTCCAATTTTCTTCTGATTGTAGGAGCTGTGGATCCGTGCGTTTTTGCAATTTCAGGTACGATTTGCCCTTCCAGATACTCTTCTTTTATTTGTTCAAGCTCTTCTGAAGAGAACTTTTTACAAACCCGTGCAGTTCCTGTATTAACCCTGTGTATGTATCGCTCTGAATTCTTCATTTGCGGAATTGTTGCACTGTTTGCTTTGAACAGTCCGTAATAGTTACCATAAGAATATCGTTTGCCTGTCCTCACCTCATGCTCGTCACGGTCTTTAAGCACACTTCTTTCTTGACATTTCTTTCAATGTCGTATAAAATATTAATAGATATTTTTTGTATCTGCCGCATCTGGAGTGCCCGCTCCTATGCGGCATTTTTTATTTTCTTTTGCATCCGCATTTGTAGAGGATTGAAACTATTGATGAATAACTTCTTCCCATTAACTCTGCGATTTCATTATTGCTCTTTCCTGCTTCGATATATGAACGAAGCTCCACTATCTGTTCATCGGTCCAGCAACGACGGTTGTATGAAGGTTCATATCTTCCTGCATTACCGAGAATCCTTTTGACTGTTACTGTACAAATATCAAAGTGTTCAGCAAGTTTCTGAACTTCAATACCATCGTCATACATTTCAATCAGTTTTAAGATTTCATCACCGGAAAGTGTCTTGTTCTGTTTTCGACCTTTTATTTTCTTCGATTTGGATGCTTTGGTCTTGCTGACTGTCTTGTCAGGGAGCATCGTTGCCATATACATTCCGTATGACATGTATTTCTTGTGCTTCCCTCTGTTCTCTTCATTGTATTGAGTGACAGCCTTTACAACAGTATCTATATCAGGCATTATTTTCACCGTCCTATGTATTGATAATGATGTTTACTGATTTTATGAGCTGACCTCTCATGTTGTTCTGACTTTTAAGCTTTTCAATATCTTCCGGGAGCAATCCTGTATCTTCGTATTTCTTGAGCTTCAGAAAACATTGAAAAGCAAAGGTATCATCGTTTACAACATCAAGAATATTTGAATTAGTTGTAAGCCTGTTCATCCACACACACTTCTTCCTTAAGCTCCTTGCTGATATGAAAATAATCCACTATCTGTGCAATACCAAAGATCACTATGATATCAACTGCACCGAAAAACATCATCTGTGTTATAAACAGGGCGATTTTCTGAATTATTGTCATGTTTCATCACCTCAACAAATTAAATTTGCGGCTTTCGCCTTCGAAATACCCAGACCGGGAGTAAACAAATGATTATATCTGGTTCTGATAGTTTTCGGATCGCATCCCAGATACTCCGCAAGCTCCTTCTGACTGAGCATCTCTTTATCCGGATATTTTTCATCAAGTCGTCGCAGTTGCTCTCGGAAAAGTTCTTTTTCTTTTGCCACTTATATCACCTCGCTATCTGAAAGAGCAGTTTCGATATCGTCGCGTGTTTCGCAGACGAGCAACAGATCATCACCTGCAACTCGGCAGACAAGATAATATGTTTCATCACCATATGCATCATGTTCCAGAAGTATAAATTTGCAGCCGTCTTCAGTTTCATATGAATCTATTTCTGACCATCTGCCACGATAACCGTCCACTCTGATGCTTTCAAAAGTTTTTGTTTTCATGATTTATTCTCCTGTTCTTCACTGCATACTATCTGAATTTTCTTAATGTGTTTCTCGATCTGAAACAGATAGTTTCCTATCGCCTTCAGATGTTCATACATTTCCTTGTTTTTCCTCATTTCTGAACTGACCTGCACACGAAGTTTCGACAAGTCCATGTCATAAATGTCCCCGATACCGGGTATTTCGCTGAGTTTCATGATTTACCTCCAATTTGTTTTTATTTGAATTTTTCCTCTGTTTGCTGTATAATCACCTCGAAGGGAGGTGTTGATATGAACAAGGGAAAAGCAGCAATTATTGAAAGTTACAAAGCAGTATTAAAAACCGAAGGTTTAAAACATAATAAGCTTCAAATTATAACCGCTGCAGGCGTATTCTTTGGCGATATAAATGCTGATGAACAAAATATAGGTCATATATGTTTTGAATCATTAGACAAAGCCATAGATGAATTTTGCAAAAAGTCTGAAATTGAAAACCTAACAAAAACTTATATCACCTTATATAATGTCGAACTTCTGCAAAATGGCGGTAATATCAAGATGTCCGCTGTCAATATTTTTATTGATGATATCATCGGCATCAGTATCGGTAATAAGTAAATTAATATTGATATCTTTTTGATATTCAGCACACAGCGAATCGATTATCTGTTTAGCTTCTCGCAAAAGCTCAACAAGTCGATTCGCTTTTTTTATTGCAAGATCCAACTGGTTCATACTTCTCACCTCACTCCTCTGGTTTTATCTTTTAAACACGCTCTATTCAGTTTTTTGTTGAATGCCATATCCCATTTTAGGGACATTTAACACAAAAAAATAAGAGCCTTTTTGCTATTATCGGTTATATTAAGAATACGACATATATCAGTTGCCTCAGTAATTGTAAAACTACTTTTGTTGCAAAATTTAGCGCTCATTGCATTGTCAGATATTCCGATAGCTCTTGCAAGCTGTCCTTGTGTATAACCGGCATCTATCATTGCCTTCTTCAACTCTGTAATATTTGCCATTACTGTTTCACCTCTCTTTCATCCCATTTTAGGGACATCTATACTTTACCATACATTTCTTATGTTGTCAACCCTTTTTTGGGATAAAATCGAATATTTTTTTGAAAAGCTATTGTTTTTTTGGGACAAGTGTGTTATTATTGGTTACAGTAAGGGTGGCGAGACTATGAATTCAGAAATATTGATCATTATTGAAAGATTAAAAACAAGTATTGATAAATCAAAGATTTCCTATGCTGAATTAGAGCGAAGGACAGGAACTGCAAAATCTTCTATACATAGATATGCAACGGGCGAAACGCAAAAGATTCCTGTTGACTTCATCGTTTCTGTTGCTCCTCACTTAGGAGTAACACCACAATACTTGATGGGCTGGGAAGACGAAAAAACAGAAATCCCTGCCGGGGATGACAGGGATTCCGAAATAGTCAGAATGTTCTCTGAGCTCACTCCTGATGAGCAGAAGTCTGTTCTTGATTACATTGCATTTGTTCTCTCGAAGAGGTCAGATTCTTAAGTAGTATGTATAAATTATTCTTTTCCTCTTCATTCATAATTTTTAACATACGCTTAAGTTCATCGTTATAATTCATGTAATCAGCTCCTTATCGAACATTCGTTCTGTATTTAAGTTTAGACCAAAGATTGTGATTTGTCAAGATATTTTTCTGAATTAGTTTTTAACATCCTTTCTATTGGACATATTTCATTTTATAATCAATTTTGACAAGAAATCAGCAAAAAATGTTACATTTTATCTGTTTTTCTGTTATTTATTACGGACAGGTGCATCCTGCCGGAAATAAGTATAAAAGAGGTAATAAAAAAATGATTTGTAAAAACTGCGGAACAAACATCCCTGACGGCTCTTCATTTTGCCCTAAATGCGGAACTGTTCAGACAAATGAACAGAAAAAAGGCGAAAACAAAGTATTAAAAATTGTCGGCATAGTGTGTGCAGTCATCGGGTTATTACTTTGTCTGCCTTTCGATGCAAGAGTTGTCATCCTGCCTTTATGCCTGATTCCTTTGTGTATCTACGCTGTAAACGAAATAAAACGGTTAAAGCAAAACAGTGCAGATTCAGAAGCGGAAGCGATGAGAATCAAAAGCACCTTTACCCCTGAAATGTACGAAGTAGACAATCTTCAGAAAATGAAAATACAGTTCGAAAATGATATTGCTTCGGCAAGAAATACGCTTGTATCTTTAAACAATGAAATGAGCGGATTGAATGAATCGAAAAAACAGATTGAAGCACAGATAATCAATCTCAACGAAGAGGCAATGCTTCAGGAGTTCGGTCTTTACAAACCAAAATATGACTTTGCTGATTCAGATGCTTATAAGCTCAGACTTCAGCAGATTCGTGATAAGCAAAAGATTCTTATCAAAAAAGGCAGTGCTGTTACAGGCAATATGGGCTGGACCGTAAACGGCAGCAAATCCGAAGGCAATAAAATGGTTAAGGATATGCAGA
>JAZOUN010000013.1:0-7257 GCA_045658165.1 Acutalibacteraceae bacterium
TTTTAATTTATCAGATAGCTACAGTAGGGGCGTTGACCCAACGCCCGGCACGAAGTGCAAACACCGAAGGTGTTTCAATTGAATAAAATTGTTGTATTTGAACGGTGTTCCATCGCCCCTACCGGTTGGAATTTTTAATCAGGCAGGTAAACAATAATTTGTCGGGCTGATGCCCGACAAAAAGAATATAGAAAAAATAATAAATAATAAATAATAAAATCGGAAGCCCTACGGGCTTTGATTATAATAAATGGGGTTAAGGGGTTTACCCCTTCCTACATTATTCTTTATTCATTATTATTTATTCTTTAAAGAATTTATCGGGATCTTTCAATGAACAATTTACAATTTACAATGTACAATGATTTGCAAAAATCGCCTGTATCGTTACAACTGCACAATTGTAAATTGTACATTACACATTGTTAATTAATCCGACAAATTCCGATTTAACAAAGCAGAATAAATACACAACAAAAAAAAGGACGCAAAACGCGTCCTTTCATTATATATAATAGTATATCACCCTACATATGCACCGCAGGCATGGCAGAAAACGTCGCCTGACTGAACGGGAGCATTACATTCGGGACAAATTTTTGTTTTTGTGTCGTTGAGGATTGCATCGATATCACCTGAGAGAACATCGTCAAGACCGCTGATATCGGAAGCATATTTTTCATTGCCTGTAATATCGTCAAGCATTGAATCTGTTGCCTCAAGAATCTGAGCAGCTGTAACATCACCGCTGAGACCTACACTTTCAATGGGAGAAATGCGTACAGGCTCTTCTGTGTACTTTCTGATAAGAGGATCAGAGTATGAATGTGTGAGCTGACCCATAAGAGCTGCTATTTTGATTGCTGCAGCTGAATCTTCACTTGTCATATCAAGAGGATTGTACTGCTGCTGAGCTGCTGCGTTTCTCTTTGCGGCAGGAGAAGTGCCGAGGAGTTCTGCAATTCTTTCTGCTGACATAACTTCAACAGGCACGGGACCCGAATCACCTGATGTGGGATCACCGATTGTTGTGTTTGCCTTCTTTTCTTCTGCAACCTTTTTACTCTTCTGGATAAGAAGTGCAACGATAAGAGCAGTGAGAACAACAAACAATACCGCAGCTGCAATGAGAGCAACCTGCTGCCATTCAAAGTCATTACCGCGTTCACCGTTATTCACAACGAGACCTGCATTAAGAGTAAAATTCTCTGTAGGTGTCTGCACAATGAGAGCAGCAGAATCATCTTCAAGCAGATCTGAAAGTGAACCTTCGTATGTAAATGATGAGGGTTCCGGTTCTGCGGGAACAGTTTCTGTTGTTATATCTGTAGGAATAACAGGGATTGTGGTAAGTTGCTGCTGCAAAGTTGTGGGAACAGTTGTCGGAACTGTGGTTGTTTCCTGAGTAGACGGAACTACACCTGTACCGCTGTTATTTATTAAACTTGTTGTTGTTTCTGTAGTCTGAGTATCGGGAACAGCAGTTGTTGTATCCGGCATGTTTGTTGTAGTTTCTGCAGGGGGTGTTGTGCTTTCCTGAGTAGTGCTTGTGAGCATATTTTCAATCCACTTTGAGATTGATTCCCAGTCTGTGGGGAACATGCTCGACTGTGCACTTACAGAAATATGCACACTGCACGCGCACACTACTGCAACCACTATAATCAGAGCTTTTCTGAGGACTTTTTTCATGAACATTCTCCTCTGTTACGGTTTGTTCATACCTGAGTAAAATTGAGCTGATAACTTAATTTCTGAGCTTATTCAATGGTGTTCCAATACGCAATATCACTGTAGTCATTGCCGTCGTTGGGAATATCATCATTGAGGAACTGTGTCATTGCATCGGGTTTGCCGACTGACGGGATTGTTGAACCGTCCTTGACGGAAGATGTATATTCCGTACGTCTTGTAAGCAGTACGAGAATAATTACTACGGCAAGAATAAGGAACACTATTCCGCCTATAAAAACAAGAATTGTAAGTGAACTGCCTGAAAGCAGGTCTGAACTGTTCTTTTCATTATTTACAATAAGAACAGAGTGGATTTCAACTTCTTTTACGGGAGCTGCTGTTGTTGGCTCTTCACTGAAGCCCTCTGTCTGCTTTTCTGCTGCAGTAGTTTTTTCTGCAGACTGCTGTGACTGAGCAGGCTTGTCATTTTCATTCATTGTGGGCAGTGAAGTTGTGGGAACAGGGTTTGTTGTAACTGTGCCCTGAGAATTCACAAGACCTTCCAGTGCACTCATGTCACCGGGCAGAAGCTGATTGAACCCGTCACCTATTCCGGACAGCAACTTATCAAGTCCGCTGTCAAGCGCATCTGTGATTCCGTTGAAATAGTCAGATGCAGTACCGTTACTGTCTATAAGTGAACCGATGCTTGAACCGAGAGATGAACTTGTGGTGGTTTCGCTGACGGTTGTTGTTTCGGGAACGGTGGTCTGAACGTCCGGAACAAATATGTCTTCCTCATCTTCAACAATATAGATATTGTCTGCAAAGGAAACGACCGAAAAAACCAGACTCAACAGCAATGTCAGAACTAAAGCTGTTATTCTTTTCATTTTTCTCACTCTTCCAAAAAATATATACTTAAATGATGTGTTTTTCTTACTGATTACGGATTTTACGCAGTAAATGAGCATAAATTCCATAAAACATATTATACAATATATTTCTCAAATTATAATTCCATAAAAGAATTATAATCATGATTATTCATCGAATTCATGAAAATTCTTATACGGGATACCAAAGGCACCCCGTATTTACTGTTAATTATCGCTGTTTGTTTTTTCTTCTGAACTTACTTCTTCAGATTTTTCTTCGTGGTTGCCGTTTTTGATTGCAATGAATGAGATACCGCCGATTGCACTAAGAGCGAGTACAACAGCAATTACATAAACATACCACTTTGTGCCCTTTGCTGATGAAGGACCTTTTTCAACAACCATATTTGAAAGTGTTGAGGGAACAATAATACTGTCTGTCTTTTCTTCCATAAGAGATGTATCACCGTAAACGGGGATTGATGCGGCAACATTCTTACCGTTCATATCAAATGAAGAAGCCCAGAAGCAGAATTCATTTATATCGTATTCCTCTGTTTTAGGCTGGAAAACAAATGTAACAATATTGAGGTTACCGTCACTGTCAAGAACTGATGCTTCACATGATTCGGTGAAAATTACAGAACAGGTGGCAAGACCTTCTGTTTTTGCAGAACTACCTGCAACAACCATACAGTCACCGCCGAGATCTGCTGTTTCATGTTCTTTATATTCATACTTATCTGTATCGTAAGAAAGTCTGAAGTCAGCAGCTTCAAGACCGATTGCGTCTGTTACATAAATTGAAACAGAAACAAGACCTGTTTCCGCATTGTAAACAGAGTTGTATTTAACTTCGGGATCTGCCGCAAAGGACATAACCGCACCGCTGCAAAGCATTAAAATAACAAGAATTACTGAAAATATTCTCTTTTTCATAATATATATCTCCTCCTGAAAAGGCTTATTTATAAGTTACAATATTACAACACAAAAGTCAACAGCAAAATTACACAAAAGGTCTGTCAATATTCACCACTGCATTGCACTTTTCGAACCTTTCGGACACGATTCTGCTGATTTCATTTCTGACTTCCCTGTCAGACATTCTGACTTCATGGGGAACAACAATATCAAAAATAAGATTTGTGTGGCTGTTGCCGGGCACCATTCTGAAATCGTGAATCGTAGCCTCGCTGTTAAAAACTTTCACAGCTTCCGCAACATCAGCTCGCATTGCATTTGTGACTTCGTTATCTGTTTCGATGGGATCCATATGTATAACAGCAAGACAGCCGAGTTCTTCGTAAAGATGACTTTCAACAGTATCTATAACATCGTGAAGATCAAAAATATTCTCTTTTCCGTTAACTTCGGCATGAAGAGAAACAACAACTCTGCCGGGACCGTAATCGTGCACGATAAGGTCGTGAATACCTACTATTTTGTCGTAAGAGAAAACGATCTGTTCTATTTTATCTGTAAATTCCTTTTCAGGCGCAACACCGAGAAGAGGATTTATAGTTTCTCTGAATGATTTTATACCTGCGTACACAATAAATCCCGAAACAAGAATACCGCACCAGCCGTCTATTTTAAGACCTGTAAAATGAGAAATGACTGCAGACACAAGAACAACAAGTGTTGCAACAGCATCGCTGATACTGTCGAGGGCTGTGGCTTTCATACCTGAAGAGTTTATCTTTTTACCCACACTGTTATTATAAATAAACATATAACCTTTAATAAGGATTGAAACCACAAGAATAAGTATTGCGGCAATGCCTGTTTCAACCTCTTCGGGGTTGATTATCTTATCAACAGATGATCTGAGAAGTTCAACTCCCACGAGGATTATAATAACAGATACGGCTAGTCCGGAAAGATATTCCATTCTGCCGTGACCGAAAGGATGATCCTTATCGGGCTTTTTGTCTGCAAGACGGAGTCCTGCAAGGGTAATTACAGATGAACCTGCATCGGAAAGGTTATTGAAAGCATCTGCAGTAATTGAAACGGATTTACTGATAATGCCTGCAAAGTACTTTATTGCAAAAAGAACAAGATTGAGAAAAATACCCGTTACACAGCAAAGTGTACCGTAAAGACCTCGTTTTTTCTGTTCATCGGTATTCTCTTTTATAAACAATCTGCTAAGAATTGATATCATAAATCCTCACCGTTTTCTTTCACACTGCGTTTTTTATTGCGTTTTCTTTCAAGCTCTTTTTTCTCTGCAATTTCTCTGCCCTCTTCATAATTTTCACGAAGAACAAACATATTGCGGGTGAACTTCTGAGCATCGGGCTTTTCAAAACCTGATTTTAACGAAAGCGAGTACTCATTGAGCACCGAAATCACAAGGTCAAAGGCTGAATATTTACCTTTTCTGAATATATCATCCGAAATCTCCTCGGGAAGAACAAATTCATGTCTTCCTGCTGAAAGTTTCAGTTCAAAACAACGTTTTACAGTCTTTCTGCCGCCCGATGTAAAAAGAAAACTCACGGGGACAAAGAAAACAGACTTATTGAAACGCTCAACCTCGGCATAGAACTTTTCTGGTCTGAGAACAGTTCTCTGCCACTTGTCACTGCTGAAGAAATCGAGCACAAATTTTTCGTTTTTGTCAAGTTCTCTCTTCACAGTGTCTGTATATGACTCTCCCGAAACGGAAAAACCGCCTGAGAATGCATTTATGTAACCTCTCTGCATAAGATCGAGGAATGTAACAATAAAAAGGTCGGCACCGCTGAGAGTTCTGTCAGTAACGATGTTCAGGAAACGGGCAGGACTGATTTTGCCGAACACTGCGGAAAGGTCTTTGTAAGAAGACTCTTCCTGAACTCTTTTACGGCACTTGTTTTCCCAGTGCAGACGGAAAATTCTTTTGTAATTAAGCACAAAGAACACACATGCACCTGCAAGACAGACAAAAACCAACACAGTCACAACAACAGAAATGATTTCTGCAGTATTGTCATGCACAATTTCCGTAAGGTAAGCAGTATCAAACAGTGAAGAGGGCATTGAAAGTCCTGTTTTTATCTGACCTGCGGAATTCACTGCAGAAAATACAACTTCGCCGTCTGATTTTTTGCCTGCAAGGGAGCCTGACTCAACAATACTGAAATCCTCGGCAAAGCAACTGTCGGGAGCCTTTACGCTGACAGTGACATTTCTGCACCTGAGATTGCTTTCTCTGTCGGCAACGGTGCAGTAATAATAAGCTCTGTTTTCATAAAGCTTGACAGCCTTTGTCTGCACATAGCGAAGAGAAAATGTTCTTGTTTCGTTCTTGGAGAATATTTTCCACCTGATGCTGTACTTTCCCTCTGTTTTTTCAAGAGAGTATGTACCGCTGACGGCAGAAGAATCATTGACTTCGCTGCAACCGTTACCGTCAACGGAAACAGAAAGGTCCTTTATATCGGCAAAGGTCTCAAACTCTTCCACGGGAATCACAATGTCACGCACAAAACCGTCTGATTCACCGCTGAAAGCGACATCCCAGCTTTCAGTCACAAGAGCACTGCCGTCCGTGCGAAGTTCAACGGCATAATCAACTTTTTCAATGCTGTAGGAATTGTCGGCAAAAGCAGCTACGGACAATGATGCAAAACACAGCAAAGACAATATAAGACTGAAAAATATCTTTTTCATAAAAATAAAGGTTCACCCTTTTCAGCAACAATAAAAAAACTTTCTCCCGCAAAGGGACGAAAGCCACGTTTTCAACACATTTATACATTAATTATAAAAAAAATCACTCTGTTTGTCAAGAAAAAATTAACATCCTCACATACGGAGGATGTTAAAAATCACATAAAATATGAGAATGCGGCATAACTCGTGTATGCAGACAGACAAAATACTGCAATAATAACAACGATATACAGAACCACACCCAGAATAACGGAAATCAGTGCCCATTTTCCTATTGCTTTTGCCTTTACGGGAGTTTCATCTTTCCATATAAGGTAAAGAATAAGTCCCACTATAGGGAAAAAGAACGAAAGTGCATTGAACCCGACCGACGGAACATCCTTTACAGAAGAGGGATTGTAACCGTAATCCGGATTATTGTAATTATACCCGTAATTAAAATCAGGCTGTTCATTTCTTACCACGGGAGCACCGCAATAAGGGCAGAAATTCATATCATTGTTAATTTCTTTACCGCATGAAACGCAAAACATAAATATAACCTCCCCGATAATTTATATCTGCAGTTTTATATTATATGATTAATAAAAGAATGTCAATAAAAAACAAACAATAATTTGTCGGGATGAAGCCGACAAAAATGAATAATGAGTAGTGAGCAATGAGCAATGTCGGAAGTCGCAAGCGACTTATGTTCCGTTTCGCTCTATATAATGGGTTAAAGGGCGTAGCCCTTTCCATCATTACTCATTAATCAATACTGATTACGCATTAATTTGTCGAGGGCACCTCGACAAATTCCGATGTACACAACAAAAAGGAGCCTTCCGGCTCCTTTTTGTTGTTTTATTCAAGTCCTGCTGATTTTCTGAGGATTTTTCTTGCGTCGGAAGCTGTGAGTTCATCGTTTGCATCGCTGTCTGCCGCAAGTTTGTATACACCGTCAATTTCATCCATGCCTGCTGATCCTCTGAGGGCTTTACGGGCATCGGATGCAGTGATTTCACCGTTACCGTCTACGTCGGCAGGAACAACAACA
>JAZOUN010000014.1:0-6456 GCA_045658165.1 Acutalibacteraceae bacterium
CCGCAAAGGCTATCGTCAAAAACGGATCATCAAACATAATTTCGTATACATACGGTGACTCTGTATGGAAAGATCTGCTGACCAAGTACAACGGTAATACCATCACCTACGATGCTTTGGGCAATCCGCTGACCTACGACGAAAAAACATTTACATGGCTCGGCAAAAAAAACTCACTGCAAAATAAAAAGCATCCCGATAATCCGTTAAGGTTTATCGGGATTTTTCTGGCACCCCCTGCGAGAATCGAACTCACATCTAATCCTTAGGAGGGATTTATTCTATCCATTGAACTAAGGAGGCGTATATATTCAGTTTTTCAAAAAGAGGGGGTTATTATTACGAGCGGAGCGAGTAACAAGGTTCTGACACGAAGTGGCAGGTTCTTATTACGAACATAGCGAGTAACAAGGTTCTGACACGAAGTGGCAGGTTCTTATTACGAACGTAGTGAGTAACAAGGTTCTGACACGAAGTGGCAGGTTCTTATTACGAACGTAGTGAGTAACAAGGTTCTTTTGTCGAAGACAAAAGGTTCTTATATCCATTTAACTATGGAGGCTTGTTTCGTTTTTAAATTGTAACAGATTTATTATTTTGTGTCAACATGTGATTTCAAGTCTTTAACACAAAATGTTAATAATAACATTATCATATAATCTGCAGTAACAATTATCTTTGCGCTTAAATTTATCTGTCAAAAAAAATCGGTTTATGTTGACAACAAATAACGATTGTGTTTCGGTCTTTCAGACCTTTCATTCTACTGTATTGCTATGATAGTTGTTGGAATTTCATTCCTCATTGCATTCCATATTATTGATAAAAAGAAAAACTCTCAGAAATCTGAGATATGAATTTATTGAAATTGTATTCCGGTGCAACATTAAATGTTGCACCGGTTTTTTATATAAAAATATTCTGATGTATATTAAAAATAAAAAAATGATTATCAACAATCATGTACATAAAAAACACATTAAAAAAGTTGCATATAAATATATCATTAAAGAGATAAAATATGTACAAAATAAAATCAAAAAAAGGTTGACATTACCCGTCCGAATGTTATATAATAGCTAATCGCAGGGGCAAGTATGCCCTGTCATCCAAAAATCCGAATGAGGTGCAGTTACGGCACCTGGAAATGAATGGGGGTAACCTAATTATGAAGAGAACATATCAGCCCAAGAAGAGACACACACAGAAGGTTCACGGTTTCCGTGCAAGAATGTCAACAAGAAATGGTCGCAAGGTTCTTGCTCGCCGCAGATCAAAGGGCAGAAAATCACTTACTGTTTAATTCAGTCAAATGACATCTGTTGAAACATTAAAAACTAACAGCGACTTTCGTCGTGCCTATACACGAGGAAAGTCCTACACAAATCCTGCGTTGGTGATGTATGTAAGAAAGAACCGCGCGGGTTCTTGTCGTATAGGCATAACTGCGAGCAAAAAGATAGGAAATGCGGTTCAGCGTAACAGAGCAAGACGTGTTATCAGAGAAGCTTTCAGACAAGTAAAACTTCCCCTTAGAAGTAATTACGATGTGGTTTTTGTTGCAAGAACAAAAACTGTTTATAAGAAAAGCACTGACATTTACAACATTATGTTACCTATGCTGATTGAGGCCGGAGTTGCGTACAATGAAACAAGCTGTACTTAAAGCAATACGATTTTATCAAAGAAAAATTTCTCCTCTCTTTCCGCCTATGTGCAGATACTACCCTACCTGCTCAGTCTATACAATCAAGGCAATTGAAAAACATGGTTTAATCAGGGGCGGATTGCTCGGAATAAGGAGATTGCTTCGTTGCAACATACTTTTTCCGGGTGGATATGACCCTGTTCCTGATTTAAAAAACCAGTACAGAAAAAAATAATCGTATAACTGCGTTTTTTAAAGGATTTGACACTATGACCGGACTTTACGATGCACTTGCCGTACCTTTCGGCTATGTATTGCATTTATTTTACTTATTTTTCGACAATTATCTTGTGTCACTCTTCGTACTGACACTTCTCGTTAAACTTATAATGCTGCCTTCATCAATCAGTCAGCAGAAAGGTTCAGCAAAACAGGCACGACTTCAGCCTAAAATCAACAGAATAAGACAGAAATATTCAAACGGCGGACAGCCCACAAGAGAAATGCAGATGAAGATCCAGGAGGAAACTCAGGAGCTTTACAGAAAAGAAGGATTCAGCCCCATGTCCGGCGGTTGTGCTCCTCTTCTTATTCAGTTCCCTATAATGATCGGTCTTTACGGTGTTGTTTACACACCTCTCTCAAAGGTTCTCAGAATCAGCACAGATCTTGTTAACAAAGCTGCTGAAATTCTCAATGTAACAGGCACTACAACAGGCAAAGGTGCAAACGGCATGAACAGAATTGAAATTCAGCTTCTCAGCCAGCTTTCTGCAGACAATATGCCCGAAGTTCTTGCACCTTACACAGAAGATATTTTAAGACTTAAAGATCAGTTCATGCTTTTCGGCAAACTCGACCTTACACAGATTCCTCAGTGGAAAGAACCCTCTGTTCTCTGGGCAATTCCTGCTTTGGTTCTCCTTCTCGGTCTTGCAACAAGCCTTATTATGTTCCAGAAGCAGAAACAGACAAACCCTGAAATGGCAAAGAACCCTTCAATGGGATGCATGACATTCATGTCCCCCCTTATGTCAGTATGGTTCACATTCATGTTCCCTGCCGGTGTTGGTGTTTACTGGATCATGTCAAGCTTCTTCCAGCTTATTCAGACATTGTTGCTCAACTACACTCACAGTCCTCAGAAAATTATTGCACGTCATATGATCGACGAAACAGTTGCTCGCCGTTCACGTGAAGCAAGCATTAAAAAGTTAAAAGAGTTTGCAGATAAGAATTCTGCAGATTGATAAATATTAAGAAGGTGAAAAAATGATAAAAGAAGCCAGAGCCACTGCTTCTACAAGAGATGAAGCTATACAGAAGGCTAAAGCTGCATTGAACGCTCCCTTAGACGCAGATGTAAAATTTGATATTATTCAGGATGCGCAGAAAAAAGTTCTCGGTATTTTCGGTGGTAAAGACGCTATTGTAAGAGCTTACTACGAAGCTCCCGATGAAATTATCAAAGAAAAGAAAGCTGCAGCTCCCGTTGCACAGAAACCCCAGGTTAAAGCTGTTGAAAACACAGCAAAGAAAGTTGAAAAAACAGAAATCAGCTCTGAAGATGATGCTGCAATAAGAAATTATCTTACAACCATCATCAAAGGCATGGGTATAGAAGATATTACAATTTCATCACACGAAGAGGACGAAGAAACAGTTTACGAACTTATCACAAATGAAAGCCACGGCGCACTTATCGGTCGTCACGGTGAAACACTTGATTCAGTTCAGTATCTTGTTCGTCTCTTCGCAAACAAAAACACTCACGGCAAGAAAAAGGTATCTCTCAACGTTGGCGATTACAGAGGAAAGAGAGCAGAAAGCCTTAAGGAATTTGCAGCACGTTCAGCAAGTCAGGTTCTCAAATACGGCAGAAGCGTAAAACTCGATCCCATGAATCCCTACGAAAGAAGAATCATTCACACAGCTATTCAGGCTATTGAAGGTGTTACTTCTCACTCAGTAGGCTACGACACTGAAAGAAGAGTTATCATTTCTCTTGAAGAAGGTGTTCAGCCCACACACGCTGACAGACGCAGAAACAATTACAATCGCGGCGGCAAAGGCGGTTACAACCGTGGCGGCAACAGAGGCCGTAAAGAAGCATACAAGCCCAATGTTCCTGCTGACAGAGCACCCAAGAGCGATTTAGCCGGTTCACGTTACGGCAAGATCGAAATCAAAAAAGCTTCTGACGAAGAATAATTAAAAATTTCATTCATCCGTATTCAGTTAATTCTGACTACGGATGTTTTTTCATTTTATTGATTGTTTATCGTATAAATAAAAATCAGAATCAGAATATAACCAAGGGTGATGGAATGTATCCGTATCATAATAAAATAAAGCAACGGATAAAAAACGGAGAGCTTATCGGTTATAAATTTGAGAAAGATTATAAAAATATAGGTGAATGCCTTTTACTGTTCTTTAGCACTCCCCCGTTTATCCGTCCGATAAGACCTTATAAATATGAAGAATATATCAATCTTTTTAAAACTATTTATGATAATAACGCAAATTAAATTGACAATAAACGACTGATATGCTATGATTATTCTGTAATTATTTGGTCAAAAAAAGGTGATAAATATGGCAAATTTCAAAGGTCTTTTCACAGCACAGCTCACTCCGTTTGATAAAAACAACAAAATTAATCTCCCCGCTTTGGAAAAACTCATTAAGCATAATATTGATATGGGTGTTACAGGATTTTATGTCGGCGGTTCAACTGCAGAAGCATTCCATCTGAGTGCAGACGAAAGAAAATATCTTCTTGAAGCTGTACGTTCAATGGCTCCTGACAAAACAATAATTGCTCATATCGGTTCTCTCAATATGGCTGAAGCAATTGACCTTGCAGAACATGCTGAAAAAGCCGGCGCAGATGCTATATCTTCCGTTGCACCGTTCTACTATAAATTTACATTTGAAGAGCTTAAAGACTATTATTTCGGCATTGCAGACAGCGTTGAAATTCCTATGCTTATATACAACTTCCCCATGTATACAGGTGTCACAATGACAATGAAAGAATTTGACCAGTTCTTTGCAAGCGACAAATTCTTTGGTCTCAAGCACACATCAAGTGACTTCTTCACTCTTGAACGTATAAAAGAAAAATATCCCGATAAAATTGCACTCAACGGCTTTGACGAAATGTTCCTCAGCGGTCTCATCATGGGCGCAGACGGAGGTATCGGAAGTACATACAACTTCATGGCAAACAAATTTGCAAAAATCATTGAGCTTTTCAATGCAGGCAAAATCGAAGAAGCAAGAGAAGTTCAGCACACTATCAATAAAATTGTTGAAGTACTGTTCAGAATTGAGCTTATGCCCGCACAGAAAGAAATTCTCAATCAGTTAGGCTTTGACTTCGGCAACTGCAGAAAACCCTTCAGAGAGCTTTCTCTTGAAGAAAAGAAGATTATTGAAAAGGAAATCATTCCTCTTATTTAATCTGTTTCTGAAAAAATTAATTTTCATAAATGGTATAATACCCTATATCATAAGAAAGGATTTTTACAATGAAAAAAATCACAAAAAGACTTATTGCATTCCTCATATCAACAGTAATATTCATTACAGCTGCAATCCCCTCTTTTGCAATGGAAAACATTGTATGGGATACAATCTGGGAATCAGCTGATGCAAAAGCAGGTCTTGTTATGTTTGTCGGCTCTGATGAAACAGAGAGAAACTTCACATGGTACACAGAAACAGAAAGCACACCTGTTGTAAAACTCAGCACAGATCTTCTTATGGTTGGTGCAGAAGAATTCACCGGCACAACTCAGAAAGCTTCTGATGGTGACTTTGCAAACCATGTAACAATCACAGGACTTGAATACAACACAACATACTACTACACTGCATCAAGCGGTGATTATAATTCAGCGGTTTATTCATTCACAACATCAGCGGAAGATGAATTCAAAGCTATTTACATGACTGATATCCATATCACAAACGATTCAGAAGAAAACACAACTTCTCTTTATGACACATCATTTGGTCTTCACAACACCCTCACAGATGCATTTTTTAAAGAAAGCAACATAAATCTTCTTATTTCTGCAGGTGACCAGGCAAGTGACGGCCTTGAAGCTGAATATAAAGCATTCACAGCATCACCTTTCCTGAAATCAATTCCTGTTGCAACATCAATCGGCAACCACGACAGAAAAGGCGTTGAATACAAGTATTTTGCAAACCTTCCCAATGAATATGAAGAAGCAAAGATTTCATCATATGTCGGCGACAACTACTGGTTTGTAAAAGGCGATGTACTTTTCCTTATGGCTGATACAAACAATGCATCAGGTGAAGACCATGCAGCATTCGTAGAAAAAGCAGTAAATGCCAATCCCGATGTAAAATGGAAAGTTCTTGTTGCACATCATGACCTTTACAGCGGCAGAATTCCCCACCGTGAAAGCGAAAACGCACTCATCCGTATGATGTGGGCACCTATCGTTGATGAATACGGCATCGACCTTGTTCTTCTCGGTCACAGCCATTTCTACACAGTTTCAAATGTACTTTACAACAACAGAACTGTAGCTCCCCTTGCAGCGGAAATGCTTAATCCTGCAGGTACAATCTATATGGTTTCATGTTCAATCAACCGTCCCAGAGAAGAAGATGAACTTGGTCTTAACGAAGATGTGATCGGCTTTGATTACCTCACACTTGAACCCACTTACAACATTCTTACATGCAACAACGATTCAATCACTGTTGAATCTTACGAAGTGGGTGCAGACGAGTCTTTCAATTCATTCACTATCACAAAGACA
>JAZOUN010000015.1:0-7121 GCA_045658165.1 Acutalibacteraceae bacterium
CTTAATTATTTTCCGAAAAGACAATCAAAGAAGTCTACATCAAAACCGTCTTCTTTAAGGTCGCTGTATCTGCCGATGTTATTGAAAATCGCATATATTGTGCCGAATTTTCTTACAAGGTTATTGAACATTGAACCGAAATATGATTCTTTATATTCATGTCCGCCGTCATCTGTTGTCTTTGTGATTGTGAATGAATTGAATGCTTCATCAGCACCGACTTCATATGACTCAACTGTGATTGAATCGTTATTACATGTAAGAATGTTGTATGTGGGTTCAAGTGTGAGATAATCAAAGCCGATTACATCCTCGTTAAGACCGAGTTCTTCTTCCTCTCTGGGACGGTTGATTGAGCATGAAACCATATAAAGTGTACCTTCGGGGTCAACCATTTCAGGTGCAAGGGGAGCTACAGTTTTATTGTTGTAAAGAACATTTGAAACTGTGTAGAAGTGGCTGTGACCGAGAAGAACAAGGTCGATGCCGTATTCATCAACGATAGGTGCCCACATCATACGGATGAGTGCGTTTTCACTTTCACGATGGGGAATTCTGCCGCTGTAAAGGTCATGATGTGCAACAAGAACTTTCCATTTTACATCGGGATTGGCATTTACTGCTTTTTCAACGAATGCTGCGTGGTCTTCGCCTGAGGCGTTGTTTGTGTCTGCCATAAGGAAAAGAACGTCGCCTTTTACAAACCAGTAGTTGTCGCCTACATATGATGAAACTTTAGCTTCTTCATATTCATTGGGAACGTTTGCAAATGTCTTGTATTCAACACCCTTTCTGTCGTGGTTGCCGATTGATGTTGCAACGGGGATTGACTTGAGGAAAGGTGAAGCTGTGAAAGCTTTGTATTCTGCTTCAAGACCGTCACTTGCCTGGTCGCCTGCTGAAATAAGGAGATTTATACCGGGTTCTTTTATGAATGCGTCTGTGAGTGCACTGTGAAGACCGAGTGATGTGTCATAAAGAGAAGTTGTGTTTTCTTCAGAATCGTTTGTGATGTGGATGTCAGTCATATAGACAGCCTTGAATTCGTCTTCTGAAGCTGTTCTGAATGAATAAACAGCAGATTCATAATCACCGCTTACAGCTTTATAATAGTATGTGGTGTCAAAATCAAGATTTGTGATTGTTACGTGATTTACATAGTCACCGTCAGATGCCTTTTCTGTTGTGCCTGTGAAATCTTCAGCGCCGAGCATAAGAAGATTTGTGCTCAGTGTGATAACAGGAGTATTTTCTGTTGCTGTATACCAGGTAAAATTTCTTTCCGTTTCGTCTGAACCGGGGAACATAACAAGGCCGGATTTTGTATCGTCTGATTCAAAAATTGCATCCCATACAAAATTTTCTGCAGCAAAAGAAGGAATGATTGCTGTTATGAACATTATTGCAGTCATAAGTATGCAGAAGAGACTTTTTGTGAATTTTTTCATTATAATTGCCCCTTTTTTCTTTAATATAATATTATTATAATACAAATAAACAAAATGTCAATATTTTCAGGAAATGTGTAAAATCCGATATTGTATGGATTTTTTTATATAATCGTGATATAATAAAAAACACTCAACCGAAGGTTGATTTCTCCCCATTCAACCGACAGTGTGTGGAGTTCAGTTGAAAAATCATCTATACTGAAACTGAGAGGAGGTACAAAGTATGGATCAGTTGAAAATCGGAAAATTCATTGCAGAGTGCAGAAAGAATGTCGGACTGACTCAGAAGCAACTTGCAGAAAAACTGAATATCACTGACAGAGCTGTATCAAAATGGGAAACTGGTAAAGCATTGCCCGATTCATCAATAATGCTTGAACTGTGCCGAATTCTCGAAATTACCGTAAATGATTTATTAAGCGGGGAGGTAATCAGTATGGAAAACAACAATCAGATAAACGAAAAGCTTCTGATTGAAATGTCGAAAGAATTGGAAAGAAAAAACAAAACAGTATGGACATCAATGTGGGTGATTATGGGAGTTTGCATTGTGGCTCTGCTTGCAGGACTCACTATTGCAGCATTTCTGATACCCGAGGGAATATGGCAGCTTGTCACGATTATCGGACTTTGTGTTGTATTCCTGATACCGTGTTTCTATGCATTGAAGCTTGAAATAAGTGTGGGGGCTTATAAATGTAAAAACTGCGGTCATGAGATTGTGCCGACATATATGCAGGCACTCAATGCGATGCATAGAGGAACAACACGTTACCTGAAATGTCCCGAATGCAATAAGCGTTCCTGGTGTAAAAAAGTACTGAATACAGATAAATAAAAAGAAAAGGTCGGGAAACCGACCTTTTTTTGATATATCAGAATTTGTCGGGATGATTTTAATTAACCAATCGTAGGGGCTGCCATTGGCAGTCCGCATGGAAACACTTTCTGTAACGGACGCCCGATGGGCGCCCCTACGTTGTAATTTTTAATTTAACGTCACTGACAAATTATTGTTTATATGTCGTACAGTTTCAGAGAGCGGCAGTCCCACAACATTGAAGTAATCACCGTGAATGCCTTTTACAAGAACAAAGCCTTTGCCCTGAATTCCGTATGCACCTGCTTTGTCCATAGGCTCTTTTGTTGCTATGTAATCTTTTATCTCTTTCTCTGAAAGATCATAAAATTCAACTTCTGTCGCAACATAAAAAACATCGGTTTTATCTGCAGTCTTTATACATACACCTGTATAAACAGTATGTGTTTTTCCTGAAAGTGATGAAAGCATTTCAAATGCGTCATTCTCATCTTTCGGTTTGCCGAGAATACTGTTACCAAGCGCAACAACAGTATCTGCCGCAATCACCATACAACCGCTGCATTTTTTCAGCACATCATCTGCTTTCTGCTGTGCAAGGGATAATACAGCCTCGGCAGGTGTTATATTTTCAGGCAGAACTTCTTCACAATCAGATACTACAACTTCATATTCAATTTCTGCAAGCGAAAGCAGCTCTCTTCTTCTGGGAGAAGCGGATGCAAGTATTATTTTCATAAAATACCCTCGTTATAAATCAATTCTGCCTTTTCACAATCTATTTTCAACTGTTCTGAAAGAGCTTTAAGAGATGGGAACTTAATTTCATCTCTCATTCTCGATAAAAGGCTGACTTTCGGATTTTTTCCGTACAGATCACCTGAAAATCCTATAATATATGTCTCACTGCGAAGCTGATTACCGTTTACTGTAGGTCTTTTTCCTATATTGGTCATTGACGGATAAACTGTTGTTCCGACTTCTGTTTTTGATGCATAAACACCGCTTGCAGGAACTATAAAATCATCGGGAAAAATCTGATTGATTGTGGGAAATCCGAGTTTTGCATTTCCGATTCTGTCTCCGTACATTACCTCAAAATCGTAAGAGAAACAATCACCGAGCATTGCATTTGCTTTTTCTGTTTCTCCGTTTCTGATGGCAGTTCTGATTCTTGTTGAACTTATGCTTTCACCCTCAAATTCAACACCGCTTACACAAGAAAAACCTATGCCTGATGATTTACAATACTGAGCAAGAAGTTCTGCATTGCCGCTTCCCTTTTTTCCGAAACGGTAATTGAAACCGCAGGAAACAAAACCTGCACAGAGTTTTTTTACAAGGATTTCATCAAAAAACTCCCTCGGTGACATATTCATTACCTGCTCAAAATTTAACTTTACTACCCTGCAACCGAGGTTTTCAGCCCTTTTTTCAAAAACAGACTGTGTCATTAATGCTTCGGGTGCCGAGCCTGTCAGTATTTTCTGCGGATGTGTTTCAAAGGTAACTATGCAAGGCAAAAGACCGTTACTCCTGCGAATAACAGCCTCATTTATAACAGCAATATGACCTTTATGCAGACCGTCGAAATTACCCAGTGCGACGGCTGTTTTTTTATTTGTGAAATCATCCATTTATGAAAACTCTTTTTACAAAAAGATTTGTTTCATTCTCTCTGAATTCACCGAGTCCGAGAAATTCATCTGACGGTGAATAAACTCTGTAAAGCGACGGAACAAGTCTGACATGAAGTCTTGCACTGTCAAGCTCTCCGCCGTTTCTGAAACGTTTTGCCTGAGCATCGCTGACTCTTATTGCAGGATAAGCTTCAAGAGCCTTATCTACAGGAATAAGAAACTGAGAAATATCATCTGTGCCTTTAAGCTCCTCTTCTGTATGGGCTTCGTCAATTGAAAAACCGTTTGAAAGAGTGCGACGGAGCTTTGTCATAACAGCACCGCAACCGAGCATTTCACCTATATCGGAAATGAGTGAACGGATGTATGTTCCTTTTGAGCATTTTATATCAATGGTGTATTCTCCGTCTTCATAAGACACGAATTCACATTTATAAATTGTTATAAGACGTTTTTCGCGTTCAACTTCTATCCCCTGACGGGCGAGTTCGTAAAGTCTTTTACCGTCTTTTTTTATGGCGGAATACATCGGCGGCAACTGTTCAATTTCTCCCTCAAAACGGGAAATTATATCTTTTACGGCAGATTCGTCAGGAATATTATCATTTTCAGAAAGGACATTACCCGTTATATCAAGCGTGTCTGTTGTGACACCGAGTCTGAACGAAGCTCTGTACCCTTTATCATGAGACGGAAGAAGTTCAATAAAACGCGGAGCATTTCCGCCAACAGCAACAGGAAGAACACCCGTTGCCATAGGGTCAAGGGTGCCTGTATGTCCCGTTTTCTTTTCTCCGGTTACCCGTCTTACAATGGCACCGCCGATAAATGAAGTAATGCCTTCGGGTTTGTCCAAAATAATAAATCCTGTCATATTTCCAATGTTGCAAGGTGATTTCTTACAGCTTCAAGAACAGTGCATACTGCATTTTCTTTCTCACCGTTGAAAGAACAGCCTGCAGCCATTTTGTGACCGCCGCCGCCGAGCTGAGCCGCAATAAGCGATGCATCAGCAGGCGCATTTGTTCTGACTGATATTCTGAAAACACCTTTTTCTTTTTCCTTCATTGTAATTCCGACCAAAACGCCTTCAATCTGTCGGGGAAGCGCAGATAGAGCCTGTGTATCGCTTTCAACGGCTCCGCTTTCAACATACATTTCGTTGGTAAGAACAATCATAGCACATTTGCCGTCAAAATGCATTTCCATACCGGAAAGAGCCATTTTTTCAAGTGCGGCATACTCTCTTGTTTTTGTTTCAAACTGAATTTTGTTGATTGCAGCTATATCTGCACCGAATGAAAGCATATCTGCAGCAGTACGGAATGTTTCCGCAGTTGTGTTGCTGTAACGGAAACAGCCTGTATCTGTTGCAATCGCAGTATAAATACACTCTGCAATATCTTTTGTGATTTTTACGTTCATCAGTCGGAGAATGTCATAAACAACTTCTCCTGCAGCTGCAGCTTTTTCGTCAAGACATGTATTTTCCGCATAAAGAGTGTTTGAATAATGATGGTCAATACACAGCTCAACGGGAGTTTCCTTGCTGTATGAGCCTGTATTTGCACACATTATTTTATTATCTGCAGTGTCAACAGAAACAATGTGTTCCGGGGTAAAACTGCCGTCAAACATCAATGATTGAGTCATTTCAATATCACTCTTGGGCACACCGCTGAGCCAGACTGAGGCTTTTTTACCTAAAGACACAAGTCCTTTGCATAACGCACAGGTACTGCCCACAGCATCCCCATCGGGGTTTTCGTGAGCAAAAATAAGAATATTATCCATTGAAAGGAGCATAGATGCTGCTTCTTCTTTAGTTATTCTCATTGTCTGTATCCTTTCGGGTTTTGCTTTCATATTCCTGCCAGAGTTCAATACCCTTTCTGACAGAATCATCGGCAATGAACTTGAGTTCGGGCGACTTTCTCAGATGAAGTCTGTTTCCGACTTCGCGTCTGATAAGTCCCTGCGCATGAGTGAGCGCTTTTGCAGCATTTACTGCTGTTTCATAGCCTTCGAGTGCACTGATGTAGACCTTGCCGAAAGAAAGGTCACCTGCAAGCTCAATTCTTACAACAGTAAGAAGTTTATCTTTTACTCTGGGATCTTTGAGTTCTCTGATGACTGCAGTGATTTCACGCTTGATATCTTCTGCAGTACGATCATTTCTATACATTGACAAAATAAATCAATCCTTTTTAATGAGTAATGAGAAATGAGTAGTGAGTAATTGCTGAAAGGGCGTTGCCCTTTGACCCATTTTATAGAGCTTAGCGGAATTCAAGTCGCTTGCGACTTCCGACATTGCTCATTACTGATTACTCATTATTCATTTTCATACAAATTCCAACGGACGCCCATGGGGCGCCCTTTGAAATTTCATATTACTGATCTCTGTATTCTTCTGTAATATATGCTTCGAAAATGTCGCCTTCTTTGATATCATTGAATTTGACAAGTCCGATACCGCATTCGTAACCTGATGCAACTTCCTTAACGTCATCCTTGAAACGACGGAGTGAATCGAGTTCATCTTCTGCAATAACAATACCGTCACGTACAACACGGATTTTTGCGTTTCTCTGAACCTTACCGTTAAGAACATAACAACCTGCGATTGTACCGACAGATGAAATCTTAAATGTGCTTCTTACTTCGATTCTGCCGAGTTCAACGTCTCTGTACTTGGGAGCAAGCATACCCTTGATAGCAGCTTCAACGTCTTCGATACAGTCGTAAATAACCATGTACATACGCATCTCAACCTTGTCACGCTCTGCGTTTGCAGCAGCAACGGGGTCGGGTCTTACATGGAAACCGATGATGATAGCGTTTGATGCGTGAGCGAGCATAACGTCTGACTCATTAACAGCACCTACACCGCCGTGGATAACACGAACACGTACTTCTTCATTTGAAAGCTTTTCAAGACTCTGTTTGACAGCTTCAACGCTACCCTGAACGTCAGCCTTGACGATGATGTTGAGTTCTTTCATTTCGCCTGCTTCAATTGTTGAGAAGAGGTTGTCAAGAGTAACCTTCTGAACTGAGTTGAACTGTGCTTCCTTTTCTTTCTGCTTTCTCTGTTCAACAAGTTCTCTTGCAAGTCTTTCATCTGAAACAGCGTCAAATGCATCACCTGCGTTGGGAGCTTCTGCAAGACCTGCAATTTCTACGGGAACTGAGGGACCTGCTTCATCA
>JAZOUN010000016.1:0-19702 GCA_045658165.1 Acutalibacteraceae bacterium
GAAGTAAAAGAACAATATCCCGTTTCGGATAAAATTTTAAAAATAAAAGCTGAAAGAGACGAAGTAATAAAGAATATTTTTACATCTAAAGATGACACATTCGTTCTTATCATAGGTCCCTGCTCTGCAGACAGAGAAGATGCTGTAATTGACTACACATGCCGTCTTGCAGAAGTTCAGGAAAAAGTTAAAGACAAAATTTTTATTATTCCCAGAATATATACAAACAAACCCAGAACAACCGGTGACGGATATAAAGGTATTGTACACCAGCCCGACCCCGAAAAGGAATCTGACCTTTTCGAAGGTATTCTTGCAATGAGAAGACTTCACACAAACGCAATTGAGCAGTCTGGTCTCGTTTGTGCTGATGAAATGCTTTACCCTGAAAATTACAGATACCTTTCAGATATTCTCTCTTACGTTGCAATAGGTGCAAGAAGTGTTGAAAACCAGCAGCACAGACTCACAGCAAGCGGAATTGAAATCCCCGTTGGTATGAAAAACCCCACAAGCGGTGACATTTCAGTTATGCTTAATTCTATTACTGCTGCACAGCACAGCCACAAATTCATTTTCAGAGGTTGGGATGTCACAACAAGCGGTAACCCCATGGCACACGCTATTCTCCGCGGTTACGTAAACAAACATGGTGAAGCTATTCCCAACTATCATTATGAAGATCTTGTACATCTTTACGAGCAGTACAATGCAAAAGGTCTTGAAAATATGGGACTTATTGTTGATACTAATCACTCAAATTCAAACAAAAAGTATCTTGAACAGATCAGAATTGCAAAGGAAGTTCTTCACTCATGCCGTCATAATTCAGACATCAGAAAGATGGTCAAGGGCTTCATGATTGAAAGCTACATAGAAGACGGTACTCAGAAAATCGGTGACGGTGTTTACGGTAAGTCAATCACTGACCCCTGCCTCGGATGGGAAAAGACAGAAAGACTCATTCTCGACATGGCAGATATTCTTTAATTAAGTTTTTACGACAAAAAAATAAGGGATGTAAAATCTGTTTTACATCCCTTATTTTTATTTTTCAACACTCCAGAATTTTCTGTCAAGACTTCTGTACTGCAATGCTTCTGCAATATGTTTTATGTCAATAATTTCTGCTCCGTCAAGGTCTGCAATGGTTCTTGCAACTCTTAGAATCTTATCGTAAGCACGGGCAGAAAGACCTAAATTATCAAATGAATTTTTAAGCACAGCAGATGCTGCATCTGTTAAAATACAGAATTTCCTTGTCATTTCTGCTGTCATATGTGCATTTGATTTTATATCGGTGCCTTTGAATCTGTTTATCTGTATGCGTCTTGCAGTGTTTACACGAGCACGGATCTGTTCAGATGTCTCTGCTGCTGAAGTATCAGAAAGCTCTTCAAAATTAACCTGAGGAACTTCAATATGAATATCAAGTCTGTCAAGAAGAGGTCCCGAAACCTTTGCAAGATATCTCGCAGGTGCTCCGTTAGGGCAAGTGCAGTTTCTTGTGGGATGACCGAAATAACCGCAAGGACACGGATTCATCGCACAAACAAGCATTACTGAACAGGGATATGTCAGAGAGCCTGCAACTCTTGAAATTGTAACAACACCGTCTTCTATAGGCTGTCTCAATGCTTCCATTGCATTTCTTGAAAATTCGGGAAGCTCATCAAGAAACAATACTCCGTTGTGTGCAAGAGAAATTTCTCCGGGTTTCGGAACAGAGCCACCACCTGACAATCCCGGTGCAGAAACTGTATGATGCGGAGAACGGAACGGTCTTTTTCTGATAAGAGATATATCACCCGGTAACTTCCCTGCCACAGAAAATATTTTTGTGGTTTCAAGCGATTCTTCAAATGTCATATCGGGAAGAATTGAAGGTATGCGTTTTGCAAGCATACTTTTACCTGAACCGGGAGGCCCGATCATCATAATATTGTGTCCGCCTGCTGCGGCAACTTCAAGTGCTCTTTTTGCCTGAAACTGCCCTTTGACATCTGCAAAATCATTTTCGCAGACGAATGCACAAGTATCATCTGCTTCTTCAAAAACTGTCTGTTCAATAAGTTCTTTCCCTGTAAGGTGATTTATAAGCTGACGGACATTTTTCACAGCATAAACTTCAATTCCGTCAACAACAGAAGCTTCAGATTCATTATCTTTAGGAACAAAAATCTTTTTTATACCGCTGTTTCTTGCCTCAATAACCATGGGCAGAACGCCGTTTACATGATGAACATCACCGCTGAGCGAAAGCTCACCTATAAAAGCACAGCCGTCTATATTACATACAAGCTGACGAGATGCAGTCATAAGCGCAACAAGCATGGGAAGATCATAAACAGGACCTTCTTTTTTTATATCTGCAGGGGCAAGATTCACAGTAATGTGTACAAGAGGAAAATCATAACCGCTGTTTTTCATTGCCGCTCTGACTCGTTCTCTTGACTCACTGACTGCAGCATCAGGAAGACCGACAACATCAAACTTTGCCTTTCCCATTGAAATATCAGCTTCAATATCTACCATGTACGAATGCATACCGAGAATTCCGACACTTGTTACGGTTGAAAACATAAAAAATACACCTCTTATGAACATTTGTTCAATCTTATCTTACAATATATATATTTATTTGTCAACAAAAATGCAAAAAAATATTTGCATTTGCATAAAAATAGTATATAATATAAATTGAATTTATTTGCAAAGGACTGAGTTTTATGGCAGATTACAATTTTTTATACGAACTTTGGTTAAAGAATGCAGTTAATGACGAGGATTTACAGGATGAACTCAAAAGCATTAAAGGCAAAGATGATGAAATCCTTGATCGTTTTTATAAAAGTCTTGAATTCGGCACAGGCGGTCTTCGCGGTGTTATCGGTGCAGGTACAAACAGAATGAATGTCTACACTGTAGCTCAGGCTACACAGGGACTTGCAAACTATCTTAATGATGAATTTGATGAGCCTTCTGTTGCAATCGGTTATGATTCAAGAATCAAATCACAGCTTTTTGCTGAAACTGCTGCAGGTGTACTTGCGGCAAACGGAATAAAAGTATATATTTATTCTGAGCTTATGCCCACCCCCATGCTGTCTTATGCAGTTATGAGACTTCATTGCAGTTCAGGTATTGTTATCACAGCAAGCCACAACCCCTCAAAATACAACGGTTACAAATGCTATGATTCAAAGGGTTATCAGATGACTGACGAGGGTGCGGCAAAGACATATGAATACATCAAGAATGTTGATATTTTCAACGATGTTAAAATGATGAGCTTTGACGA
This sequence comes from Acutalibacteraceae bacterium, assembly GCA_045658165.1. Taxonomy (GTDB): domain Bacteria; phylum Bacillota; class Clostridia; order Oscillospirales; family Acutalibacteraceae; genus UBA1081. Next base: position 3,302 of record JAZOUN010000016.1, read on the forward strand.
TGCCCTTGCAGAAGATATGGTTGACTTTATTGAAGACTGGCTTATTGATGATTTCTATAACGATGTTCTCTCACGCCAGATTGAAAAAGGAATCTGCAAAAAAGCAGACCTTAAAGTTATATATTCTCCCCTCAACGGCTCAGGTAACAAGCCCGTTAAAACAATTCTCAAGAAAATCGGTGTAAAGGATCTTAAAATTGTCCTTTCTCAGGAAAAACCTGACGGCAACTTCCCCACTTGTCCTTTCCCCAACCCCGAGATTCAGCAGGTTTTTGAAGAAGGCATGAAACTCACTGCAGAATTCCCTGCAGATATAATGCTTGCAACTGATCCTGACTGTGACAGAGTCGGTATTGCTGTTCGTCATAACGGTGAATACAAACTCATGACAGGTAATGAAGTTGGCTGTATGCTTGCTGAATACATCCTTTCAAGAAAGAAAGAAAAAGGAACACTGTGCGCTAATCCCGTTGTAGTAAAAACAATTGTTACAACAGAACTTATCAGAGCAATTGCAGACAAATACAATGCTGAAGTTTTTGATCTTCTCACAGGTTTCAAATATATAGGCGAACTTATTGAACAGCTTAAAGAAAAAGGTGAAGAAGACCGCTATGAAATCGGTCTTGAAGAAAGCTACGGCTACCTTACAGGTACACATGCAAGAGATAAGGATGCTGTAAACGCATCTATGATTATAATTGAAATGGCTGCTTACTACAAAACTCAGGGTAAAACTCTTGTTGATGTTATGAACAGTCTTTACGAAGAGCACGGAATGTACCTCAATACACTTCTTAACTTCGGTTTTGAAGGTGCAGACGGAATGAAAAAGATGGCTGCAATGATGGATTCAATGAGAAACAATCCTCCTGCAGAAATCGGCGGAATCAAGGTTGAAAAAGTTTCTGACTACCTCACAAGCACAACTACAGATATTTGCAGCGGTAATACAGAAAAAATTGATCTTCCCGTATCCAATGTACTTTCATATGCTCTTGAAGATGATAACAAGGTTGTTGTAAGACCTTCAGGCACAGAACCCAAAATCAAAATTTATATAACTGCACACTCAGATACAAGAGAAAATGCAGAAAAGCTTACTGACGTTATAGCTGAAAGTATAAAGAAAATAGCAGGTATCGAGTAATCATGAATAAGAATTTTACAAAAATTGTTTCAATAATCCTTGCAGTGCTTATGGTATTAAGCGTTGTATCAGTAATGATTTACGCAATTGCAGGAGCATTATGACAGAGAATATTTTTAAAAATTGTGAGCTTTTGTGTCCCGCAGGCAGTTTTGAAAGCATGAAAACAGCTCTTCACTTCGGTGCAGATGCTGTTTATGCAGGCGGACCTTTCATGCAGCTTCGTTCAGATAATGCAGGTTTTTCACATGAAGATATCCTGAAAGCTGTTGAACTTGTTCACGGTAAAGGAAAAAAATTATATATCACGGTAAATTGTTTTGCAACAAACAATGAGATTGACAGACTTTCTGACTATGCTCGGTTTTTGTGTGAAGCAGGTATTGACGGTGCAATTGTTTCCGATCTCGGTTCGGTTGTAACAATGAAAAATGCCGCTCCTGATCTTCCTGTTCACATCAGCACTCAGGCAAACATACAGAATTACAAAACTGCAGAAGTCTTTTATAATCTCGGTGCAGAAAGAGTTGTTCTCGGCAGAGAAATGACTCTTGAAGAAATTGCAGAACTGCGTGCAAAAACTCCGAAAGAAATGGAAATAGAAGCATTTGTACACGGCGCAATGTGTATGTCATATTCCGGCAGATGCCTTATAAGTTCTTATCTTTCAGGAAAAAGCGGAAACCATGGTGAATGCACACAGCCCTGCAGATGGATGTACAATATTGTCGAAGAAAAACGTCCCGAGCAGCATTTTACTGTTATTGAAGAAAACGGAACTTCAGCAATTCTCAGTTCGCATGACCTTTGCTGTATTGATTTCCTTGATAAGGTCGCTCAGGCCGGTGTAATCTCATTTAAAATTGAAGGCAGAATGAAATCACCTTATTATGTTGCGACTGTCACAAACGCTTACAGACAGCGTATGAACAACACAGCAACGCTTGAACAGATAAAAAATGAGCTTGAATGTGCAAGTCACAGACCCTATTCAACCGGTTTTTACTTCGGTGCATTGAAATACGATCATAATAATGACGGTCTCTATCACCAGAGCTGTAAATTCATAGGTATCGTTCTCGGTGAAGACACAGACGGTAGATATTTTGTAGAAATGCGAAACCGCTTCTCTGTGGGTGACACTCTGGAAATACTTTCTCCCAACTCATCGGGCAAAAGCTTTGTTGTTGAAAGTATTATCGACAAAAACGGTAATGACAGACAGACAGCACATCTGCCGAAGGAAATTCTAAGTATTTCCTGCCCTGAAAAACTCGCTGAAGGCGATATTCTCAGAATAAGACTTTAATACAAAAAAAATTAAGACTGCAATTTTAAAAATTGCAGTCTTTTTTGTTAATTATTAAAATGTGTCCATTTCACTTGCTACTCTTAGAATCTTTCTTGCATCCGATGCAGTTACATCACCGTCAGAATCAGTATCTGCCGCAACAAAGAACGGATACTGAAGTGTTGTCAGCTGTGATGAAGACTGAAGTGCAAGACGTGCATCTGCAGCAGAGATAACACCGTCACCGTTGACATCACCTCTTACAATAACACAAGCAGGATCTACAGGAACATTCTGACCTGTCTGTGCATTGTGTTTGAGCAATGCGAGAATACAGCCTGTACCGATATAACTGTTATTATCAAGCTGTTCAAGCTTTGTATCTGTAACAAGGATATGTCCCGGATATTTGAACTGAAGCAGAACATCGCTTATTTTTGTTTCAGCCGACACACCATGGATGTATGTTCCCGAATTGTCAAAATAAATGGTTGCATTTGAATTAAGAATAAGTTCATTCACATTTTCAGGAAGATTTTCACTGATAACAGGAATTTCCTGACTGAACTTCTGTCCGCACACTGTACAGACACCCTGTTTTATACCCGGAGTTACAGGTGTGGGATCTTTTACAACTGTCCATTCTTTAGTTATATGATCTTTCTGAGGAATTTCCTGTGTTACAGTTTCTTCACATACTGTACAGATTCTGTATTTTGAACCTGCTTTGGAACATGATGTTTCTTCAGTGATAACCCAACCGTTATTGTCGGTATTTTCATTTACAATCCATGTATGTCCCAACGGATCAGTTTTTTCAACAGACTCAAAACCGCAGACTGTACATGTGTGACTTCCGTGACCTTCATTTACGCAATCCGGTTCAGTTGTGAATGTCCATTCACCCCATGTGTGACCTTTTGTTATTGTGATATCATTCTCAGTTTCACCGCATGAAGTACATGTACGTCTTTTTATGCCGTCTGCTTCACAAGAAAGTTCACTTATTGTAATCCATCCGCTCCAGGAATGTCCCTTTGCAGGAACTTTTTCTGTTTCTCTGTAATTACATTTTACACATCTGTGGCTTTTGAGACCTTCATCGTAACAATCGGGTTTTTCCGTAACAGTCCAATCAGAAAATTCATGCTCACAGCTGTCAACTGATATGAATGTAAGTGAATTCTGTTCTGCCCATATTTTTGCAGCTGAATCAGAACCTGAATACACTGTAAAATCATTGACAGTGTCTGAATTATTATATCCGAAAGCTTTTGTTCCGATACTTATTACAGAACCGGGCACTGAAATGTATTTCATGTTATTGCAGTTTGCAAAAGCAAAACTGTCGATATAATAAAGACCTTCAGGTAAAACAACAGATGTCACATCAGTTGCGTAAAAAGCGTATTCTGCAATACATTTTATACCGTCAGGAATTACAACTTCTGATTCATTTCCTGTATAGGAATAAACAATATTGCCGAGAACAGCAAGACCTTCAGGCTGAGCATTGTACCATGCGGTACCGTCAAATGCGTATCTGCCTACAGACTGAACAGAATCAAGAAGTTTTATTGATTCAAGAGAAGTACAGTTTCTGAACGCACCTGAACTGATTTTTGTTGAGGGAATTGAAACACTCTCAAGTGCTGTACATCCCTCAAAAGCATAGTAACCGATGGAAGTTGATGCTGAGCGTATTGTTATATTTTTAAGTGAAACACAATTTGCAAAAGCTGAGTCACCGACAGAAATAACAGATGCAGGCACAGAGACCTGTTCAAGAGCCGTGCAGTTTTTGAATGCATCTTTCATAACTCTTGTTACATTTGAAGAAATATTGACACTTCTGATTCCCGAATGAGAAGCAAAAGCACCGTTTCCGATTTCTTCAACTGTTCTTCCGTCAAGAATGTCGGGAATAACAACATTTGCATCAAGACCGTTATAACCGGTTATTCTTACTTTTGTTGTGTTCTGAATTACTTCGTAGTAAAAACCGGAGCTTGACGCTGCCGCAACAGGTACTATAAAAGATACAAATATCAATACCGAAATCGCAACAGCAAGAATACGTTTAGCTATTGTATTCATAAGCATACCCCCGCAAAATATCAGATTTTTTCAAGTGCCTGCTCGATATCCTTTATAATATCTTCAACATTTTCAATTCCCACTGAGAATCTTACAAGGTCGGGAGAAACACCGCACTCAACAAGTTCCTTATCGCTGAGCTGACGATGTGTTGATGATGCAGGATGAAGAACACAGGTTCTTGCATCGGCAACATGAGTAACGATTGCTGCAAGTTCAAGAGAATTCATAAACTTTTCAGCCGCATCTCTGCCGCCTTTTACACCGAAAGAAACAACACCGCAAGTGCCGTTTGGCATGTACTTCTTTGCTCTTTCGTAATATTTGTTTGAAGGAAGACCGGGGTAATTTACCCAGGCAATCTTATCGTTTGCTTCAAGGTATTCAGCAACCTTCTGAGCGTTCTGACAATGTCTCTCCATACGAAGAGCAAGAGTTTCAAGACCTACATTGAGATAGAAAGCGTTCTGGGGAGAAGGTGTTGAACCGTAGTCACGAAGAAGCTGTGCAACAATCTTTGTAACATAACCTGCCTTGCCGAAATCCTTTGTATAAACAGCACCGTGATAACTGTCATCGGGAGTTGTAAGGCCGGGGAATTTATCATTCTGTTCCCAATCAAAGTTACCGCTGTCTACAACACAACCACCGATTGTGGATGCATGACCTTCCATGTACTTTGTTGTTGAATGAGTAACAATATCTGCGCCGAATTCAAAAGGTCTGCAGTTGATGGGTGTGGGGAATGTGTTGTCGATGATAAGGGGCACACCGTTAGCGTGAGCTACCTTTGCAAACTTTTCGATATCAAGGATATCAAGTGAGGGGTTTGCGATTGTTTCACCGAAAACAGCTTTTGTGTTGGGCTTGAAAGCAGCCTGAAGCTCTTCTTCTGTACAGTTGGGATCAACAAATGTTACCTCGATACCGATTTTTCTCATTGTAACATTGAAAAGATTGAAAGTACCGCCGTAGATTGTTGCAGCACTTACGAAGTGATCGCCTGCACCCATGATGTTTATGAGTGAGAAGAAGTTAGCAGCCTGACCTGATGATGTGAGAACACCTGCAACACCGCCCTCAAGAGCTGTTATTTTTGCTGCAACAGCATCACTTGTGGGATTTGCAAGACGAGTGTACATATAACCGGGTTCAAGGTCAAAAAGCTTTGCCATGTCTGCACTTGTGTCGTATTTGAAAGTTGTGCTCTGACAAATGGGAAGAACTCGGGGTTCACCGCTCTTGGGTTTATAACCTGCCTGAACACATAATGTATCTAATTTATAGTTTGCCATAATAAATCTCCTTTTTATTTGCCGAGGAAGTATTTCATAAGTTCAACGCCGCTTGCAAAGTATACGCCTGTATCTTTTGCTGTCTGTTCGTTGACTGTTTCAACGCCCTGTTTTTCACCGTTCTTGTGATAAATCATAAAGGGAACGGGATCTCTTGCGTGTGTCATTGTAACAATAGGAGTGGGATGATCGGGAAGAATCATAACCTTGTAATCATCATATTTTTCAAGTTCTTCGAGAACAACGGGAAGAACTTTACGGTCAATAATTTCAATTGCCTTGACCTTGTTTTCAGGTTCATGTCTGTGACCGCATTCATCGGGTGCTTCAATATGAATATAAACAAAATCCTGACCGTTTCTGAATTCTTCAACTGCAGCCTGAGCCTTACCGTCAAAGTTTGTGTCAATGTAACCTGTTGCGCCTTCAACATCAGGTGTGTTCATCTTTGCGCAACCGCCTATACCTTTAAGAAGGTCAACAGCAGAAATTATGCTGCCTTTAAGACCGAACTTTTCTTCAAATGATTCAAGACCGGGCTTTGTACCTTCGCCCCAGAGCCAGATTGAGTTTGCAGGGCGCTTACCTTCTGCAATTCTTCTGACATTTACAGGATGATCTTTAAGAAGGTCATAGCTTTCTTTCATCATAGCGATAAGTTCTTTTGCATTTTCACTCTTTGAAAGATATTCACCCACAACTCTGCCTGAAATATCGTGAGGAGGAGTCATATCACCGAGGTCAGTTGTACCGCCGTGCCATACAAGACAATGTCTGTAAGCAACACCGTTATAGAACTTGTAAATATCGTTACCGAAGTGTTCTTCTACAGTTTTGATGATTTCTGCAGCATCTTCTGATGAAATATCACCTGCTGAGTAATCAACCATAGTTTTATCTTCATAATTATCTTCATCAGAAAGAGTTACAACATTACAACGCATTGTTACATCATCATCTGCAAGATCAACACCGATACTTACAGCTTCAAGAGGACTTCTGCCTGTGTAACACTTTTCTGCATCATAACCAAGTGCGCTGAGGTTTGCAACGTCACTGCCGGGTTTGAGTGAATCAGCAACAGTCTTAACGATACCTACAGTACCTTTCTGACCGAGTTTATCAAAATTGGGCTTGTCTGCAACTTCCATAGGTGTTTTGCCATCAAGCTCCGGTACGGGGTAATCTGCCATACCGTCATAAAGAACTACAAGATATTTCAAATTTTTCATCTCCGAAAAAAAATTATTCAGTTTATTATATCATAAGCATATATATTATTCAAGATAAAAATCAATAATATATAGCAGTAAATAAAGGAATTTATAAAAAAACACTGTTTGCAATTATTAAACAAACAGTGTTTTTAAATGAATTTTGTAACAAAGCTTTTTAATCTTCGACATCCACACAATGTCCGTTTTTATCAAGCCAATATTTTTTCTTCTCCATTCGTGTTGCACAGCTTCCGCATTTGGGACACTGAGACACATTTTTCAATTGGTTTAATGTATAAAAATTCCCTTTGGTTGCATTGTATAAATTTTTAACATGATCAACTTCTGAAACATACCATACATTTTTACAAGATACACATGTGTATTTTTCTTGAATTTTCTCTTTACTTTTTGCACGAAGCATTGTTTTTTCAGCATCTTTTAAATCTATTAAATTTCTCTTGCTCACCAAAAGCATATATTTATTATATACAGAATCAACCTCGGGATGAATTGCAGCATATTTTCTTATTACTTCCAATTTTGATTTAAAAGCCGCAGAAAATCTGTTTTTTACACCAATTTCCATTGCGCATTTCTTACAATAATATTTTCCACCGGCAACAACATCACCGGCTTCATAACAATCTTTTTTATTAATAATATCACATAAACAGCAAAAACACTCTTCTTTAAACATTTCAATAACCTTTCAATCAATGTTTAGAATTAATTTTAACTGAAATTTAATATTTATCATTTGTCAGATCACCGTTTCCGCTTATGGGAATAACTTCACCCATATAGGTGGGTTCAGGATTAAGTCTGACATAAATAAAATCTTTATTTCTCGCAAGAAATTCTCTGAGTGTGTTGTAAATGTTGGTATCAACTGCATATGGTCTGAGCTGACCATCAACACCATAAGCCTCAAGACCTAAATATTCTGCGATATAAAGTGCTCTGTGAAGATGATATTCCTGAGAAATAATAATGATTTTTTCTGCACAGAAAATATCCCTTGCACGGTAAAGGGATTCATATGTTGAAAATCCCGCATGATCCATAAAAATGTCTTCAGATGCAATCCCCTGCTCTTTTGCATAGTCTTTCATTGCATTGACTTCATCATACTCTTTTCTGCCGTGATCTCCGCTCATAAGAATTTTAGGCGCGGCACCGCTATTGTAAATACTTATTCCGGTTTTCACTCTGTCTTCAAGCATGTGACTGAGTGTTGTACCGTTAACCTTGGCACCAAGCACAAGAACACAATCAATATCCTCAAGCTGTGATGCCGCCTCCACTGTAAGAATATTATCTTTTGTGGAATTCACAATATAAGAATTGACACACAGCAGATATACAACACCGACAATTCCGACACAAAAGATTGCCGATAAAAATGCAAGCAGAATTTTTACTTTCTTCGGTAATTTACATATAGCAGATTTCAACATTATGATCACCACACAGTTGTTGTCAATCAGGGTATTTTACTCTTCTGAAACCGAATATTCTTACTATAAGATGTCCGCTTCCCTGCAGGAATCTTTCTCTCAAGCCCTTTAAAGCCACAGATTTTGCTGTTCTGAAAACAACATCACCTTTGTTTTTAAACTGAGCTAAATTTTCAGGCTTATAGATATTGTACCAGCGTACAACTTTAGATTTATAAGCAGAAGTATTACTTTCGTCAACTTCAATTATTCTGTAGCCGTACTGCGTTGAGAAACAGTCATCCTGATATCTGGTGCTGAGTGAATTCACAATATCAACACCCTTATATTTCACACCAAATGCGTTAGTATGGTCATGACCTGTAAAAATTGCAAGGCAATCGCCTCTTTCCACAAGAGCGTCAAACTGACCGTGATTTATTGCACCGCAGCAGGGAGGTTCTTTGAGAGTGCCGAAATTGTTCATTTTTGAGTCAAATCGGTAATAACCTTCGTGATGATATATTCCCTTATAAGCATAAGGTGCAACATGATTGATTTTTTTAAGTGCATCGTATGATTCGGGAACAATTATGTGCTGAAATGCAAGTGAATACACTTTTTTGCCGTACATACGCTCATATTCAGAACTCTTTTCCCTGTACCATGCAACTTTTTCTTCTGACACATTGGCATATTTACCTTCATGATCATAATCACCGGAATCAAAAATCCAGAGATTAAATTTCACCTCGTCACTGCCTGATGCAAGAACGGGAACATTGTATGTACCGCACCCCTCCATTACATCGCCTTCATCAACGGATATACTACAGGGAAATTCATTATAACAAGCCATAAGTTCCTGTCTTGTCACTTCTCCTGATTCAGAATCGTGATTACCGAAAGTAAGTGCAATGGGAATATTTCTGTCCTGAAACAACTTCATAAAACGACGTGTTCTTGCAAAAATTTCTTCTCTGTTATTATCAGAAGAAATAGTATCACCTGTTACAATTGCAACATCAGGTTTTTCACGGTCAAGTGCCTGAGAGATAAGACAAAGTGTCATCTCTTCATTATCAGTACCGATATGCGTATCTGTTATATGAATCATTTTGAGTTTGCCGTTTCTGAATGTCAAAGGGGTTGCCGTTGTTTTATCAAAAATGATTTTATCCATAATCAATCACCTGAAACTGAGTTATTGTCTTTCTTTTTTGAATTAAAAAAGTGAATAATTCCTTCTTCATTAAGAAGATTTATAATGATAACAATAAAAGGAAGAAGGAAAATACCGATAGCACCGAATATTTTTACACCTAAGAACATTGCCATAATTGTTACAACAGGAGAAATTCCCACCTGACCTGCAACAAGTTTCGGTTCAATGACCTGTCTTATAACTGTTATAAGAGCGTAGATAACAAGAAGACCTATTCCCATACCGATATTTCCGGTAACAAACGAATATACACTCCAGGGAAGCACTACGGTACCGGTACCGAGCACAGGAACAATATCAATACATGCAATAATTACACTGATAAGGAAAATGTATGTTCCGTCATATACACCAAGAAGCTTGAGAACACTGAAACCTATAAACAATTCAACAGTGGTGATGCCGATAATCGAAACATAAGCTTTTATCATTTTGCCTACAGATGTGATAATGATATTTTTAGCACGTGAAAGCTTTTCCTGATGTTCTTCACTGAACTGTCTGATAATAAATGTTTTTATATCACTGAATGAAGATGCCATAAAGCATGTTGTAACAATACAGACAACAACACCTATTATAAGACTCGGAACTTTTGAAATTGCACTGCCGATAGGACTTATAAATTTTGAAAAATTATCGGTAAGAGTTGAAATAATATCTCCGCTTACAACATAATCCCTGAGTGAATCAATTGCTCCGGTCACCGCGTTATTTGCTTCTGCAGGAAGCATTTCTGATATTTCAAGTTCAAAATACCCTTTTTTAAGCACTTCAAAGAATTCTCCGAGTGATGAGCATCTGTCTGTAAAATATGAAATAAAATCCTTGACCGCAACACCTATACGCACACCGATAAGTGAAATCAGACCTAAAATTATTGCAAAAACCGATACGGAAAGAATTGCGCCAAGAAAACCTTTAGGCAATTTCCTGGATTTTGATGCGATGAAATTAAGAGGCTTCTGAAGAATTGCAGCAATAATAAATGCAACAATAAACGGAAGCATAATTCCGAATGCATATTTCATAAAAAGAAAGAACGCAGCAATAAAGATGGAATAATACAGCACAGTTACAATAAAAGACCATCTTTTCTGTGTTTTATCCATAAATTTTACACCTCTGATTTGTTTGCTGATAGTATTATTTTACACTAATATAATTAATAATACAAGTAACTTTATAAAATATTAACTATTTACATAAAAAACAGCAGGAAGAAAACTCTTCCTGCTGTTAAGCAAATCAACAAATTCAACAGTTTACCAAGAATAAATATTCACATAGCAATGAACACCGTCAAGTGTAAACAACATGAGTCCGATATCTTTTTTAGAATTATATGCCAGATCAGATTCTTCAAAAACAAAACCATTTTCTTCTAATTTTGCTCTTGATATATCATATGAATCTTCAGTATTTATTCCGAAAATAGAGTATTTTGTTGACCCCATATCAAGCATATCACAGATATAACCATCAGCAGTTATATCTACAGCTACGCCGTCATATGCAGCATGACCGTCTTCATCAAAAACAAAGTCAGGACAAGCAGCGATAAATGCATCAACATGAACTCCAAAATATACACTCAGGTCTATTCTTTCATCAGCAGAAGGTTCTTCCTTAATATAATCATCTATTGATTCAAGCTCTGCTGATATTCTGAGTACAATTCGTGCATCAGATGCTGTTATTTCTCCGTTTGAATCAATATCAGCAGCAACCAGCTGTTCATCACTGAGTTCATCAAGTTCTGCTGAAGCACGAAGAACCATACGAGCATCAGAAGCTGTTATTTCGCCATCGTTATTGACATCGCCAAGGATGTATTTTTCTCCTGTTACAGGAGGTTTTTCAAGTTCTGCATCACATACATCACACTTATAGTTTTTGTCAGCATCAGAATGATTTCCTGTTGCATCAACAGAATTGTCCACATAACTGTCACCGCACGCACATATGTATGTTGTATAGCCATTTGCAGCGCATGTGGGGGCTGTTACAACCGTTACATAATCATGTACATGAACAAGAATGGGAATTTCAGTCTGAACAACAAGAATTTTATCACATACTGAACATTTTTCACCGTCTGTAAGACCTGTTTCGGTTTCTGTTGCAGGTTTACCGAGGATAACTTCGGGGATGTGTCCCGTTGCAGAAACTTCATCTGCTGTGTATGTATCACCACATGTGCAAGTGTAAGTTGTATAGCCGTTTTCTATACAAGTGGGAGGTGTTACAACCGTTACATAATCATGTGCATGAACAAGCATGGGAATTTCAGTCTGAGCAACAAGGATTTTATCACATACTGAGCATTTTTCACCGTCTGTGAGACCTGTTTCGGTTTCTGTTGCTGGCTTTCCGGGAATAACTTCAGGAATGTGGTCCGTTACAGGAATTTCGGTTACTTCTGTTATTATTTCACCGCACAATGTACATTGTACGACACCTGTCGAACCAGCAGTTGTACATGTTGGTTCATAATCACCTGTAACCTGTGTCATTATATGACCGCATTCAAGCCCTTCAGGTCTTTCAATGATATAACAGATTCTGTTTCCTCTGACTTTTTCATCAGTTTCATCAACTGAAATATACAATCTCGATACGTCTGTTTCATCATCAAAAACAATTTCTTCAAGTGAAACGATATACTGAATTGAATATGTTTCTCTTGCACCGATTGCTTCAATTTCGATTGATTTTGCAACTTCTTCGCTATCATTGAAAGAAGTAAAAATCTTTACATTTTCAGCAACAACATCCGATTCATTTGTAACCATCGCTGTAAACTTATACTGACCGTCAATTTCAATGACTTCAGATTCTGTAATAACAAGCTTTGCAATGCCTATTTCTTTTTCAGATGTGTCGTTTTCATAATTGCTGTCATTAATTTCATTACATGTTGCTGTAACACTCAATGTTGTTTTTGAATAGTTTTCGGGAGCTGTATATGTAAGATCAACAAATGTTCCCTCACCTGATGCAAGATTGACTTCTTTTTCAACATTTGCGCAATAACCCAAGGTATCGCTGATTTCAAATGAAATATTCTTAACAGCTTTTGTTCCGTTATTGGTTACATACACGCTGAATTCAGTTGCTTCACTGATTCTGATATCCTCTTCATTAATATAGATACCGTCAACGGAAATATCCTGAACTTCATCAATTTTCAATGAACAAAGATCGGTCTGAATACATTTATTGCTCTCTTTTTCTTCATCATATTCAATTACACCTGATGTACAGACTCCTCTGAATTCATCATTGTAAACAACAATATCAACAGATGAAAGCTGTGTTCGCGTTTCGCTTACCTGAACAGGATTTGTCCATACGTCGTCTTCATATGAAGATGAAAAAACTGCATTTCCTGTTTCCCGGTTTTCTGTCCAGAAAAGTGTCGGAACACCGTTTTTGACAACATAATTGAAATTACCGTCGAGAGCGGACATATTTTCAATCACAGATTTGGTTTCACCATCCCGAATATAGTAAATATTTCTCATATCGGATGTAAAAAGTGTCTGTTTGCCGTCAAGTTCACCATAGAACAGACTTGTGTAAGCAACATTGTTTTCGCCTTTATCAAATGCAGTAACTTTGCCGTCTGCAAGTGTATAGACAGTAATATCATCAGTTGTTGTGGTGTCACTGTCTGCGTCCATTGAGTATGAAATATGCTCTGAGCCCTTAACTGATGCACCTGCAAGTGCAAGAATATAGTTAAGACCCGTTTTTACCTCAGCTTTTTCTGAACCTGCTTCGTAACGGTAAATTGAGTTATCTGTGCTTATGTTCATTGCGTTATCTTTACATGATGCCCAGTAACAGACAGCTTTGCCGTTTACGATTGAAATGCTCTGTGCATAATCATAGCATGAATTATCCGAAACATTTCTTACATCAACTATTTTTCCTGCTGATGCATCATATTTTGCAGTAAAAATTTCAGTATTTTCAACAAGATGTTCAATTGTTGCTGTTTTTTCGGTGATGATATCTTCAATTTTCTGCCATGCAAAATATACATCTGTTCCGTCAGTTGCAATAACGGGTGTGGTATCGTTTCTGCCGTCATCGGCAACTGCAACGGGTTCGCTCCATACACCGTTTTTATAGATTGAATACATAAGACGCATTCTGTTGTATGTATCTCTTGATGCGGCATCTTCAACCCATGTCATAAGCATTTTATCACCGAATGCAACAACCTGCGGTGATGCCTGGCCGAGAACGGAAGTCTGAAGTTGTGTAAGAGAAAGTCCGTTCTGGACAACACTTCTCAGACCCCAAGTTGAAACACCGCCAAGCCATGGTGATGTATTTTCAAGATAATCTCGGTCGATAATACTTGTTGTAACCTGCGGAACTTTTGCGGACATATATTTTTTATCTTTAATTGATTTATTATCACCAAAATACCAATCAACCAGATTCAATGTTCCGTCAAATACTGTTTTTTCTGCCTTCAAAATAAAAAATTCCGCTTCAATACCGATTTCACCGGTCAGGTCCCATTTAAAATTTTCTTTTGTCAGGTTCAAAACAAGAGGCATTGTTGCTTTTGCCCATACACCTGCGGCTGCCACATCTTTGACACCGGCACCGGCTCCGACCTTGAGAGAAGGCTCAAATGTTATTGTCCATTCCCATTTAAACGGCAATTCACTGTCAGGAACAACTCTTGAGCCAGTTGCGGCGCCGCCTAAAGAACCACACGCTTCAGCATATATATAGGCAGGAATAACCCAGATTGCACCTTGCTGGGTGTATTTGAATGTAAAACTTCCGGCAATGCTAAGACATGCCTCTTTTACAATTATTTCACCATTTACAATTGCAGCTTCAATATATCCCAGTGCATTAACATTAAACTCTTTCTTTTTGACAGCCTTTCCTTGTTTTCCGTACCACTTATCTTCAAAATTATCTTTAATCTTTTTATAATCATCTCTGTTTTCCTTATCTTTTGAATAAACGGTTTTTTTACAGAGATCTTTCCAGTCAGAAAAACATGATTTTGACCATTTTTTATACTTTGTTTCTGAATTTCCTTTTATTTCTGATTCGCTTTTAAAAATATTCGTACCGATAGAGACTTTAATAGTGTTATCCTGATATTCAAAACCTGCAGGAAGACTGAATGCTTCAAGACTTATTGTTGCATCACCTATAAGAGGCACATCAGACGGTATTGTAAAACCTAAGAACTCACTTCCCAGAAGATTGAATGTTGATCCTTTAAGAAAATTCATATCTTCATCAAAACTGTCAGCAGGCTGTTTGGATAATTTTATATTTTCTAATTCACTTATGACACCGTCAGGTGATTTTACATATGCATAACATTCTTTTTGAAAATCAAGTACAGAATATAAATCTTCGTCTGTAAAAACACCTGTGGAATTTGAAATTTTGTGTTTTGCATCCTGCTCAATGTAATATGTATAACCGCTTCCCTTAAGATTATCTGCGCTGATAATTATATCGTATTTTTTATTTTTAAAAACCTTAACATCACTCTGCATTGCATTGACATATTCATTTACGCCTTTTCTTACAAAAACGGTTGAAACATACGGTTTTCCGTCTTTGTAATCTTTTCTGAGCATTGCTGTATGTTTATATGACGGTATATTATCCTGAGTTTCTTCAAGTTCAATGTGTTGCCATGATTCAATAACATCAGCAGGAATTATATAATTCTGGAACTCAGACTTTGAAAGAGTGACTTTCTGAGCCTTATTTTCAGATGATATTATAAAATCTCTGTTATATATATCAGCTTCGGTAACAACTGAACCAACTGTACATTTTACACCTATCATATCATCACGATCTATTTCATCTTTAACTGTAGAAACATCAGGAGAAATTACAATATTATTTCCTGAAGAAGAAACCTTATTTGCAGTTATTTTACTTCCGTCTGAAAAATGAATTGTTGCATTGGTTAAACAGGAATTACCGCTATCGATTGAAATTTTCTCCCAATCTTTCTGAGTGCCGCCATAATGAACATCAGTAAGGCTGTCGCAATCATAGAATGCATCATAATCGATTGTTGTTACACTGTTGCCGATTGTTACACTTGAAAGTCTGCCGCAATTATAGAATGCTTTATCACCGATTGTTGTTACACTGTTGCCGATTGTTACACTTACAAGGCTGTTGCAATTATAGAATGCATCTGCACCGATTGTTGTTACACTGTCGGGTATAGTATATCCGGTTCTGCTGTTACCTTTTGGATACTGTATTAACATAGTTTTATCATTATTAAACAATACACCATATTCATCACTTGAATAACTTGTATTGTTTTCATCTACCATGATACTTGCAAGACTGTAGCAACCACCGAATGCAGAATCACCGATTGTTGTTACACTGTTGCCGATTGTTACATTTGCAAGACTGTAGCAACAAAAGAATGCATAATCACCGATTTTTGTTACACTGTCAGGGATTTCTATACTTGCAAGGCTTTCGCAATAACGGAATGCATAATCACCGATTGTTGTTACACTGTCCGGTATTTCTATACTTGCAAGGCTGTCGCAAAAATAGAATGCATAATCACCGATTGTTGTTACACTGTTACCGATTGTTACATTTGCAAGGCTGTTGCAAGTATAGAATGCATAATAACCGATTGTTGTTACA
>JAZOUN010000017.1:0-1718 GCA_045658165.1 Acutalibacteraceae bacterium
TTATTTCAAAAGCATTGCTGAGAAATACGGTATTTACTACACTATTCACCTTGACGAAAATCTGAATGTATGCGATTTTAATCCGTATGTTGCAGATGCTTACATAAAAACTGTTGCAGATACTATCAAAATCGCAAAGCAGCTTGACACAAAAGTGCTGAATATGCATATGGCAAAGGGTGTATATTTCACTTTGCCTGATAGAAAAGTTCATCTTTTCTCTGAATATAAAGAGCAATATCTCAAAAGCATTGTTGATTTCAGGGATATGTGTGAAAATGCGATAAGTAATGCTGATATAAAAATCTGCATTGAAAACTGTGACGGCTACACGGATTTTCAAAAGGAAGCAATTGAACTGCTCTTGCAAAGTAATGTCTTTGCATTGACTTTTGATGTGGGACATAATCACGGAATCGGTGGTGCAGACGAAGATTTTATTATGAATCATAGCGACCGCCTGCATCATGTTCATTTGCACGATGCTCAGGGTAGAAAAAATCACCTTGCACTTGATACAGGTGAAATGAATGTTGAAAAATATATTAACCTTGCAAAAGAACAAAACTGCCGTGTGGTTTTAGAAACAAAAACTATTGATGGATTGAGGCAGTCAGTTGAATGGTTGAAAGGATATGAAAATGAATAAATACCTTCAAAATCTGAATCGTATTGAATTTGTTGTTACGATGGCTTGTTCAGGCAAGTGTAAACATTGCTCCCAAGGTGACCACAAAAGTTCAGATAACATTGACAAATATTTAGCATCAGATGCTGTCCGAAAAATTGCAGAGGAATATAGTATTGATTCTGTTATGACCTTTGGCGGTGAGCCTTTGCTTTACTATGAAACCGTCTGCGAAATACATAAAGCTGCAAAAGAAATGAATATTCCTCAAAGACAGCTTATAACCAACGGGTATTTCAGCAAGGATTCTGATAAAATAAAGTTTGTTGCACAAAAGATAACCCAAAGTGGTATAAATGATATTCTTCTTTCAGTTGATGCTTTTCATCAGGAAACAATACCCCTTGAATATGTAAAAATATTTGTAGAAGCTGTAAATGAAACCGATGTCAAGTTAAAGATGCACCCTGCATGGCTTGTCAGTCCCGATGCAGATAATCCGTACAACAATAAAACCAGGGAAATACTGAATGAGTTTAATCAAATGGGGATTGAATCAAGTGAAGGCAATGTGATTTTTCCAAGCGGTAATGCGATTAAATATTTTCCTGAATATTTTGATTTAGGTAAAACCGAGCAGAATCCCTATTGGGAAGACCCGACAGATATAAAAGCAATCTGCTTCAGTGCTAACGGAGATATCCTCGGAAGCAATATCTATAAACAAGATATAAATGAAATATTATCATCTTATAATCCGAAAGGATAAAAGACTATGAATACAGATTTAATCAAATCAGTTGTTGAAAAGCAAATGAATACAGAAGTCAAACAAATCCGTGCTGTGGGCAAAGGTGCAAGCGGAAGTGTGTATCTTATAAAAATCACAACTGAACCTTATGAAATTGCCGTTAAAATGAGCAAGTATTATGATGCAATTTGCAAAGAAAAGGATATGCTTGATTTTCTTTCTCCAAAGGTGTCTTATAAAGTGCCGAAAAGATATTTTCTGCACCGGGAAAACATTACTGTTTATCTCGGTATGGATTGCATAAAAGGAATGGGCGGTAAAAACAAATTCATAAATTTT
>JAZOUN010000018.1:0-14603 GCA_045658165.1 Acutalibacteraceae bacterium
CTGTTTACTCTTGCATTTTTCGTCATGAAGTTGTAAAATAATCTACAGATGATTGAAAGGACAGTGTAAAAGTTATGGAAAAATTTATCGTTGAAACATCTGCAAGACATGTTCATGTATCACGCGAAGATCTTGATATTCTTTTCGGAGAAGGTTATGAACTTACAAATAAAAAGGAACTCTCACAGCCCGGACAGTATGTAACTAATGAAAGAGTTGCTGTTGTTGGTCCCAAGAGTCAGTTCCCCTCAGTATCAATCCTCGGTCCCGTAAGACCTGCAACTCAGGTTGAAATCTCTGCAACAGATGCAAGATCAATCGGTGTTACAGCTCCCATCAGAGAATCAGGTGATACAGCTGAATCAGGTTCATGCAAAATCGTAGGACCCAAGGGTGAAGTTGAACTCAAAGACGGTGTTATCGTTGCAAAGAGACATATTCACATGACTCCTGCTGATGCTGAAAAGCTCAATGTAACAGATAAGGAAATTGTTAACGTTAAAATCGAAACAGAAGGCAGAAGCCTTGTTTTCGGTGATGTTGTTGTAAGAGTAAACGAAAATTTCGCACTTGCAATGCATATCGATACAGATGAAGCAAATGCTTGCTCTGCAACACCTGCAACAATGGGTGAAATTGTAAAATAATTTAAAACAGGCGCTGATTTCAGTGCCTGTTTTTTACATATTTTGTATTGACTGTAAAAAAAAATAATGTTATAATTGTTAAAGATTAATTTAAAATCTGTTAATAATCCGTAACGGAGGTAAGCAAAATGAAAAAACTCGTTAAAAAATCTCTGGCTGTCGTGTTAGCAGTTCTTATGCTTTCCGGCACATTCAGTTGCTTTGCAGCCGAACTTAATCAGGAAGCCGTAGATGCACATTACGGTCAGTATGAGAAGTATCTTCTTCTCGGTGACAGTGTTGCAAGTGGTTATCGTGATGAAATGTCTGATGAAGATGCAGCTTTCAATGAAGCTAATCATGATTCAACATATTGCAGATATCCCGGTTCATATTCTGATGTACTTGCAAATGCTATCATTGAAGATGGCAGCATGACTGCTCTTGCAGCTCCCGGTTTCAGAACAATTGAAATGCGTTATATGCTTGAAGATGATTATGCTGCAAACTGCACAGATGAATATCTGTTCTGGCCCAGCCATCTTTATATCTGGGAACGCGAATTAGGTCCTGACTATGCTCCCGGTGCAGAATACTGGAGAACAAAGTTCAAAGAATCTATTGCAGAAGCTGACCTTATCACTCTCGGTGTCGGCGGTAACGACTGGGGTGCATATCTTGGTTGGGTTGTAAATCAGGTTCTTAAGGCTGAAAATGTTGGTGATAAGTATATCCAGCAGCTTCAGAAATACATGGCAGAAAATGAGCTTGATCTCGGTTCAATTGAACAGTTTGTTGAAATTGCTCATATTGCAGGTGCTCTTCCCGCACTCGCAGAAACAGTTCCCGAAGCTCTCAAGTACGGTCTTGGTAACTTCTACTCAAATTGGGATATCATGATTCAGGATATCTATGATCTCAACCCCGATGTTACACTTGTTGTTCTCGGTATGAGTGATAACAGCCTTAAGGGTAATTATTATGATTATAACGGCGTTCCCGGTGAACCCGTAAACGGCTCAGATTCAGCAGATGCAACTGCAGGTCTTATGTCAACAATTGTTGAGTTCATTATGTCTGTTGGTAACAAACCCATGATCGAAGGTGCAGAAAAGTTCGGTTATACATACGTTGATACATCAGGTACAACTTATGTTGACAGCCATCCCGATGCTGCAGGTCATGTATTTATTGCTAACAAAATTATTGAAGCTCTTCCCGATCCCGTAATTTCAAAGAAATACGAAGATGTAAATCCCGGTCATTATAATTACAAGGCAATTGAGTATGTGCTTCTCAACGGAATTATGAGTGAAACATCAGAAACAACATTCAGTCCTGATGCTAATCTCACAAGTGCAGATCTTATTGCTGCCCTCAATGCTATCAACGGAACTGATAATAATGCTGAAGGTACAGATTCAGTCCGTGCAATAAATTTTGCTAAGTCAATGTTTACTGCATCTCTGCAGAAAGGTTTCTCAGGCTTTATCGGTGGTATCAAACTTGCATTTGCAGTTCTCAAAGACCACATCAAAGATCTCAGTGCGGATATTACAAGATCAGAAGCTGCAACATACCTTATGCAGCTTGATAAAATCTGATAATTCTTATAAAACACAGGGCGCCCCCCCCTGTGTTTTGGAATTTAAAATTATTTCGTATTAACTCATATTAAAGAAATATTCGGAGGTAAAGATAATGAAAATCTTTAAAAGATCAATAGCTGTTCTGTTGGCTCTCTTACTTATATCAAGTTCATTTGTATGCTTTGCAGCAGAAAGTGAAAAGCAGTACTGTGAATACAAGACATCCGTTCTTCTCGGCGACAGTCTTTCAAGCGGATTCAGAGACTATGAAGATGTTATGTCTGAATTTACTTATGTTGAAGATTCATATGCAGCTTACATTGCAAAGGATCTCGGTATTGAAACATACTATCCTATGGCATGTCCCGGTTTCAGAACAATCGAAATGCGTACAATGCTTGAAGATGATTATGTTTCAAACGATCCCTATCTTTTCGAAGCAGTTCCTCATCATTCAGCAGAAGAAATTTTGGCTAAAAAAGAAGAATACCGTAATGCTATTGCAGAAGCTGACCTCATTACAATCGGTATCGGCGGCAATGACTGGGGTGCATATTTCGGCTGGGTTATGGAAGACTTCCTTGATGAACATCCTCTTCCCGAAGATTTTGAAGCAGCTCTCAGAGAGTACCTTGCAAATGCAAATATTGTTGAAGACAATATTGTAAAGATAATTGTTGAACTCGCTCAGACATTCAATGCTGTTGATGAATTCCTTGCAGTTATGCCTGCAGCTATTGAATACGCTTTCTCAACTCTTCACGAAAACTGGCCCATTATTGTAGAAGATATTTATGCTCTTAATCCCGATGTAACACTTGTTGCAGTTGGTATGTTCAATACAACTCTTGCAACTCCCGAAGGTGAGCCTGATAATGTTGCAGAGCCTGATGAACTTGCAGTTATCGTTGAGCAGGCAATCATCGACTACGGTAACAAGCACATGATAGACAATCAGGAAAAGTACGGTTATATCTACGTTGATACAACAGGTACAATCGTTGAAACATCACATCCCACAGCTGCAGGTCACAGACATATTGCAGACAGAATTCTTGAAGCTCTTCCCGATGCAAGATTCGATCTTACAGACGTTAAAGTTTCAGCTCCCGAATACAAGGCTGTAGAATACATGTATGTAAACGGTCTTATGTCAGGTAATGCAGATAAGACATTCGGCGGCAATGCATATATCACAAAGGATGAATTTGCAACAGTTGTAAACGGTCTCGGTTCAACATTACCCGTAATCGGATTCGGCAACAATATTTCAAAATTTGAACTCAGACTTGCTGCTTTCATGCTTGACGATGAAAAGAGCATTACAGATTTCTTTACATTCATCGGTGAAGTAGGTCTTATGTTCACAACATTCACAGCTACAGAAAAGGTAACAAAAGCTCAGGTTGCTGTTGATCTTTACGAAGTTGTAAAATAAGAAATTAACGATTTCCCTGCGGTTTTTCCGCGGGGATTTATATTTTTTTAATAATATTTACATTTGTTTAGTATTTTTGTCAATTTTTTCTATATAAGGTAAAAATTCATTGACATTCATTACATCTGGTGATACAATATAAAAGAATAAATTTACGGAGGTAAATTACATGAAAACTTTAAAAAGAACAATTGCTGTTCTCCTCACACTCGTACTTGTTTCAGGTTCTTTTGTATGTTTTGCAGCTGACAACGAAAAACAGTACTACAACTATGATAAGGTATTGCTTCTCGGTGACAGTGAAGCCAGCGGTTTCACAGATTACGGCGATGAAATGAGCGAATTTACCCGTGTTGACGATTCTTATGCAGCTTATGTTGCTGATTTCTTCGGTGCTGAATTCTATCCCATGGCATGTCCCGGTTTCAGAACAATTGAACTGCGTACAATGCTTGATGACAATTATATTGTTGATGATCCCTATCTCTTCACAGAGGTACCCCGTACTTCCAAAGAAGATATTCTTGCAAAAAGCCCTGCTATGCGTCAGGCAATTGCAGAATCAGATCTTATAATTATCGGTATCGGCGGTAACGACTGGGGTGCATATCTCGGTTGGACACTTGCTGATGTTCAGCTTGAAAATGAACTTCCCGAAGAATTCAAGCAGAAGCTCAGAGAATTCCTTGTTAATGCAACATTTAAAGATGATATCATTGCTGAAATTATCGGTATTGCCGACTATCTCAATGCAGTTGATGATATTATAAAAGTTCTTCCCGAGGCTGCAAACTATGCATTCTCAAATCTCAGAACAAACTGGGAATGGATTATGGATTATATTTATGCAAGTAATCCTGATGTAACAGTTTCTGTTATCGGAATGTTCCCCACATACCTCAAGACTGAGGAGGGTGCTCCCGATGTTGTTGCTGAACCTGATGCAGTTTCTGCAATGGTAGAAGATATGATGATTGCATACGGCAACAAGCATATGATCGAGTTCCAGGAAAAATACGGCTATGTATACGTTGATACAGAAGGCACTGTTGTTGAAGTTTGTCATCCCACAGTTGCAGGTCACAGATATATTGCAGACAGAATTCTTGAAGAGCTTCCTGATGCAAGATTCGACCTTACTGATGTAAAAATGGGCACTTCAGAGTATAAGGCTGTTGAATACATGTATGTAAACGGTCTTATGACAGGCAATGCAGATAAGACATTCGGCGGTAATGCATACATCACAAAGGATGAATTTGCAACAGTTGTAAACGGTCTCGGTTCAACTCTTCCCGTTATCGGCTTCGGTAATAATGTTTCCAAGTTTGAACTCAGACTTGCTGCTTTCATGCTTGATGATGATAAGAGCATTACAGATTTCTTTACTTTCATCGGTGAAGTTTGCGTTATGCTCAGCACATTTACAACAACTGAGAAAGTAACAAAGAATCAGGTTGCGGTTGATCTTTACGAAGTTATTAAATAATTGTTGTATAGTTTTCCCTGCGGTTTTCCGCAGGGATATTTTTTGTTCTGTTGAAAAAAAATCCTCCCCATAATTGGGGAGGAAATGGATTGGTTATTTGAATACTATTTCACCGTCTTCAACTATTATGTCGGGAAGTGAATATTGTTTTTTCAGACTCTTTTCATCTTCAAGTCCTGATGAAAGTCTGAGTGCAAGTCTTGCGTCAGTTGCATTTACATCGTTGTCATTGTTTATATCAGAAACTCTCAGCTGAAGCTCTGAGAAGCCTGTTTCAAGACCTGCAGAGTATCTGAGTATCATTCTTGCATCTGCGGCAGAAAGCTGCTCAGAAAGCGTTGCATCGCCCCAGCAGGGGAGATAGACAATTGTTTTTACCCATTTTGCATAAAGAGTTATATTGCCTGTTGTGTAGGCTTTTATATTCTTTACTTTTTGTGTATAATCGCTATCAAGGTACCAACCGTCAAACTGATATTCAATGTTGATAGTTTCGGGATCGTCAAGAGATACCTGCTGCGTTGTTGTTCTGATACCGATGTTTTTGTTTATAACCTGTGAAGCTGTAACTTCCTTGCAGTTGAGAACATAACTTATTGAATATGTTTTTTCAGTAAAATCTGCGTAAAGAGTGATGTTACCGTAAGATTCGGCAGGTATTTCCGTTACCTTGTTTTTGAGTGCTTTGTCAGTACACCAGCCGTTGAATATAAAACCGTCTGCTTCAACGTCTTCAAGGGTTGTGTTATCACCGTATCTGTATGTATCGGGATTGTTGTTTTCAATTTCACAAATATAAGTGTTTATAAAACCGAAGTCATATTTTATTGAGTATTCGGCAATTTTCCACTTTGCGTAAATTGTTATATCTTCAGTAAGGTCAGAGGGAATTGAAAAAATCTTTGATGCTGCATTGTAGTCGGGTGATGTATACCATCCGTCAAATGCGTATGTTTTGTCATCAGATATCGGATCACTGAGTGAAAAAACTGTGAATGCGGCTCTCTGGGTGGGGTTTGAATTGAATATATGCTCACCGTCAATTCCGCTGTCATCCACAAGAACATAGTTTACATTATAAATGACCGTCTGCCATTTTGCATATAAAATGATGTCACCGATTGTTCCTGCGGGAACAGAAGTTACTTTCTGAGTGAAGAATTCATCTGTATACCAGCCGTCAAAAATGTAAGAGGGATCATTCAAAGATGCGTCTTCTATAATAATTTCTGTATTGTATACATATGATTCGGGGTTGGGATTTGTTACGGGATAAAGGCTGTGAGTTGCAACACCGAGATCATAATGTACAGAAAACGTTGAATAAACCCATTTTGCATAAACTGTAATATCGTTGCATGTGAATGCTTCTATTGAAGTTATTCTGTTTTTATAGTTTTTGTCTGTATACCAACCGTCAAAAGTGTAAATTTCGGAATTGCAGTCGGGAGAGAGGAGATATGTGCTTTCACCTGCAAGTCTTGATGTGGGATTCAGATTTGTTATTTCATCCTTTGTAAGGTCTTTTCCCGGTGTTTCAAGCACATAGGTGATATTGTATAACATTTCGTACCATTTTGCATATAATACAATGTCACTGCCTGCTGACGTATCAATTGATGTTACCTGAGTTCTGAAATCAGGTTCAAGATACCATCCTGAAAATTCAAAACCCGGACATTCAGGCTGACTGAGAATAATCTCATCAGAAGATGTATATGAGTCGGGATTTGTGTTTGTAATTGTTTCAGAACGGATATTTGCAATACCGTAATCATATGTAATAGTATTTGTGTTTTCCGCAAAGGTGACAACAGGTAACAAGACAAGTGCAACTATTGCAGAAATTAATATTAAAATTCTTTTTTTCATTAAAAACTCTCCGAAAAATCAGTTTGTTATATTATAAAATAGAAACGATTATAAGTCAACTGTAACATTTTGATCTAAAAAGTTACAAAGTTGTAATAACTTATTACAACTTTGTTATAATCATTGACTTTATTGTTTATTTGTTGTAAAGTATGTTCTGCAATGAGACACAGTCCGTTGTATAAATTTCGGATATTTAACCGATATATTGTGATTATTATGAAAGGAGCTAACATACAATGAAGAAAGTTGTTCTTACAGTTGCTGCTCTTCTTGTTTCAGCTGCTATGGTTTTCTCATTTGCAGGCTGCACAACAAATCCCGCTAACGGCGAAGAAGAATCAAGTGACGCTGTTGTTGCAGAAGTAGAAGATTCTACAGCTGCTTAATTGTTAGCAAATATTTTGTTTAAATGAAAAATGCTCCCATCTTTTTGATGGGAGTTTTTCATTTTGTCTTTATAAGTTCAAGAAGTGACTCTTTATTGTTAAGTTCCGGTACTTTTGTAACTGTTTCAAGCAGATATTCAAGTGTTTCACCTATCTGTTTTTCGTCTATGATCTTTTTAAGATCGCTTCCGTTTACTGCAAGGTGAGACAAGAGGAAAGGTTCACTGTTATTAAGAACTTCATCAAAGGTATTGTAAGCAAATATGAGTTTTTCGGTAATATCTCTGTAACCTTTTGCAAGACCCGATTTGTCGGCGCGTCTTATTTTCATAAGTCTGATATAATTTACTTCACCGAGAAGTCTGAGGTATTTTTTTACTTCAACCTTTGATTCGGGAACTTCCATATCATGAACAGAAACAAGGAAAGATACGGTTTTTATATATTCTTTGCTGAATTTGAGGCGTTTGAGTATATTTTCGGCAATAACTCCGCCCACTGCAGCATGGTTTTTGAATGTGGAATTTCCGTTTGCATCAAGTTTATGTGTTGCAACTTTACCTGTGTCATGAAGAAGCATTGTGAGCCTGAGGATAGGATCGTTTTCAATATTGTTAACGGTGTGGACAGTGTGCATCCATACGTCATAACCGTGTTTTTTTCCGTATTGATTAAAATCGAATTCAAGTTTAAGTTCGGGAATGAAAACTCCGATAACACTTCTGTAATCAGCCAGAACAGAGAATACATTTTCTCCGCACAGCAGTTTTATAAGTTCTGAGTTGATTCGTTCACTTGCAATTGATGTCAGTAACTGTTCATTTCGGATAATTGCAGCTGATGTGTTTTCTTCAACGGAGAAACCGAGGACGGATGCAAAGCGTATACCTCTGAGAATGCGCAGAGCGTCTTCTGTGAAGCGTTTGTCGGGATCGCCGACACATCTTACAATTTTATTTTCAATGTCTTCCCGGCCGCCGAATGGGTCAATAAGACCTTCTTCTTTATTGTATGCCATTGCATTGATTGTGAAGTCACGACGCGCAAGATCGTCTTTTATATTTTTTGTAAAAGTAACGCAGTCGGGGTGTCTGTTGTCGGAATATTCACCGTCAATTCTGAATGTTGTTGTTTCAACAGGATATTTGCCTGAAACCACAAGAATAGTACCGTGTTTTATTCCTGTATCAACAGTTCTGAAATCACTGAATACTTTTTTTATCTGATCCGGTGTTGCATCTGTTGTAACATCCCAGTCGTTGGGTTCGCGTCCCATTACAGAGTCACGGACGCAACCACCGACAATATATGATCTGAATCCGCTTTCGGATAATTTATTCATAACTGTTTTTACTTCGTTGGGTATGCTGATCATAAGATTCTCCTGAGAATATATGGTATTTTTTGTCGGATTACTTGCAATATTTGGTGGTTTGTGTTAAAATATATGCAGTAAATTTTTTTGAAGGTGATTTTATGAGATGTCCTTTTTGCGGATACGAGGAAAGTAAGGTAATTGATTCAAGACCTACTGATGAGGGCGAAAAAATCAGAAGAAGACGTGAGTGTCTTCAGTGCCAGAAGCGTTTCACAACATATGAAATAATAGAAACACTTCCGATAGTTGTTGTTAAAAAAGACAAATCAAGACAGGTGTTTGACCGTACAAAGCTCATCGGCGGTATGCTCCGTGCCTGTGAAAAGCGTCCTGTTTCACTTGAAATGATTGAAGAAGCTGTTAACGATATTGAAGCTGCTCTTCAGAATTCAATTGACAGGGAAGTCACATCAATAAAAATCGGTGAACTTGCGATGGACAAGCTTAAGAATATAGATGAGGTTGCATACGTAAGATTTGCATCAGTCTACAGGCAGTTCCGTGACGTCAATTCATTTATGGATGAACTTGCACGTCTTCTCGGAAACAGACAGTAATCAATAATTTGTATTTTCAATGGGTAATCGTACAATGAATGTTGTACCTTTACCCATTTGACTTTTTACGGATATTTTTCCGCCGCAAAGCGTTATAACACGTTTTGCAAGTGGGAGGCCGAGACCGTTACCGTGTATCGTGTGTGATGCATCACCCTGAAAGAACTTGTCAAAAATGTGTTTCTGGGTTTTATCATCCATGCCTATGCCGGTATCGGTTATTTTTACTGTAATATTATTTGCATCTGTGTAGCATTTAACTGTTATTTTTCCGTTTTCGGGTGTGAATTTTATTGAGTTGCCGAGTATGTTGAGCCATACGTGGGAGAGCATTTCATCGTTGGAAAAATATTTGATTTCGTTAAGCTCAAGATCAAGCTCAATATTTTTTCTGGACCATTCTTTTTCAAGAAGCAGTATACATTTGCGTATCTGTTCATCAAGATAAAATACTGTTTTGTCAGTAACCATCTGCTGATTTTCAAATTTTGTAAGCAGCAGGATGTTGGATGACATAAGCGCAAGTCGGTTTGATTCGTTTATTATAATATCAATATATTCGTCTTTCTGTTCATTTGTCAGTTCATCATTTTTAAGTTGTTTTGCAAAACCTCTTATTGAAATGATGGGAGTTTTGAATTCATGCGAGAAGTTGTTTATAAAATCATTTCTGAACATTTCCGTACTGCCGAGTTCTTCTGACATTGCATTGAATCCGTTGACGAGATCAGTAATGATTGTATCGCTTTTCGGCGGTGTTACACGTGAAGAGAAATCACCGTTTGCAACTTTTTTCTGCGATTTAATGATGTTATCAAGTGGTTTGAAGAATTGTTTGCTTACAAAAAGAGAAACACCGGTTCCGATAATTGTACTGGTAATGAATGCGATTGAAGTGAGTGTGACAGGGGCAAGTTTTGTAAAAAGAAGAGGGAATAATTTACGTATCAGCAGAATTACAAGCATTGTTGTTCCGCTTGATACAAGCAGAATAAAGAAAGATACTATAGTAATTGTAATGTGTATGGCCCAATCTTTTTTGAAAATCTGTTTGAACACAAAAATACTCCTTATACGGCTTTGTAGCCAAGTCCTCTGATTGTAACTATGCTGAAATCGGGATTTGATTTGAATTTATCGCGAAGTCTGTTTATATGTACATCAACTGTTCTTTCATCAGTTTCAGAGTCCATATCCCATATTTCGTCCATAAGCTGACGCCTTGTGAAAATTTTATCCTTATAGGAAAGCAACTGAAACAGCAGCATGAATTCTTTCTGAGGCAGTTCGGTTGTTCCTTCGGGCGTTGTAACTGTCAGTGAATCATGGTTAAGAACTGTTGAACCGATTGTAAGTTTTCTTTCGCTTGCTATTTTTGAACGACGCAGGAGAGCGGCAATTCGAAGAAGCATTTCTTCATCGTCTACGGGTTTTACCATGTAATCGTCAGTTCCTGCAAGAAATCCCTCTTTCTTGTCAAGATGTGATTCCTTTGCCGTTACCATTAGAATAGGTGTTTCCCAGCCGCAATCACGCAGTGTTCTTGTGAATTCAAAACCGTTCATTCTCGGCATCATAACGTCAAGAATGATGAGGTCTATATGTATTTTGTCAAGCAGTTCAAGACCTTCAATTCCGTCACATGCACATATTGTATCATAACCGTTCTGGCTGAGAACAGTCTTCATGAGTTTTCTTGTATTTTCGTTGTCGTCAACAATCATTATGCGAAGCATGGTGTCACCTTACAAATTTATTGTATTTATACTATTATATAACAAAGTTCCTGAATTCTCAATACCAAATTGAATTAAGGACAAACAAAAAAGGCAGTCAGTTTTCTGACTGCCTGTCTGTTTATTTAAGCCATGAGCTGTCTTATAAGCGCAACGCATTCTTCTTTATCCATAATCTTGGGAACGGGATAAAGGGGATTTCCTTCTTTAAGTGCTCTGTCTGCAATAAGAGAAATGTCTGATTCCTTGATCTGCTCAAACTTTTCGGGGATGTTCATATCCTTATTCATTCTTCTGATTTCAGCAATGAACATCTTTGCCTTTTCTTCATCTGACTTGCCTGCACAATCAAGCTCTGCAACCTCTGCAAGCTCTGCAAGGCGCTTGTAAGCTGATTCGCCGAAATAATCAAGCACGTAGGGAAGAATAACTGCATTTGCAAGACCATGAGGAATACCGTACATACCGCCCAGATTGTGAGCAATTGCATGAACATAACCTACATAAGCTCTTGTGAATGCAACACCTGCATAGTAAGATGCAAGCAGCATATTTTCTCTTGCTTCAACGTTCTTTCCGTCGTTGTATGCAACTTCAAGATTTTTGAAAATCATCTTTGTTGCCATTTTTGCCTTTTCTTCTGTGTCTGCTGTGTTGCTGTTGCCTATGTAAGCTTCAACAGCGTGTGTAAGAGCATCCATACCTGTTGTTGATGTGATATGGGGAGGAAGACCGAGAGTAAGGGCAGGGTCAAGTACAGCGTACTTGGGACGGAGAACGGGGTCGTTGATAGCGTTCTTTTCGTGTGTCTTGGGGTTAGAAACAACAGCTGCAAGTGTAGCTTCAGAGCCTGTACCTGCTGTTGTGGGAACTGCGAAAAGTGTGGGGATCTTCTTAAGAACCTTAAGAACACCGCGCATCTTGGGGATTTCTGTGTTGGGTCTTGCAATTCTTGCACCGCAAGCCTTTGCACAGTCCATGGGTGAACCGCCGCCGAAAGCAATGATTGCCTGACAGCCGTTGCCGAGGTAGAGTTTTCTTGCCTCTTCAATGTTATCGATTGTGGGGTTGGGCTGAACACCGTCATATACAACATATGCAATGTCGTTATTTCTGAGTTCTGCAAACATATCATCAAGAAGATG
Source organism: Acutalibacteraceae bacterium (assembly GCA_045658165.1). Taxonomy (GTDB): domain Bacteria; phylum Bacillota; class Clostridia; order Oscillospirales; family Acutalibacteraceae; genus UBA1081. The sequence goes on from JAZOUN010000018.1 coordinate 12,220, forward strand.
AAGGCCCATAAGTCCTTTGTCTGTTACAACAAGAACATTGTTGTAGCCGAGTTCTTTTATAACTGAGGGAAGCTTTTTAACAGCACCTGAACCTTTTATAAGCTGAGGCTCAGTCCAGTCAAGAAAACCGGTAGCAACTTTCATAACATTCTGATATGTTCTGCAGTATGCCTCATACATTTTTTTGCTCATTTTATTTACCTCCGCAGAGAATTATTCTGCTGCTTTTTCTTCCTTTTTCTTGTGGAAGAGAAGTTTGTCAACAGGGAAGTAAAGGAAGAACTGAAGCGCTGAACAGATCATTGTTGCAATGTTCTTTGCAGCTGTTTCGTTACACCATTCAAAGCCGAGGAAGAGGTCTTTGAGTGTGGGGTTGAGCCATGCTGAGAATGCAATAAGTGCGATTGTGAAAACTATGTAGATGGGGAGAGCAACTGCAACATTTGCACCTGAATTGAAAGTCTTTTCCTTGTTTACAAAGAAAGCAACAATCTGTGCAACTATGTTAGCAACATTGCTGACGATGAAGTAACCTAAACCACCTACTGCTGCTGAATAAGAGAATATCCACCAGTTAAAATCGCCGGTATTGTAAAGGTCTTTGATTGCGGGGATGAGCTGAAGAGTGTTGAGAAGTACGAACTGAACTATCATAGCAAGAAGACTTACCACGATGAATTTTACGAACTGCCAGATGGTTACAAGAAGAGAACCTTTTTCAGCAGCCTTGTTGTCGATGTCTGCGAGTTTTGCCAATGTAATCACTCCAAAAAAATTATTTGTTAATTATTATACAAGAAAAAAATCATTATTTCAACCACTAAAATGCATTCTTTTGTAAAAAATTGAAAAATCTGATTGATTTGATTATTGCTATATGTTATATTTAACAAAAAAGCATAAGGTGTGAATAGTTTTGGAAAAATACCTCATTAACCCTAATCAGAAAATTTCAACAATCAGCAAGGATATATACGGTCATTTCTCAGAGCATCTCGGCAGATGTATCTATGACGGCGTATTTGTCGGAAAAGATTCTTCAATACCCAATGTTAACGGAATGAGAACAGATGTGGTTGAGGCTCTTAAGGAAATGGGAATCCCCGTTCTCCGCTGGCCGGGCGGTTGCTTTGCAGATGAATATCACTGGAAAGACGGCATAGGCCCTCTTGAAAACCGTAAAAAGATGATAAATACACACTGGGGCGGTGTTGTTGAAGATAACAGCTTCGGCACTCACGAATTTTTTGAGCTTTGCGAACAGCTCGGCTGTGATCCGTATATTAATGGTAATGTTGGCTCAGGTACAGTTCAGGAAATGAGTGAATGGGTAGAATATATGACATTTGACGGTGTTTCTCCTATGGCTGAGCTCAGAAAGGCAAACGGCAGAGAAAAGCCCTGGGTTGTTAAGTATTTCGGTGTAGGCAATGAAAACTGGGGCTGCGGCGGAAACTTTATGCCTGAGGATTATGCTCAGGAATATCTCAGATATAATACCTATGTCAGAGATTATGATAAGAATAACAGAATTTACAGAGTCTGCTGCGGTCCTAATGCTGAGGACTATCATTGGACCGATAAAGTTATGTGGAGAGCAAGACATCATATCCAGGGGCTTTCACTTCATTATTATACGGTACCTCACGGCTGGGGCGGTAGAGGCGCAGCAACAGTTTTCAGTGAGGATATGTATTATGTTACTGTTACCTGTGCTTATAAAATTGATGAAATTATCACCCGTCATATTGAAGTGATGAATAAATATGACCCTGAACACAGAATCGATCTTATAGTTGATGAATGGGGAACTTGGTTTGATGTTGAAGAGGGTACAAATCCGGGATTCCTTTATCAGCAGAATACAATGAGAGATGCAATGGTTGCAGGTCTGACACTTAATATTTTTAATAAGCACTCTGACCGAATCAGGATGGCAAATATCGCTCAGCTGGTTAATGTCCTTCAGTCCGTAATTCTTACTGACGGAGAAGAGATGCTTCTTACTCCCACATATCACGTATTTAAAATGTATAAAGACCATCAGAAGAATACTCTTCTCGGGTCATTCCTCACATCAGATAAGATCGAATGCGAAGGCCTTAAAATGCCTGAGCTCATTGAAAGTGCATCAATGGATGCGGACGGTAATATTGTTTCAACTGTTGTCAATGTTGCTCTTGACGGTTCAAGGGAAATAAAGTGTCAGATTGCTGATTCTCAGGTTAAAGCAGTAAGAGCAGAAGTCCTTACAGGTGTTATGGATGCACATAATACATTCGAAAATAAAAATGTAGTAAAAACTGAAGAATTTAATGACCTTGAAATTACTGCTGACGGCTTTATAGCAAAGCTTCCGCCCTGCAGCGTTGTTAAATTTATTA
>JAZOUN010000019.1:0-11834 GCA_045658165.1 Acutalibacteraceae bacterium
AAGGATTATGTGCCCCGTTCATATTTTGACGGTGCAACACCTGTAAATAATTATCTGCCCTCAGAGCCTTATACAGTTACCGTAAGCGAAAACCCTTATTCATATCAGAATGACGGCTACGCAACGCTGTATATCACCTCAGGCGGTGCAGACAGCCCCAGAAGCGTTCAGCTTCGTCTTGCAAAGGACGGCAAATGGTATCTGTGGGAGCAATTCATTCTCGCAGATATCCGTAAACCCGAAAGCGAAAATCCCTGGGCATAAAAATCAGATCCCTTTGTGACAATCGTTGCAAAGGGATTTTTAAATTTATAAAATTCAATATAAGTAATGGTCCGCAACAATGCTGGCTCTGTTGTGTCCCAGATTATGCGAGCACTTCAGAAGAGCAAGGCGGTCATAGCAGATATTCTTCTTGTCATCCCTGCAATGATATGCACTTCTGACATCTGTGAATCCTTTCTTCAGAGTGCCATCTGAAATCGAAGCTTTCTATCGGAGAAAGCAAGCATTCTTTCTTCTTAAGCAAAAAGAAAAATCCTGACTTTCGTCAGGATTCCGTATTACGGTTTTTGCAGTTAGCCGTTTATATTGACTGTCGTCATATAACCGTTAACTGAAAAAATCAAAATCTAACATGTATTTCCTTTATAATGTAATTACATTGTATTGACATTTTAAAATAGAATGAGTATACTAATATCAAGGAGATGATTTATATGTCAGAAAATATTTCTGTTGCAACTATGCCGAAGACATCAACTTTCCAGATGAGAATCAATCCGGAGATAAAAGACCGTGTTGAGGAAATATATGCAAATTGCGGAATGACACTTACTGATGCTATCAATGTTTTTATACAGCAGTCTATCAATGCAGAAGGGATGCCTTTGATTGTTACTCAGAACAGTAAAGAAGCAATAAAAGAACAGGCAATTGCAATTCTTATGGGGGAACTGAAAAAAGGTGAGTCATCTGTAAAATCTGAAAATGATTGGGTTTCAGAAGAAGATATTCTTGCTGAATTCGGTGTTGATGCATGAAAATAATTTATACACCTCAGGCACGAGAAGATTTGAGAGAAATCAAAGAATATATCTCATCTGTTCTTGAAAACCCCAATGCTGGTAAAAATGTAACTTCAAAAATATTAAAAACAGCTCATATTCTTGCTGACTTGCCTAATTCAGGTTTCAGTATGGAAGAAAAGACAGGAAGAGAAACAAACTACCGTTGTCTTATAAGCGGGAATTACGGTATTTTTTATCTTATTTCAGGAAATCGCATCCAGATAATAAGAATACTTGACCTGAGAACTGACTATATGAGAATTATTTTTTCATAGATTGCCGCTTTATCTACACCTCATTGTGTTCACAATGGGGTGATTTTTTTATGTTTTTTACTCGATTTTTTGCCGAAAAATCCGACAAATATAATGCCACATAAAATGTAAAAATGTACAATAAAATATACAAAGAATGGTATATTTTGGAAAAATCTTATATATAAAAATGTTGTTGACATGTTGCAAATTGTTCCTATTAAGAGTATAATATAAGTACATCAAACGAAACAATTTAATATTTTAAGTGAAAGAGAAACCAACGTGAGAACTCCAACTGACGAGACACAGAAGATGGTATAACTGATGAGTTTTGATACTTTCTTCTTTCACCTTTTTTCAAAAAAGGATGGTCTTTGTTAGTGTGTAATTGCGCTGATTTCTATTTTTTTACCCTAAAATCAGAAAAAAAGGCATTTTTTCAGGTTTTTTTGAAGAAAATCAAAAAAATTGCAAAAAAATTATATATAAAAATTATTATTTATTCCGGCTTTCATAATTACTTCAAATTTACAGACAAAAGGAGAACTCCTATGAAAAATTTGAAGAATTATGTACAAGCAGACATGAATACAATGAAAGTAGAGGTGAGATAAGTTAATGAATATTATAGTTAATTACCCTAAGACTGAACAGGGAATGAAAGAACTTGCAAAAAGAGCAGCACATGCTCATGCAATGATTGCAAAAAATCAAATAAAGAACTTATCTTGCCCTGCAGAGCAGAAAGTTCAGCTTATAAATGCACTTGTGGGATAATAAATCAATAATACTGAATCAGCCCCATCGTTTTTACGGTGGGGTTAATTTTTGCAGTTTTTCCCATGTGCTCTTGAACATCCTGTTTCTGTCGGTTTCCCAGTTTTTGATGTTTGATGATTTCAGATTGAGAAGGTCACCGAATTGAGTCCTTGTCAATCCCATGCTTTCTCTTAAAGCTCTGACTTGTTGCCCTTGTCCTTTATACATATATAAATTATAGTCGTCAAGCAGCTGAGTTACTTCGATACCGTAAAATTCTGCAATCAGTTTCAGCTTTTCGATAGGGTAGAAGTCAAGTCTTCCGTTAAGTGTTCAATAGGGGCAACTTCCTTTTTTGTAAGAGCCGTAATGAGAGTATTGCATTTTCGATGCACCGACTTGCATATGTGGCAAGGCGTACATTTTTATCGGGACGGAAACTGTTAATGCCTTTTATAAGTCCTATTGTGCCGATTGAAATAAGGTCATCCTGATCGCTTGAGTTTGCGTAATATTTTTTTATAATATGCACAACAAGTCTCAGGTTGTGTTCTATCAGCAGATTCCTTGCCTGCAGATCGCCGTCAATAGCTTTTTTTACGGCAATTTCCTCTTCTTTTTTTGAAAGCGGCTGAGGAAAAAGGTTTGCAGAGCCAAGGTGCAGTGCAAAAAAAATAAGATTGCTGAAAATCTGCGCTATAGCTGAAAAATCCATATAAATCACCTCTGTGAAGTATATGAAAATCAGGTTTTGTTTTTGCAGGTCCGAAAAAAAATATGTTGAGACAAAAAACCACCGTTTCAATTCAATGAAGCGGTGGTACTTTTTATTTTGTTTTGCATGCATTTACAAAGCTGTTGAAAATGCTTTGCTGTAAATCGTCTTTTTTGCTCATATGCTCGGGATGCCACTGCACACCTATGCAGAATGGATGATTTTTAAGCTCAATTGCTTCTGTAAAGCCGTCTTCGCTGACAGCAGAAACTGTGAGATTTTCTCCCACTTTTTCGATTGCCTGATGATGAAGACTGTTGACGCCTGTTTCTGTTTTGCCGAAAATGGCAGAAAGCTTTGTGTTTTCGTTGATTGTAATTTTATGAATCGGTTTTGCTCTTTTAAGAAAATCGGAATGACTGCATTTTTTGATTTCTGCAATATCCTGATACAGTGTACCGCCGTTTGCCGCATTGAGAAGCTGAAAGCCACGACATATGCAAAGAATGGGTTTGTTTGTTTTTACAAAGGCATTGTATATGAGAAATTCGTATTTATCACGCAGTTCGTTCGGTTTGCCGCATTTTTCTTCTCTTTCTCTGCCGTAAAGTGAAGGCTCGATATCAGCACCGCCGGGAAGAATCAGACCGTCACAGGCGAGTACATTTTTTATTGCAGTTTCTTCATCATCAAGTTCAATCCATCTGACTTCTGCCCCTGCTCTTTCAATGCTTTTCACATATTTGCTTTTCATATATTTTCTGAAAAGGTCTGTACCCATCTGGGGAATCGCAATTACAATACTCATATTTCTGCCTCCCTTTATGAAAAAATATAACAGATTTAATTGACAATGTCAATAACGGGTGATATTATGAAATCAGAAGAATAAAAGGGAGGGGACTTACCTTGAAATACGATTTTACAAGCATTCCCGACCGCAGAAACTGCGGCAGTAACAAGTGGAACGGTGCAAAAAATGCATCCCCCGAATTTGTGCCTCTTTCTGTGGCTGATATGGAGTTTTATCCTGCACCGCAGATTGTTGAAGCAATAAAGAAAACAGCAGAAAATTCTGTTCTCGGCTATACAAGTCCGACAGATGAATATTTCGATGCTGTTGTTTCGTGGATGAAGCGCAGACATGATTTTGATGTAAAAAAAGAATGGATTATCAACACTCCCGGTGTTGTTGATGCCCTTGCAATACTCATTCAGGCAAGTACAAATCCCGGTGACAGTGTAATCATTCTCACACCTGTTTATTATCCCTTTGATATGGCTGTACTTGCAAAAAGCCGCAAAATAGTTTACAGCGAACTGATTGAAAATGACGGCAGATACGAAATTGACTATGAAGACCTCGAAAAGAAATGTAAAAAAGCAAGTGCACTTCTTTTCTGCAATCCTCATAACCCTGTGGGCAGAGTATGGACAAAGGAAGAGCTTAAAAAAGTTGCCGATATATGCTGTCGTAACGATGTTTTCATTATTGACGATGAAATTCATCACGACCTTATTATGCCGGGCTATGAGCACACTGTAATGGCAAATGTGGGCGATTTTGTGCTCAATAACATTGCAATATGTACAGCGCCCAGCAAAACATTCAACCTTGCAGGTCTTCAGTGTTCAAATATCATTATTCCCGATTCAAAAACACGTGCAAAGGCTACAGCATGTTCACTTTTCAATATGCAGATGGGACTTAACATTTTTGCTTATCCTGCATGTATTGCTGCATATAACGAGTGTGAAGACTGGCTTGATGAACTCATTACAGTTGTTCACGAAAATGCAGTGCTTGTTGAAAACTTTATGGCAGAGAATTTTCCCGAAATCAGAGTTTTCCCCCTCCAGGGTACATATCTGCAATGGCTTGATATGAGAAAGCTCGGAATGACTCATGTGGAGCTTCGTAAAATGCTTGAAAATGCAGGACTTTACCTTGATAACGGTGAACTTTTCGGACCTCTCGGCAGAGGTTTTCAGCGAATCAACCTTGCCTGTGCAAAGGTTACAATAGAGAAAGCTCTTGACAGATTCAAAAAGGCTGTGGAAGAGGTCAGGGCAGGATGGGATGCTGACGGCAAACCTTATCACAAGACTCTAGCAGTCGGTGAAAAGCTCGAAAACTTTGTTTATGATTCACCCAAAGGTACAAATAAGACTCTCAGCGGCAAGACTTTTATAATTTTCTCAAGATTCTATGAATGTGAGCTTTGCAGAGTGCTTCTTGCATCATTCACAGCGGCTTATCCCATTTTTAAGGCAATGGGTTATGACATAAAATTCATCATGCAGAGTGATGTTTATACACTTGCAAAGAATCAGAAGAAATATCCCTTTGAGCTGATTGCTGACCCCGAATGCAGACTTTATGATATGTATAATGTCTTTGAAGCAGACGGCATTGTGAATATGCTTGCAGGAGACAAACTGATTGAATTTGTTATAGGCAAGAATGTTTATAAGATGCTGAATCTTGATATGATAGAATCGGTCAATTCTGCAATGGCACCTGCCGAAGAATCAGACGGTCCGAGAGAAAATCAGCTTTGTGCATTCTTTGCGGTCGATAAGAATATGAATATCACTTATGCTCACTACTCAAAGACAATGACAGATTTCCCCGATGTGAAAGACATCATAAAGATTCTCGGAAAGTGAGGAAAAATTTATGAAAAAAGAAGCTACTGCTGAAAACAAAAAGAAATTGGGCGTTGCCGAGCTTGCCTGTTACGGAATAGGTAACTGTATCGGCTCGGGTATTTTCGTTTCGATGGGTACGGCAATCGGATTTACGGGCAGATCAATCACACTCGCACTTGTGTGTGCTTGCATTGTTGTTCTTTTTGCTTATTCCTACAAAACACTCATGTCGGGTATGTTTGTGCTTCCCGGCGGTCACTACAGCCAGTCGGCACTTCTTCAGCCGCCTCTTCTTGTTGGTGTTTCTGCAATTTCGGGCATTTTTGTGGGACTTGCTTTTGCGATGTACGGTCTTTCAATTGTAGAATATGCGTCAATCATATTCCCGCAGATTGAACCTTTCGGAAAGTTTGTTGCAATCGGTATTATCACCCTTTTCTTCGCAACAACATTCCTCGGCGGCAAATTTATGGGCAAATTCAACCTTGTAATGGTTGGTGTGCTTATTCTTTCTCTTCTTATTTATATTATTGCAGGTCTTCCCAAAGTTGATTTTTCAACCGCTAACCCTGCATCCGAAGGCTATTTCAGTGACGGACCTTTCGGATTTATTATGGCTGTTGCTATGATGAGCTTTGCCTGTCAGGGTGCAACAAGACCTATCGAAATGACACCCGATGCAAAAAATCCAAAGAAAACACTTCCCAAGGCTATTCTTATTGCGTCATTCGTTGTTATGATTGTCTATGTGCTTATTGCCATTGTAACTGCAGGCGTACTTCCCATTGAGCAGGTTGCAGACAGAAACCTCGGTGTTGTTGCAGAGCAGATTTTCCCGCGCTCTATTTATGTTATCTTCACTCTCGGCGGTGCTTGCTTTGCAATAGCAACTTCTCTTTACGGAGCTATTGCAGGTGTACAGCATCCCATGCTTGCAACAATTCAGGACGGCTGGCTTCCTGCATTCCTCGGCAAGAAAAACAAAAAAGGCTATCCCTGGGTTATGATGCTTGTGCTTTACATAATTGCGATTGTGCCTGTTTTTGTTGATATGGGACTCGATGACCTTATCTCACTTATGATGATTCCCACAATGATTCTTAATCTTGTCAACAACTGTCTTATGTTCAGACTGCTTAAAAAATACCCTGCAGCGTGGAAAAACAGCTTTTTCCACATGCCCAAGGCAGCATTTGTTGTTACAATCATTCTTGCGATTTTCGCAGATCTGCTTATCAGTGTTGCACTCTTCACAACTCTTGAAGCAGGCGACCAGTATTTCCTTATTGGTATGATTGTATTCCTTTTCGGATTCAGCTTTTACAGAATCAAGACAGGAAAAATCAATCTCAAAGACCTTGAAAATGCAAAACAGCAGGCTGAAAAGGCTGTGGAAGAAAGCATGGCAGTCAACTGAATATGATTTTAACCCCATCGTTACGGTGGGGTTTTTATTGCATTCTGAAAACTAAACAACGGCTGAAAAATTGTTGTTTTTCTGCACTAATCTGAAACATATGACAAGTTGAAAAATGTATAATTGAACAAATGCAAAAAAAATTATAAAAAGGTATGTACAAATTTAATAAATGGTGATAAAATAATCTTGTTTTGATACGAAAACAAAGGAGTGTTACACTAATGGTAAAGATTTATGAAGGAAAAACAAAAGATGTTTACTCTCTTGACAACGGCAATGTAATGCTTAAGTTCAAGGATGACTGTACAGGTAAAGACGGTGTGTTTGATCCCGGTGAAAACAGTGTAGGTCTCACAATCGAAGGTATCGGCAGAGCTAACCTTGAAACTTCAATTCATTACTTTGAACTTCTCAAGGCAGCAGGCATTAAAACACACTATGTAGGTGCTAATGTTGAAGATGCAACAATGGAAGTTCTTCCCGGTAAAGTTTTCGGTCACGGTCTTGAAGTAATCTGCCGTCTTGTTGCAACAGGCAGCTTCATCCGCAGATACGGTGAATATATCGAAGACGGTACTGTTCTCGAAGGCGGTTATGTTGAATGTACATTCAAGAACGATGCTCTCGGCGATCCTCTTGTTACAGGGGAAGGCCTTGCAGCTCTCGGAGTTATGACTCCCGCTATGTTCGAAAGCATGAAAGAACAGACACTCAAAATCACAAAGATCGTTGCTGATGATCTTAAGTCAATCGGCCTTGATCTCTGGGATATCAAGTTTGAGTTCGGTTACAACAATGACGAAGTTATTCTCATTGACGAAATCGCTTCAGGTAACATGAGAGTTTATAAAGACGGTAAAATCGTTGAACCCGTTGAACTCACAAAGCTCATCCTTAACAGATAATTTAAAAGTAACACAGAAACCACCGGAAAACCGGTGGTTTTTTTGTGGTGAATACAGATAAAACAAGCAGTCACCGCCTGAGAGGTAGTGACTGCTGATTCTTTTATTGTATCATATGTAACACAAAGTAATAATAACCATTTTCGGCAAAGTAATATGCAACACCTATCTGAGTGTATGTTGATGTGAGCATTACATCGCAGAGAGGAGAGTTATACAAACTTGCTACCACTTGTGTAGCGTCAGGATCTTTGAATTTTGCCGAGAGTTCTATGACTGAACAATTGTTGAACTTGTTGTAATCATCAAATATTGTATGATAAGAGCTGCCGTCAGGTCTTGTGGTTCCGCCGCAGTCATATATCTCTTTTGCCCTTGCCAGGGTGATTTCAGAAAGCTCTGCATTGAAAGTCAGTGGATAAAGACCGTGTGAAGCTCTGTATTCATTAATAATTAAAAATGTTTCATAAGCCAGGTCTTCTGTAGAAACAGGGGGTGTTGTTGATCCTGTTGTGGTTGACTCTTCGGGAACAGTGGTTGACTCATTGTTATTTGTTTTTATTGTATGTGCCGCAAAGTAAGTATATCCGTCTTCTGCGATATAACATGCAATGCCTATCTCCTTATATTTAGTTGTTGTGAGAATGGCATTGTGCGAAGGGGAGTTTCGCCAACCATTGACTGCTCTTGCTGCATCAGGAGCTCCTATTTTTGCAAGGATTTCACCTACCGGAATTGCGTTGAACTTGTTGTAATCATCAAATACACTCCAGAAATCTCTGCCGTCCGGTCTTGTGTGACTCCACAAGACAGAAGCTTCTTTTGCCCTTACTAATGTGATTTCAGAAAGCTCTGCATTGAAAGTCAGCGGATAAAGACCGAGTGATGCCCTGTATTCATTGATAAGTATAAATGTTTCATACGCCAATTCTTCTGTTGAAACAGGTTTTGTTGTAGTTTCAATAACGGTTGTGGTTTCCGGAACTCTTGTAGGGGGTTCGGGCGCAGTTGTTGCTTCTGTAGTAGTTGCAGTTGTGGTTTCGGGCGCTTCCGTCGTTGTTTCAGGAACTGATGTAGTGCTTTCCGGAACAGTAGTATGCTCTTCAGGAACCTTTGTAGTAGTCTCGGGAGCTGTGGTGGATTCCTCCTGAGCTTCCGTAGTTGTTTCGGGAACTGATGTGGTAGTTTCCTGAATGGTGGTGTGTTCTTCAGGAGCTTTTGTTGTAGTCTCGGGAATTATTGTTGTAGTTTCAGGGATTGTAGTGGATTCCTCGGGAGTATTTGTTGTAGTTTCTTCTGCAGATGTGTTTTCAGTCTCTGTTGTTGTCTCTGCAATGGTGGTTGTTTCGCAGGGAGTTTGCGTCACAGATTCTGTTTCTGTTGTCTGCTCTGTTATTTCAGAATCGGGCTCGCTTGTAGGTTCTGTGTAATCGCAGTTGAGACAGCTTCCTGCTGATATATCGTGTCCGTAACGTATGCAAACAAGGCTTTCGAGGCTTGCTGCTGCACGAAGAATGTAACGTGCATCAATAGCTGTGATTATGTTGTCATTATCAATATCAGCAGACTCAATGTCCGGTGCAGAATAGAGCTTTGCAGATGCGAGAAGTGTTATACGTGCATCGGCTGCAGTGATTTTACCGTCATTGTTAACATCGCCAAGCAAAACTGACGTTTCAGTTCTTGCATTTATAAAAAATGATGCTGAAAATATTATTGCTAAAAATAATGCTGAAAATCTTTTTATATGTTTCATAATAAACTCCTGAAATCAATCAGATATGATTATATAAAAAATATAACACCTTGCTTTCGCAAAGTCAATATATTTTCATTTGTTGTAAAAACAAGCAGTCACCGCCTGAGAGGTAATGACTGCTTTCATTATACATTATAAATTGTACATTATTAATTATTTCTTGAAGAACTGGGGAAGGAAGTCCATATGTGCCTGCTTCATTTCGTAGTAGCAAGCCTTTGCTCTCTTGTAGTCACCGACGAGGGGATGAATCATAAGAGCGTTCATAGCTGCATCGTCGTCGCCGTCTCTTGCAGCGATAACTGTGTACTTTTCGTACTCCTTGACAACCTTCATAAGACCTTCGATGTGTCCGTTCCATGTCTTTCTTACGGGAACGGGCTTTGCACCGTCTGCACCGATCTGTGCTGCGATTTCAACAACATCGTCGTCATTCATAAAGGGAAGTGTGCCCTTGTTAAGAATGTTTACAACGTGAACATCGTTCTTGTCGTTTGCAATTGAAACGATAAGTGAGCAAGCAGCAAGTGAATACTTGTGACCGCCACGCTTGTCAAGAAGAGCAGGCTTTGTAACGATTTCTTCGTTCTGATAGAGCTTAAGGAGGTCTTCTTCAATTTCCATACAAACCTGTGCACGGCTCTTTTCATCTGTCATAAGGTGATCGAGCTTTGCATCACGGCAGTAGTAGTACTGAAGGTATGATGAGGGAATACCGCCGACAGCCTTGAGGCAACCGATATCAAAACCGTCGTCCTTGATATTTGCCATAACCTTGGGAGCATAGCCTTCGTCGAAGAGGTCGTAAAGCTTTTCTTCGCCGTCCTTCACAACTGATGTGATCCAGCTTAAGTGGTTGAGTCCGAGATATGTGATGTCAGCATCTTCGCCTACAGCTTCCTTTGCATCGTCAATCATATCGATGGGTACGTTGCAAAGACCGATACACTTAACATTAGTGTTGTTAAGAACGTAGTCTGTAACGATACCTGAAGGATTTGTGAAGTTGATGAGCCATGCATCGGGACAGATTTCTTCAATCTTCTTGCAGATGTTGCCGATAACGGGGATTGTACGAAGAGCCTTGAAGAAACCGCCGATACCTGTTGTTTCCTGACCGATGAGGTCATACTTGACGGGAATCTGTTCGTCAAGGTAACGGCAATGGAGCTTACCTACACGAATCTGTGTAACAACGAAGTCTGCACCCTGAAGAGCTTCATCAAGGTTGTCTGTCATAACAACTTCACAGTCGATACCTGCATTTCTTATCATACGTACGCAAAGGTCGCCTACGATTGTTCTTTTTCTTTCGTCGATGTCCATAAGGACAAGTCTCTTGAGCTTGAGTGAATCCTGTCTCTGAAGGAAGCCGTCAACAAGCTCGGGGCAATATGTTGAACCTGAACCGATTACGGTTACGTTAATTTCTTTCATTTTATGTAATTCCTTTCTTCTTATTTATCTTCAAGAAGCCAGTTGATGCAACCTGTTACGGGTGCTGCTTCGAGTTTGATGAAGTTGAGCTTTCTGCCTGACTTTGCTTCACACTTTTCTTTGAGTGCTGCAAGGTAGATTTCGTTGGGCATTTTAACGTTCATTGAACCTGAAAGAACAACGTTTACTGTTTCTTCTGCGAAGTTCTGCATTTTGAGGTGAGCACAGATGTAGTCTGAACCCTTTTCTGCCATTGCTTCTGTTATTTCAAGAGCAACCTCGTCACCTTTGTTTGCAGCTTCAAAGAATGTGTCTGTGAGGTACATGCAATACTGTTCTCTTTCAGTTTCTTCAAACTTTGTAACGCAGGGGAGATAGTCTTCTGCAGTTGCATTGATGCCGACTTTCTGACAGAAGATATCAGCCATCATTGTTTCGTTTGCCTTAAGGCAGATGTGTGAATAGATAGCAGCAAATGTCTGCTCTGCAATCCAGTAGCCGTTACCTGTGTCACCTGAAAGGATGCCGAAGCCGCCTACCTGAAGCATGTTGCCGTCTGAGTCGATTGAGTTACAGCAGGTGCCTGTACCGCAGTTGTAGCCGATACCCTTACCGTCGGGTGAACCTGCTTTTGTTACGATGAAACCGTCGTTGTAGATTCTGAAATTCTTAAGCCCCTTCTTTGTAAGAAGTTCTGCAGTAGCATCGTGCTGGAAAGGATGGTCAATACCTGCAAGACCCATAAGAACGCCTTCGATATCAACAACTGTGAGGTTGTTTTCCTTGAGAAGGTTGTTTCCGCCTTCCATGATGATGTCTGTTGGTTCATCGAATGAACCTTCGAGGTTTTCGTGATTGCT
>JAZOUN010000020.1:0-24439 GCA_045658165.1 Acutalibacteraceae bacterium
CCTTCTGCAGCTGCAAAGACAGGCGAAGGCGACTTCAAGTGCGATCCCGAAGGCCATCTCGCAGCTATCTGCTTCAAGTCAGTTGCTGACCCCTTCGTTGGTAAGATGTCATTCTTCAAGGTTGTTTCAGGTAAACTGACACCCGACAGAAGTGCTGTCAATGCAAGAACCGGCGAAACAATCAAAATCGGTAAACTCCTTACAATCAAGGGCGGCAAGCAGGAAGAAACAGACTGCATCACAGCAGGTGATATTGGTGTTGCTACAAAGCTTTCAGGCGTACGTACAGGTGACACTCTCTGCTCTGCAAAGGATGTTGTTGAGCTTAAGGGCGTAAGCTTCCCCAAACCCTGTCTTTCAATGGCTGTCAAGGTCCGTAAGAAGGGCGAAGAAGATAAGGTTGCTTCAGGTCTTAAGAAACTTATGACAGAAGATCCCACAATCTCATTCTATACAAACGACGAAACAAAAGAAATGATCCTTGCAGGTATCGGTGAACAGCACCTTGATATCATCGTTTCAAAGCTCAAGACAAAGTTCGGTGTTGAAGTTGATCTTACACCTGCAAAGGTTGCATACAGAGAAACAATCAAGAAAAAGGTTGAAGTTCAGGGCAGACACAAGAAGCAGTCAGGCGGTCACGGTCAGTTCGGTGATGTATGGATCAGATTTGAACCCTGTGAAGGTGATGACCTTGTATTTGCAGAAGAAGTATTCGGCGGTTCAGTTCCCAAGAACTTCTTCCCCGCAGTTGAAAAGGGTCTTCGTGAAAGCGTTGCAAGAGGTCTTGTTGCAGGTTACCCCGTTGTTGGTGTAAAGGCAACTCTTTACGATGGCTCATACCATCCCGTTGACTCTTCAGAAATGGCTTTCAAGACAGCTGCTTCACTTGCATTCAAGAAACTCAATCCCGATGCTCAGCCCGTAATCCTTGAACCCATCGGAACTCTTAAGGCATTCATGCCCGACGATAACCTCGGTGATATCATGGGTGATATCACAAAGAGACGTGGCCGTGTTCTCGGTATGGGCCCAGCAGAAGAACCCAAGATGCAGATGCTCGAAGCTGAAGTTCCCATGGCTGAAATGAGCGATTTCGCAACAATTCTCCGTTCAATCACTATCGGCAGAGGCTACTTTGACTTTGAATTCTGCCGTTACGAAGAAGCTCCCATGAACGTAGCTCAGAAAGTTATTGAAGAAGCTCAGAAGAACGCAGAAGACGAATAATTTATTGTCCAATCCATCCAAACAAATATATTTTCACATTCACCGTCGGAGATTTCTTCGGCGGTGTTTGTGCGTTAAGCAATAATTTGTCGGGATTTTTCAATTTGCAATTTACAATGTACAATGATTTTCAATAACCGCCTGTATCGTTATAACTGCACAATTGTAAATTATACATTGTTAATTGGCTCGACAAATTCTGATTAAAAAAACACAGCTACCATATGGTAACTGTGTAAATCGTTTATATTTCTGCTTCAAAAATTCCTATTGATTCTCTGCCTCGTAACATGTCTGCGGTGTTTCTTGCATTGAAATAAAGCAGAAGTCTGTTTCCGTGCTTTACAAGATGTGATGCATACACAAACTGTGCCATCCATGGATTATTTCCGCACATCTGAGGTATAAGAAATTCTTTTACAAACTCAAATTTTATGCCGTCGACGGATTTCAGCAGCATTATTGCAGAGTGACTTTTGCCGTCTTTTTCGAAAATACCGTTCTGCAGACCGATAAAACAATCTGCAAGTCTGTATACTTTGATACATCCTGAGCAAAGGTTGAGATAATCAATATTTTTATCGGGACTTATTATCGGGGTTTCTCTTGAAATATAGTCAGTTGTAAGATTTTTACTTTCTGCAAAGCTGATGTGTGTGGGTTCTCCGAAACCACAGTCTTTGATAAATGTCTGTCCGCAGGAATAATATAACCTGTAACCGTTTTCAGTTTTAAGAAGGAAGGGGTTTGAAATTTCCTGCCCGAACTTATCTTCTTCAAAAGGTCGGGTCTTTTTTATTACAGCCTTCGGTTCGGACCATTCAACAAGATTGTCTGATTCTGTTACATATATCTCGGATTTCCATTTTCCGCCGAATACGGTAAGAGCATTTTTTATAAGTGACTGCGTGTGTTCATAAAAAAGATAATATCTTCCGTTTATGTAATTTATGTCGGGACGCATTGCAGAGGGAACGATTCTTTTTACTTTTTTAAAGTTGATTCCGTTATCGGAGTCATAATGATATACACCGTAAAAAGTGTGTGCAAAAAGATGCCATCTGCCGTCGTGGGAATTTTCAGGCGTAAGAACAGACGGGTCGGCAACAACAGAACTGCCGAAGGGATTTTTCAGTACCGGGTTTCCCTTGTACAGTGTAAATTTAAGATTGTTAAATTCGTTGAATGTGATGTTGTTCATCATGCCACCTCTGATTTATCAGTAGTTCTGTATAAGTTCATAATTTCCGCTTTTAAGTATACGCAGAAGATCATTATTTGTTTTAATCGGTTCGTTTGTTATGATTCCGCCTTTTGCAAGATTATGCGGTCTGTGAAAATCACTTCCGCTGACTTTTACAGCCATGTTGTTATCCTGCGCCCACTTCATTGCACGGTCATTTCTCTCTTTATCGGCCTTACCGTTGTAAACTTCGGTGCCGTCAAGATAAGCAGGGTTTGTTCTTATCATGAATTTTCTGAAAGGATGCGCCTGAAGAACAAGCATGTTATTCTTTTTTGCAAGATTATAAAACTTTTTAGGGTAAAGTTTCATAAGATTTCCGTTGTTTCTGAGAAAATCTTCCGTTACGCCGTAAACAAGGTAATCGTTTGCTGTTGCGTAATATCTGATTTCCATTCCGAGAAGAACGGTAAAATCATCTCCGGCCGCCTTAAGTGCTTCTTTGTAGCCGTTTATATAAAAATCAACAACTGTCTGCGGACGGTAAACAGTATCGGGTTTGTATGTCATGGGGGAGTAGTGGTCTGTTATTACAATTCCGTTGTAACCTGCGTCTTTATACATTTTTACAATTTCTGCTGCAGGTACCTGACCGCAAAGACTTACTTCCTTTGTATGACAGTGAAGTTCATATTTATATTGCATTTTTTCACTTCCTTGAGTGTAATATTAACAGATTTGACATTTGCGGTCAACATATTGAAATAAAAAAATAAAAAAGTTATAATTATGTTGTAACCGTTTTTGTATTTCGGCGTGTTATATATAGTGAATAAGGTGAAATGCATGCTTTTATTGTATCTTAATGTCATCAGTAATGATGACGGAAAACGTACATTTGAATATTACTACAAAACATACCGCAATCAGATGTTTTATGTAGCAAATTCCGTTCTTCACAATCAGTCGGATTCTGAAGACGCAGTTCATAATGCCTTTCTGGGCATAGCAAAGCATGTTGACATTCTTCTTTCTGCCGATGAAGAAAAGGGTAAATATTACTGTCTTAAAGCGGCAAAGAATTCCGCACTGAATATACTCAGGAAAAATAAAAATAACGATAATGTTATAAGTTTTGATGAATTGTATAATGTTCCGGATGAAAAATCCTTTGAGCAGATTCTGGAAAACTCACAATGCGAAGAAGTTCTTTCTGTAATAAGAAATATGGATTCCGTTTATCGTGATGTTCTTTATTACAGATATGTATCGGATATGCCTGTCAAAAAGATTGCAGATGTCTTAGGCAGAAAAGAATCCACGGTGAAGCAACAGCTTGTCCGCGGTAAAAAAATCCTGATAGAATCACTTTCAAGGGAGGGAATGACTGAAAATGGCAAGTGAAGTGTTGAAAAATGCTCTTCTTGCTGCGGCACGGGAAGAGTTTGCTCAGGCAGAAATTAATTGCGATTCTCTGCAGTGGATTCCCTCTGACAGATTCAATGATAATATGGAAAAACTTGTAAGACACACAAAAAAACATCAGTCAGTGCCTGTGCGAAGAGTCCTTGTTGTAGCGGCTGTTGTGATTCTTACTGCAGTTTTCGGTGTTTTTTCCTCTGCAGAAATCAGGGAAGATATAATCAGTTTTTTCAGAGAAATTTATTATACACATTCAGATGTTGAGTACGGTTATGAAAATGCGGGAGATATAGTCTCACCTGATGGAATAGAAACTGTTTATACTTTGTCTGCGATTCCCGATGGATTCAGCCGGATTGCTTTTAACAAAAATGAACACTCCGTTATTACACAGTGGGAAGATGAAAAGGGCAATGCAATAATTCTCTCGCAGGGAGACGGAATTACAAAAATGGGCATCGATAACGAGAGACTTGAATATTCTCAGACGGTATCGCAGGGAATTGTATATGAGGTTTATACCGAAGACGGTTATATGCTTGTCCTGTGGAACACTGATCTGTATACATTCAGTATTGATTATTACGGCAATGCTGATGTTTCTGAAATAGTGAAAATTGCAGAAAGCATAAAGGAGGAAGACTGATGAAAAGGGTAATTTCAGTACTTTTATGTTTATTTTTAATGGTTTCATTAACTGTGGTATCCGGTGCTCAGGAAGAGGCTCCGACTACTGCATCACCGTCTGTTGAAGATTATCCTCAGAGTGGTATTCAATGGCAGAATATCAACAGTGTAAATGTGACTTTTTATGTCGTGAATAATACTGCATATGTCGCTTACTTTGCAAGTGCAAAAATCAACGGTGTATCAGTAAAAGTTCAGGTTAAAAAGAATGCTGTTTTCTCAAAAGTAATGGGAGAGTCAGGAATAGTACGGGCAGACAAAAAGTATATTTCCGGTGCATACAGTGCACCTGCTGACGGTGACGGCACATATTATGCAACTGTTTATGTAACAGTCGGAAACAATACAGTAAAAAAAGATGTCGAGTATGTATATTCAACAAAAATATTAAAAGGCGATGCCAATTCAGACGGTGTTATTCAGGCGAATGATGCACGTCTTGTTCTGCGTTATTCAGCAGGACTTGATAATTATAACTCAGAACAGAAGAATCGGTGTGATATCAGTCAGGACGGCAGTATTACAGCGACAGATGCAAGAATTATTTTAAGAATCTCGGCAGAGCTGGACTGAATTAATTTTATGTCAGGAAAAGAAATATGAAACGGATATTTTCATTGTTTTATGTTTGCTGATTGTTGCAGTTTGTTCTTTACAAGCATCTGCGACAGGACCTGAAAATGAATATGACCTGGTATTCGGTTACAGCTCATCCCGGAATGACCCCCATGGGATTTATAAAATAATCATAATAAGAACAGGGTAAAAATCAACGGATAAGTGAGGTTGTTTTGTTGAAAAAAATAATATCACTGTGTCTTTGTTGCTGTCTTATGTTTGCAACAGGTATTATTTCCCGTGCTGAAGACAGCGAAGGGATAATGCCGTTGGCGCTTCAGTATATCAATGTGGACACTGTTTCGCTGACATTCTATATTTCTGATGACGGCTTTGCAAACATTCAGTATACGGTTTCTGTCAGCGGCAAGGACGATATAACAGTAAAAACTTATATAGAAAAGAATTATCTTTCACTTTTCTGGACACGGGTGGATATAGGCACCGAGGATAATAAATGGACCGATAATCCTGATAAAAGGTTTTATATAGGCAATCATGGTGCTCAGCTTATCGAAAGCGGACTTTACCGTGCAACGGTTGAGATTATTTCAGGCAGTGACAAGATTGTCAAAAGGGCTGAATTCCGTTATAATAAAAACATTACTATCGGTGACGTCAATGATGACAGCAGAATTACTGCAGCAGATGCAAGACTTATTCTTCGCTTTTCAGCCGATCTTGAACACTTCTCGGCTTCTCAGAAAGAAAAATCAGATGTTAACGGTGACGGCAGAATTACTGCAGCAGATGCAAGACTCGTATTGAGAATTTCCGCATCGTTGGGTGCATATTAAGGAGGGTAAAACTATGAAAAAAACAGTTTCGGTTATTCTTGTTGTAATCAGTTTGTTCTGTTTGTTTACAAGCTCAGTCAGCGCTGATGATTCAACTATTTCCCGATACAGCGGTTACAGCAGACTTTATATTACTGAGGACGAACGCGGACATGGCGGAAAATTAATAGATATGGTGCGCAATCCCTATTATCAGAAGTATTATAATGAGCTTCTTAATTATTCCTGTCAGGTTTATTATAAGTTATGGAAAAATACAGACAATAAGAATTATATAAAGCAATATTCCGAGAAATATCTTATTGACTCTGAAAATTATTGCACTCTTATTTTCTCTGCACCGGAAAAGGAGGTTTATGACAGCATTGCAGACTACAACAGAAGTATACTTGTAAGGTTTTTTGACGAGAAGGATATACTTTATGTTTCAGAATATGACTATGCGGCTGTGGTTTGTATTTCTGCAGATAAAGCGGATGTTGTCAACTCAATTAATGAGCTTGAATTTATAGGGCTTCCGTTTTTTACAAATGCCCCTACTTTTTGGATGCCTGCATATTCGTTGCACCCGATGGGTGATGTCGGCAAATCAGACGTAAACTCTACAGATTACGGGAATGTGACTGCCGCAGATGCGAGATTTCTTCTGAGATACGTTGCAGGTCTAGAAACGGTCGGTGTGAATAAACTGTTCTATTTCTGTGCTGACGTTAATTTTGATAATGTCATCAATTCAGCAGATGCAAGACTTGTTCTCAGAACAGCGGCAGGTCTTGAAGAGATGTCATATATATACTATACTTATGAACAATTCTGGAATGATACGCTGGGAGTGATTGATTATGAAAAATAACCGGTTTATTGCAATAATACTGACTCTGTGTGTTCTTTTCTGTAGTATTTCTCTTGTTGCCTATGCCGCTGAAGAAGAAAAAAATCCGACAGTTGAAGCATATCTGCCCGGTGATTATATTGATGCAGGGAATCTGTTGTATAAGGGGTATTACACTATTGTAGGACGACAGTTTGACATTTTTATAAAGGTCAGAGGGCTTGACAGCATAAAGGAGTTTGTTTTTGAAATTGAATATGATGACTCCTGTGTTGAGCTTGTGTCCTTCGGACTCAACTATGTTTCGGATAATATCAACTATATGCCTATGGAAGAGAGCTTAATTGAGGACTCTTCCGTAAAGGTCAGAATATATGATGACAGAGGCATTGCCGATCCGGGACTTTTTTCTTACGGTTGCAGATTCAGTGCAGAAGAAAAAGGCAATCTGGGATTCAGTGTGCGTGTTCACAGCCTTATTGATGGTGAAGGCAACAGCTATGAACCTGAAATCAGAATCAATGTGCCTGAAAAAACATATCTTTCCACAGAAATTCCCTCAGCACTTCCTGATTTTGAGAAAACACTTTCATACGGTCTCGGTGTCTATGTCAAAACGGAGCTTTGTGAGCCTATGACAGTGGGAGAATTCACTTCTGTTATGAAGAATGCTGAAAAGTGTAAGATTGAAATTACAGATTATGAGGGCAGACCTCTTGCTGCCGACGAATATATCCCGACGGGTGCAAAGCTTGATGTAACCTTTGATAATATGCCGATTTTTTCATCGACCTTTATTCTTATAGGCGATGCGACACGTGACGGAAAAATCAACGCTGCCGATGCCAGACAGGTGTTGAGATTTGCCGCAGGGATTGATTCTTACCGCGATGATAACGTTCTTTGCAATGCTGCAAATACGGCATCAAACACCAATGAAATCACAGCAGCCGATGCAAGAGAGATTTTGAGGTTTTCTGCAGGTATAGGTCAGACCTATTCAGATTGGTATGCTTATCATTGTGTGCTTGAAAAATATAATAAAACTCTTATAAATGACAATCTTTGAACAGAATAAATGCTTTTAAACTGCAAAAAATACCTCCGACGAATAATCGGAGGTGTTTTTATGATGATTGTAAAAAATCTTTGTATTGCAACAAAGGCAGTTAAAATTATAAAGATTCTCACTGCTCTGAAATTTGCTGTATGTTTTCTTGCATTAGGGCTTATTGTTAAAAATTCAATCTGTGCCTGTCAGTGAATAGCAAGATGCTTTGCATTTTCAACAGCTTTATTTACCAATTCATCATCCCATGCTGCAGCTTCGGCTTCAATTGCCATCTGCAGTGTGGGTTTTGTTCTCGGGTGCTTGGGTGTAAATACTGTACAGCAGTCCTCATAGGGTTCAATTGAAATATCAAATGTATCAATTTTTCTTGAAATTGTAATGATTTCATTCTTGTCCATACCTATACAAGGTCTGAAAACGGGAAGACCTGCCGCATCATCTGTACATCTGAGTGCCCACATTGTCTGGGATGCAACCTGACCCACACTTTCGCCTGTAATGAGAGCGCCGCAGTCTTTTTCTTCTGCAATGCGTGATGCGATTTTCATCATTATTCTTCTCATGGTAATGGTGAACATGTCTTCGGGAGAGTTATCTCTTATATTTTCCTGAATCTCAGTGAACGGTACTGTGTAAAGGTCAATTCTTCCGCAGTATTTTGCAACTTTTTTAAGAAGTTCATGTACTTTCATCTCTGCTCTTTCAGATGTGTAAGGGGGAGATGCAAAGTGAACTGCAGTAAGTGAAAGACCTCTTTTTGCCATCATCCATGCTGCAACAGGGCTGTCGATACCGCCGGAAATGAGCACACAAGCTTTTCCGCCCGTGCCTGTGGGCATACCGCCTGCACCCTTGAGCTGATTGCCGTGAATGAATGCATGATTGTCTCTTACTTCAACTGTGACCTTTACATCGGGATTGTGCACATCAACCTTAAGATGATGAAGATGTGAAAGAATGAATCCGCCCACTTCTCTGCATATTTCAGGTGAATTGTAGGGGAAATTCTTGTCTGAACGCTTTGCTTCAACTTTGAATGTACGAGCAAAGGAAAGTTCGTCTCTGAGGTATTCAAGAGCAGTTGTTTTTATAACTTCAATATCCTTTTCGCACTGTGCCGCACGGGAAATTCCCACAACACCGAAAATGTGCTGAATAACGTCAACTGCTTTGTCAAAATCAACATTTTCATCCACGGGTGTGATAACGGTTGTGGACTGTGAACGTATGAATTTGAATTCACCCACCGAATGGCGGAGTCTCTGTCTGATGTTTTTTATGAGAATGTCTTCAAAAGTGCGTCTGTTAAGACCTTTAAGAGCCAATTCTCCGTCTTTTAAAAGTATAATTTCCTTCATTTTCAATATCTCCGATTTATCTTCTTATTCGCATTACAATTTTATCAAGAGCATTCACAACTTCATCCATATCGTGTTTTGTCGTGAATCTCGAAAGGCTGATTCTTATTGCAGAATCAATTCTTTTGCCGTCAAGTCCGATTGCCGTGAGTACTTCACTGCGATGACCTTTTTTACAGGCAGAACCTGCAGAAACGTATATGCCGTATTCCGAAAGTGAATTTACAATTGTCTGAGACGGAATACCCAGTACTGAAAGGTTTACGATGTAAGGCAGAGCGTCTGACGGTGAATTTATATGTACACCGCCGATTTTTGTAACTTCACGCACAAAATAATCACGGATGTTTGCAGTGTCTGCAAGTGCAGCAGTAATGTTTGGTAAAGCTTTTACGGCAGCTGCAAAACCTGCTATTGCAGGCATGGCTTCTGTTCCGGAAAAAATGCCCTTTTCCTGACCTCCGCCCACAACGTAAGGTGATATTTTTACACCTTTTCTGATGTAAAGAGCACCTGCGCCTTTAGGACCGTGGATTTTGTGGGAGCTTACCGTCATAAGATCTATACCTGCTTTTGACGGGTTCAGGGGGATTTTGCCGAATGCCTGAACAGCATCAACATGAATAAGAGCATTTGAGTTTACTCTTTTGAGTGCTGTTTTTATCTGATTTACGGGGTTTATTGTTCCGATTTCATTGTTTACAGCCATTATACTTATGAGAATGGTTTTTGAATTTATTGCATTCATAAGTTCTGCAGGTGAAAAAGCACCGTTTATGTCAGGTCTGAGTCTTATAACTTCAAAACCCTGTTCCTCAAGCTTTTTCATGCATTCACCCACACTGGGATGTTCAAGAGAAGTGGTTATAATTCTGTTGCCTCTTCTTTTCATGGCGTTTACCGCACCGAAAATTGCAGTGTTGTTGGCTGTGGTACCGCTTGTGGTGAAAAATATTTCATCTTTTGAGCAGGACAGTGCATCTGCAACAATTTCCCTTGCGTTTTCAATGGCTTTTGAAGCCTGAACACCTTTGCTGTGCAGGGAAGAGGGGTTGCCGTAGTTGTCCGTCAGCATTGACATTGTTGCGTCAACTGCTTCACGGCACACCTTGGTGGTTGCACTGTTGTCAAGATATATCTCCAAATTTATCAACTCCTTGTAATGATATATCATTACATCTTATGTAAAAGGATGTTATTTGTTAAAAGTAGCAGGGATCAAGTCCGTATCTCGGGAAGTCTGCATAAAGGTGTGAAAGATCGTTCTGATAAACAAGCTGAACATCGATGTTGTATCTTCCTGTACCTGCTTTGAAAAATACGATTTTTGTAACTCCCGTGTTGAGAAAATGCGGATCAAAAACCACTTTTTCCGGATCAAGCCCCAGTGCGGAGTGAAAAAGGAAAGTGTTGAATGCCGCATGGGCAACAATTGCAACCTTTGAACCGTTTTTATGTCTGTTTCTGATGTGTGAGAGTACATTTTCTGCTCTTGCGAGTTGTTCCTTGTCGCTCCAGCCCTTTGTGTAGCTGATTATTCTGCCTTTTCTGTCAAATCCCTCAGCAAGAGTTATAAGGGGAAACATTTTCTCGGCATCGCAGAATGAAAGGCCCGTGTATTCTTCCTCAACACCTCCGTTTTCGGAAAGAAGAGGATGAACAATAATGTTTTTTGCTCCTGATTCAGGCTGTCTTTTTATAAGTTGAGTTGCAGTCTGCATTGCACGTCTGAGACCGCTTGCATATACCGCATCAAAGGGATAAGAAGAAAATCTTTCTCCGAGTCTTTCTGCCTGAATCTGACCGTTCGGAGTGAGAACGGGATCGTGAATATCCTCATAACTCAGGGACTCAGTGCTTTTTCCAAGATTGCCGAATGTCTGACCGTGACGGATTATATAAAGCTCAAGCTCTATTACATTTGTTTCTGAAGACATAAAATCACTCCGGAACAACATATTTCAATATTATATTATATCATATAAGAAAAAGTTTGGCAAGTAAAAACCTTTCGTGAACGGACAAATATTTTTATCAGACATAATATGATAACAGGTGATGTTATGAAAAATTTCAGACCTGAGAACAGATTGAAAAAGCTTACAGCTGTTCTTATATTGAGTTTTTTTATGTCCCTTGTCGGTTTTATTGTTGTTCAGCTGAGAATAACTCCCATTCTTACGGCTATGGCAGAATCAAGGGCAAAAAATATAGCTTCCGAAGCAGTGAATGATGCAGTTCAGAAAGTGCTTTGCGAAAAAAATATAAGTTATGAAAACCTAGTGAAAATCACTTCATCCGAATCGGGAAAAATTTCTTCCGTTACGGTGGACAGTGTCAAAATGAACCGTCTGTGTGCCGAAATAAGAGCAATTATAACAGATACGCTTAACAATCTCGGTGAAAGAACTATTTCAATTCCTTTGGGTTCTCTTACGGGGATAGACATCCTTTCAGGCAGAGGACCGAAACTGAACATAGAAATTACCCTTTCAGGTTCGGCAGTTGCAGGAACTAAAAATGATTTTCAGACGGCAGGGATAAATCAGACCAGACATCAGATGATACTTGAAATTCACACAAAAATTTATGTGATAATGCAAAGCGGCAATATATCATCCGAAATAACAAACAGTATAGTTGTTGCCGAAACGGTAATTGTCGGGGAAGTGCCCGAAATTTATTCGGAAGGTACAGACGACCTGTGGCAAAATCTTGTAGGGTATGAATAAAGTAATTGAAATAAAAACTGTTTTGTGGTATAATAAATACGATTTTTTTCAGAGGATGTTGTTCATGGATTTTAAATCAGCAGAAAAAAGAGCAAAAGAATTAAGAGATACGCTCAATTACCATATTCATAAGTATTATGTTGAGAATACAAACGAAATTTCAGATTACGATTATGATATGATGATGAGGGAGCTTCAGTCTATAGAGATGCTTTATCCCGAGCTTCTTACGGCAGATTCACCCACACACAGAGTAGGGGGCAGTGCAGAAGGGCAGTTTGAACCTGTTGCACATACTGTCCGTATGGAAAGTCTTCAGGATGCTTTTTCAGAAGAGGAACTTTATGACTTTGACCGCCGTGTAAAAGAAGTCTGTCCCGATGCAACATATGTTGTAGAGCCTAAAATTGACGGTCTTTCCGTATCTCTCGAATACCGTGACGGTGTTTTTGCTGTGGGGTCAACACGAGGCGACGGTGATGTGGGCGAAAATGTTACCGCAAATCTTCGTACTGTGCGTTCAATTCCTCTTAAAATAAGAAAAGACCTGCCTCTTATAGAAGTAAGAGGAGAAGTCTATATGCCCCGTGAAACTTTTGCACGTCTTGCAGAAAAACAGGATCTTAACGGTGAAAAGCCTTTTAAAAATCCACGAAACGCTGCTGCCGGAAGTCTCAGACAGAAAAATCCCTCTGTAACGGCTGAAAGACAGCTCGACATTTTCTGTTTTAATATTCAGCGTGTTGAGGGAGAGGAAATAACTTCCCACAAACAGAGTCTTGATTTTATAAATGAACTTGGCTTTAAAACAGTTCCTTTTTATAATGAATATAATACAATTGAAGATGTAATTGCAGAAATCAGACGAATCGGAAGCGCAAGGGAAACGCTTCCATTTGATATTGACGGTGCAGTTGTCAAAGTCAATGACTTTTCTCACCGTGAAATGCTTGGCAGTACTGCAAAATTCCCCAAATGGGCTGCCGCATTCAAATATCCTCCCGAAGAAAAAGAGACAACACTTCTTGATGTTGAAGTTAATGTTGGCAGAACAGGTGTGCTCACTCCCACGGGTGTTTTTGAGCCTGTTATTCTTGCCGGTACAACAGTCAGCCGTGCAACACTTCATAATGAAGATTTTATAAACGAAAAACAGCTGGGCATAGGTGACAGATGTATAATCAGCAAGGCAGGGGATATTATTCCCGAGGTTGTCCGTGTTGTAAGTCACTGTGAAAACAGCACTGTTTACAAATTGCCCGATGTTTGCCCCTCCTGCTCAAGTCCAACTGTCCGTGAAGAGGGAGAATCTGCTGTCAGATGTATAAATCCCGAATGTCCTGCACAGCTTCTGCGAAATCTTATCCATTTCTGCTCAAGGGATGCTATGGATATTGAGGGTATGGGTGAAGCAGTTCTTGAGACATTTGTTGAAAAAGGACTTGTAAAGACAACTCCCGATATCTTCACACTTGACAGAGAAAAAATAGCAGAAATTGACCGTATGGGTGAAAAGTCTGCAGATAATCTGATTGCTGCGGCTGAAAAATCAAAGGAAAACGACCTTTACAGACTTGTTTATGCTCTCGGAATCCGTCATATCGGTCAGAAAGCCGCAAAACTTCTCTGCGACAAGTTCGGCGATATGGATTCAATAATGAATGCAACAGTTGAAGAGATTGCTTCAATTGACGGTTTCGGTATGATTATGGCAGAAAGCGTTTATGAATTCATGAAGAGAGAGGGAACTCACGATATTATTGAAAAACTGAGGGCACTCGGTCTTAATATGAAATCTCTTCGTGAAGTGAAAGACAAACGTTTCGAGGGTATGACATTTGTGCTTACAGGTGCTCTTTCACGATTCACAAGAAACGAAGCGGGCGCAATAATCGAAGAATTCGGCGGAAAAACCGCAGCTTCCGTTTCTAAAAAAACAACCTGCGTTCTTGCAGGTGAAGACGCAGGCAGTAAGCTGAGAAAAGCCAATGAGCTTGGTATTAAAGTTATCAGTGAAGATGAGTTTGCGGAGATGATAGGCAAACAATAATTTGTTGAGGTGTTTGGATAACCCACTCGTAGGGGCGACCATTGGTCGTCCGCTGCGAAGCAGAACGGCGTGAGCCGTTGAATATCCTATAAAAAATGCCTGCGGCATTTGCACTATCGTGCCGGACGCCCGATGGGCGCCCCTACGATGAAATATCCCGACAAATTCTGATTTAATAAAATATCGAATACTGTTTATCCGATGCATCGGCAAGCTGGATGTTATGCTCGGAAATAAGGCTGTCTTCTATGGCAGCTTTTTTTATGAGATTTTTTACTGTTATATCGAAATTCGTATTTTCGGAATAGTCAGCCTGGAACATGTAGTCAACTCTTCCGTGAGCAAGCAGGTCTTCTACAAGATGTCTGTTTGAATCGTCCTTGTAAACGGCAATAGAAGATCCGCCGTAAGCTTTAACCATTTTCATGCAGGGCACGTCTGAAAGACCGTCACCGATGTAAAGCATGTTCTGGAAACGCACACGTCTGTCTGTATCGGGAGTTGATTTGTTAAGATCCCAGTCATTTGAAACATTGAGAATACCTTTGTTGATTCGGTAAATGAACTGTGTTTTTGATGTATAGTTTACTGCAGATTTGGGGAAAACGGCAATGTCGTTTTCGTCATAGAGAAATTCACTTGCGTAAATGCGTTTGAAGTGTTTGCCGATTTCACTGCCCTCGATAATCTCCACAAGACCTGATGAAAGCACATAATGCTCAACAATAACTCCGTTTTCAATACCGAAACGGTTGATTCTTTCAAACCAGTTTACAACCCCCGGGAAGAATTCTATTGTTTTGCCGCAGTCCACAACTCTTTTTCTTGTGAGGGGATTACCCATTTCTGCGGATTTTTTTATCATTATGTACATGTATGAAAGGATTTTATCCATTTCATTTTTGTCACCGAAAGTATTGGCTTCGCTCCAGAATTCCTTGGGGGTTATGCCGAGGCTGGGAATAAACTGATATTCCTGCATATCACGGGGGCTGAGAGTTCGGTCAAAGTCATACATTATTGCAAAAATAGGCATATCGGACATAAGAACAATCCTTTCATAAATCAGAATTTATCGATATCTTTATCGTAGGGGCGCCCATTGGGCGTCCGTTACAGAAAGTGTTTCTTATACGGACTGCCAATGGCAGCCCCTACGTTGTGATTTTCAAATTTATTGTCAGCGATAAATTATTGTTTTCTTTATTTTATCAAAAATAAAATTATATATCAAGTATTTCATTGACTTTATTGTCTTAATGCTGTAAAATGTTTCTATATTATTAAAACGGAGGAAAATAAAATGGCAAAAGCAAAGCCTGTGGCACCTCATGCCGTAAAGCATCCGAATGCTATTTCCGTCGGTGAAGCAGTCGGTTACCTTTTCGGTGATATGGGTAATCTTTTTGTGCTTACATTTGTTTCAACATATCTTAAGGTGTTCTATACTGACTGTCTCCTTCCCGGTCACGGTGCAGATGCAACAAAAATCAGCACAGACCTTACTGTTCTGTTCCTTGTTATAAGACTGTGGGACGCAATCAACGATCCGCTGTGGGGTATTATTGTTGATACAAGAAGACCCACCAAAAACGGTAAATTCCGTCCTTATCTGATGACTGTTTCAGTACCTCTCGGTCTGTCAACAGCATTATGTTTCCTTAATGTTCAGAACTATATTTCATCTTATGCAATGCTTCTTGCTTTTGCATATATTTCATACTGTGTATACGGTATGCTCTATACAGCTATCAATATTCCTTACGGATCACTTGCTTCTGCAATTACAGACGATCCCGACGGCAGAACACTCCTTTCAACAATGCGTTCAATCGGCGCAGGTGTAGGCGGTGCTGCTGTTACACTCGTTGCTCAGTCAATCATTTATGATGACGGCACAAAGCTCAATCCTGAAAAGACATTTGTTGCAGTATGTGTGCTTTCAGCACTTTCAATTGCAGCTTATATGACATGTTACAAAACAACAAGAGAAAGAGTTCTTTATTCTCCCGAAAAGAAGAAAGTCAATCTTAAGCTTACATACGGTACACTCTTCAAGAGCCGTCCGTTCCTTACAGTTACTGTTGCAGGTCTTGTTATCAGCGGACTTCTTCAGTTCGGCTCATTCAATCAGTACCTTACAAAGAACTATTTCGGCAACTCAAACCTTTCAATCTGGCTCACATTGTCAACATATGCACCTATGGTTATTCTTATCCTTTTCTGCCCCAAACTTGCGGCAAAATTCGGTAAGAAAGAGCTTTGTACATCAGGTCTTGTGCTTGCAACACTTTCAAGCCTTGTTATGTGCTTTATCGGACCCAACGAAACACTTCAGGCAAACCCCGTACCGTACCTTCTTCTCAACTTCGGTGTCGGTGCAGGTTACTCATTCGTTTCAATTCTCAACTGGGCTGTCGTTACGGATGTTATCGACTATCAGGAGAATGTTACGGGCATCAAAAATGAAAGTGCAATCTACGCTGTTTATACATTTGCAAGAAAAGTCGGTCAGACAATTGCAGACTCAGGCGGACTTCAGCTTCTTTACAGATATGCAAAGTATGACCCCGAAAGTTCAGGTGTCGTAGGTTACATCCCCGGTGTAGGCGACAGAATGTATAAGATGGTCACAAGAGTTATGGCTGCAGGTTATTTTATTATATTCCTTCTGTTCCTTTTCTATCCTCTTAACAAGAAGAATCTTGCAAAGCTTCAGGAAGAACTTGCTGAAAAGAGAAAAATTAATGCAGAAAAAATAAAAGAAGAAGCGGCAGCTCTCTGATGTTAAATTGATAAGTACGGTACTCAGTTGCCGTACTTTTTTTATACCGCATATAGACTTTTGGAAAATTATGTTGTATAATAAAGAAAAGAATTGAGGAGGTAATTTTTATGAAAAAAATAATATGTTTAATTCTTTCATTGATCATTATGTTATCGGCAACATCTTTTATGACAGTTTCTTCCGGTGCAGAAGATAATGTTGTAATCAAAAAAGAAGATGCGCTTCATACAGAAGGTTACAAACTTGTCAACGCAAAGGGTGAGGATGTTTTCCTCAAGGGGCTTAATCTCGGCGGTTGGCTTATAATGGAAGACTGGTTCTGCCCCGTTGATAATGACGGAATAGGTGATGTGTATACATATCAGGTTCTTGAAGAGCGTTTCGGCACAGAAAAGACATATGAACTGATGAGTATTTATCAGGACAACTGGCTTGTTGAATCTGACTTCCTCAATATTGCGGAAATGGGCTTCAACTGTGTAAGAATTCCTTTCTGGTACAGAAACTTCCAGTCAGACGACAATGGAACATGGATCCTTGACGAAAACGGTGAAATCGACCTTTCAAGACTTGAATGGGCAGTTGAAATGTGCCGTAAATACGGTCTTTATGCAATTCTTGACCTCCATGCAGCAAACGGTGTTCAGGGTTACGCAGACCATGCGGGTCATATTGACAGCTATCATTTCTTTGATCAGAATGAAAAAGGCGAATGGTATCGTGAACAGGCTGCAGAACTCTGGAGAGTTATTGCAGAAAGATTTGCAGGAGATCCCGCAATCGCAATGTTCGATCTTCTCAATGAACCCATGTGTAACGTTCCTCTTACAAGCCGAATTCATTCATATATCTGGGATTTCTATGATATGGCATATGACGCAATCAGATCAGAAGACCCTGACAGAGTTATTACAATGATCGGTACATGGAGTGTTGATAAACTTCCCGATCCCAAGGAATACGGTTGGAAAAATGTAGTTTATCAGTATCATCAGTATGATAAAAAGGAATCAGACTACACAACACGAATTGCAAACGGCTGGGCATGTTTTTACAATGTTCCTCAGTACGCAGGTGAATTCCATCCTGTAGGTGACAAGGTTTCACTTGAATTTGCAATCAATGCATATGATTCAAACGACGTTGTATGGACTCTCTGGACATACAAAGGCTATAACAGCTGGGCAGCATGGTCAGATTGGTTCTGTTACGGCAGTACATCAGCTGATTTTGTTGTAGACCTTCATAACGACAGCTATGAGACAATTGCTTACAAATGGGGCGAAGTAATGCAGACAAACAGCAATTACTTCTACGAAGGTCAGCTGTTCAAGGTTGCTAAAAAGTTCCTTCCCGCAGCAAAAGTTGACGCTGTTCCTTTCAGAAATCAGTGGGATATTGACCGTTATGAAGCAGGTGAACTTTACAAGGGCAGTTACAACGGCAAGAATGTTTGTCCTCTCTGTGAGTCATTTGCAAAGTCAAAAGATGTGCCCATCATCGGTGCAATTCTTCGATTCTTCCATTCATTCATCCATGCAATCTGGACCGATTCAAATATCGGATAATATCTGAAAAATAATAATCACCATAGTCAGACTGAAAAGCCGGCTATGGTGATTCTTTTTATCTGTTTTCGTTTTTCATTTTGATTTTCGGAAGATTCCATTTCAGAACCGCCGCAAGTATGCGTATTGTCATAATAAATACAATTGTAACAACAACGCTTACTATTTCATTTATGCCTGCCTGATCCATAAAATAATACATGATTCCGCCGATTATGGCAGGTAATGCATAAACCTGCTTTCTTAAAATCATAGGAACTGTTTTAACAAGCAGATCTCTGATAACGCCTCCGCCAACACCTGTCAGAACGCCGACACATATTGAAAGAAAAGCATTGTCGCCGAAATTACAGCTTTCGGCTGAATTGATTCCCACAACAACAAAAATTGCAAGACCGAGCGCATCAAAAATGTTTACCACAAATTCATACTTTTTTGAAGCAAGAATTTTCTCGGCAGGGAAGATGTACTCAATTAAAAATACAAGTATTGCAACAGATGCAGCAATAACAGCATAAACAGGCACTCTGAACATTGTGGGCGGCAGATTGCCCAGCAGGATGTCTCTTAAACATCCACCGCCTACGGCAGTGACCGAGCCGACAACAACTGTTCCGAAAATATCAAGCTCACGCCGTATTGCTACGAGTGAGCCTGCTACTGAAAATGCTATTGTTCCTATAATTTCGGCTGCAAAAAATAATATATCTGCAAAATCCATTTTTATCAGCCGTTGAGTTCAGGTTTGTTGTCAAGTAATACTGTGGGATTCTTCTTACCCTTCTTGAAACCTTCAAGTTCAAATACGATAACTTCGTTTATGCCCTGATTGAGGAAAGGTGCGGGAAGATAAGCTGAAAGCTGAGGTCCCTTGCTCCAGTATCTTGAAAGAACTCTGCCGTTTACAAAAATCATACCCTTTGTGAAAGCGGGAAGCTTTACGAATGTATCAGCAGGTTTGTCTTCAATAATAAACTGAGCTTTGTAGAATGAGGGCTGATCGAAGAAGATCATATCGTTTTCTGCCTTGAACTTAACCTTTGTGAGGTCGTTGAGTTCAAGGGGATAAGCTGTCCAGTTGTAAAGGAATGTCTGACCGAGTCTTACGTGGTCTGTAATACCCTTGTAATCCTTGAGTTCTGCACCGTAGCTTACACGACCCATGTTTTCAACAAGGATTGAAAGTTCAAGTCCTTCTGCAGGAACACGGATGTCAACGATTGTTTCGGGATCGTTTCTTGACTGGATTGCATAAAGGTCGTTGTTAAGGAAGATATAAGCTCTGTCGTGAATATCTTTTATGACAAGAGGCTGATAGTCTGAGGGACCTTTGATGAATGTCTTGTAAAGAATAAATCCGTAACCCTGACCGAGTTTTTCCATGGGAACGGGCTTGAGAAGTTCAAATGCACTTGAAAGATTTTCAATGTTGTCGAAAAGACCTGCGCAGTGAGTGAAAGGAATTTCACCGTACTTTGCCTTGGGTACCTGAGGATCAATTGCTGTTTCTTCAGTCTGCTTGATGTGGTTTGCAAGAGTCTTTTTGAACAATTCGTATTTCTTTGTGATGTCGCCGCTTTCTGTAAGGGGAGCGTCTGAATCATAGCTGTTTACGATGGGCTTATATTCGCCGTCGTAGTTTGCGCCGTTCATCCAGCCGAAGTTTGTACCGCCGCAGAACGGATATGTTGAAACAGAAGCGTCGTCTGCCATGATTTTCTGTAAGCTCTTTGCAGCGTCAGAAGGCTTTCTTTCGTAGTGCTTGAATCCCCACTGGTCAAACCAGCCGTTCCAGAATTCAGAACACATAAGAGGTCCTTCAGGCTGATAGTCGCGAAGGTATGAGAAGTTAACACCGGGGTTAGCACCGAATTTAACCGTCTGTAATACGCCTTCAACGCCACCGTTAGCAAGCATATGGTCTTCAATACCGTCTGCTGTGTAAAGAGGTACATCAACACCTCTGCTGATAAGTGCAGAAGTTATGTACTGCATGTATCTTTCGTCGTTGCCCCAGCTGCCGTATTCATTTTCGACCTGCATCATAATGATGTTGCCGCCCTTTGTGATCTGGTGAGTAGCAAGTCTGGGAATGAGTTCGTCAAAATATTTATCAACAAAATTGATGAATCTCTTATTCATGCAACGAAGTTCAATATCATCGTATTTAAGAAGCCACCAGGGGAATCCGCCGAATTCCCATTCGCCGCCGATGTAGGGGCCGGGTCTTACAATAGCATAAAGACCAAGCTGAGCAGCAATATCAAGGAATTCTTCGATATTGTTGTTGTCGCTGAAGTCAAATGCATCTTCATTTTTCTGGTGACAGTTCCACGCAACGTATGTTTCAACAGTGTTGAATCCGCATGCTTTGAGTTTAAGCAATCTGTCGCGCCAGTACTCCTTGGGAATTCTGAAATAGTGAAGTGCTCCCGAGGCAATGGTGAACGGTTCATCGTTCAGGAGAAAGCTGTCTTTTCCTATAGAAAATGTTTGAATGTTTTCCATTTGCAATCGCTCCTGTCGTGCTTTCAAGATATATTTCTACATATTATCACATAATAATTTACACTATTATAACACCAAGAAACAAAAATTACAACCACTTGAACAAAAAAATTAAAAATAAAAATGAATTTTTATTTGCAAAACCATCTTGTAATCACATAAATATTCATATATAATAAATTAATAATAATTTTACAAGGTGATTAAATGACAGAAAACGAAGTGTGCCGTGACGCTGCCAAAAGCTACTCCGACGGACTTGAAATAGACAAGAAAACGATAAAAAGCATACTTGCCGTACTTCTCGGTGTGTTATTGCTTGTTGGTGTACTGACACAGGTCGTTCCTGCAGGCGAATATCAGACAGATGCTGCAGGTTCAATTATTGACGGTACATACACACCTGTTGAGGATTATAAAATCCCCATCTGGAAAATAGTTGCATCTCCCGTGCTTGCTTTTTCTTCAGATAATGCCACAACGGGTCTTGCAATTCTCGCAATTCTTGTTCTTGTGGGCGGTACATTCCTTATTCTTGACAGAATCAATGTATTGCGTTACATAATGGCATCAATTGTAAAAAAATTCAGTAAAAACAGATATATGCTCATTGCTGTAATGGTATTTGCAGGAATGTTCATGAGTTCCACCGCAGGTATACTTGAAGAAAGTCTTACCCTTGTGCCTATAACGGTTGCAGTTGCTCTTGCTATGGGCTGGGATTCACTTGTGGGGCTCGGCATGAGTCTTGTTTCAATTGCATTCGGCTTTACCGCAGCAACATTCAACCCCTTCAATGTCATAACTGTTCAGAAACTTGCAGGACTTGAAGTTTTTTCAGGCCTCGGTTTCAGACTTGCTATTTTTGCGGCAGTTTATGTTTCACTTACAGCGTATCTTATTGCATATGCAAAAAGAATAGAAAAAAATCCGGCAAAATCAATTGCATACGAAAGTGATAAGCTTATCCGTGAGAAATACTCTATGGAAAAATGTATGCCCGTTCTTGATAATCAGAATGTCAGAAAAGCAACAAGAGTTTTTGTTGTATGTATCAGTATGGTACTTGTGGGAATTATTGTATCTTTTGTGCTTAGTATTCTCGGCAGCAAAACAGGAAACGAAACACTCAGCTCAATAGGCGGTGTAGCATCTCTTGGCGCAATGGCGGTATTTTTCCCCGTGGGCGGAATTCTTGCAGGTAAAACATCAGGTCTTCACGGAAAAAAACTCTGGAAGACATTCGGCGAAGGAGTTATGACAATTCTTCCTGCATTGCCCCTTATTATTTTTGTTCTTGCAATTTCATACATTCTTGATGAAGGCAAAGTGATGCATACATTACTTTACTATATCAATAACCTTATGCACGGTATATCTCCGTATACATCTATTCTTCTTATGTTCGGATTTATTGCCCTGCTTGAATTCTTTGTTGGCAGCGGTACAGCAAAGGCATTCCTTATTGTACCTCTTATGAGTCTTCTTTGCGATCTTCTTGGTGTAACAAGACAGTCAATGGTTGTAACATTCTGCATGGCAGACGGTTTTACAAACCTTCTTTATCCCACAAGCGGAATTATGATTCTTGCTATAGGTATGGTCGGTGTTTCTTATAAAACATGGATTAAGTGGTCATGGAAACTGTTCCTTACAGAAGGTGTTATTGCAGTCTTGTTTATGATGCTCGCTGTATTTACAAATTACAATTAATATAATCAGTTCAGATATATCAGTAAATGAACCGGAGGTTTTTTTATGGCAAGATGTCCGCATTGTAACTATAAATTAAAACTTATCGATATCAAGGCAGAATGTCCTGTTTGTAATGCAAACATTCCCAATTACAATTGGGAGGAGAGACTTGAGGAAGATGCCGTAAACGCAGAAATTGCATTTGCAAGTTTCAGAAGAAAAACAGGTGCAATTAAAAATTCACTTTTCGGCTCAAAACAGAGAATCGCAAGATTTGTCCTTACATTCGCACCGCTTCTCTTTTTCCTTTTCCCTATGTTTACATACAGCACAAAACTTCCGTTTGCATCAGGAACACAGTCAGTTTCAATGTTGTCTCTCATTCTTGACATAATAAACGGTAAAATCGATATTATGTCGCACATCAGTTTTATGTCATTTGAAAAATCAGGCACAGCATTTACTGTTCTTTATGCAGCACTTGTTCTTGTGGTGCTTGGTATTGTAGCAGGTGTGCTCAATTTCTTTGTGATTATCCTTTCCGGATTCGGCTATCATGCAAAGGGCAACGTTGTTCTTTGTTATATGAGTCTTGTAACATTTCTTGCGGCTGCAGTGTGTATTGCAGTTTCATCATCAATGATTGCTGCGTCAATATCAGAAATAATGGCGCTCAATCTGTCTTACAGCCTTTTCATAGGCATGGGATTTTTTATTATAAACATTGTAATGAATACAATTGCACTTAAAGAATTCAGACCGCTGAGAAAAGAGCTTCTTGAACAGGAGCTTGAAGACATAATCAGAAAACAGAAAGAATCAGCAAAAGTATGAGAAGTTTTACAATAGGCAAAAATGATGCCGATAAACGTCTTGATAAATTTATAGCAAAAGCAGCTCCCGTGCTGCCGAAAAATCTTATGTATAAATATATCAGACTCAAGCGTATAAAAGTAAACGGCAAAAAGAGTGATATTGCATTCAGGCTCAAGGAAAACGATGTTGTTGAAATGTATATCAACGATGAGTTTTTTGAAGCAACAGAGAATAAGTATGATTTTCTCAAAGCACCTAAAAGCCTTGATATAATATATGAAGATGAAAATATAATTCTTCTTAATAAAAAGGCAGGAGTTCTGTCGCATCCCGATGAAGGGGAGTATGTTGATACTCTGATAACCCGTGTGCAGAGATATCTTTACGAAAAAGGGGAGTTTGATCCGAAAAGCGAAACATCCTTTGCTCCCGCACTTGCAAACAGAATTGACCGTAACACAGGCGGAATCGTAATTGCGGCAAAAAATGCGGAAGCATTGAGAATCCTCAATGAGAAAATAAAAGACAGACAGCTGGAAAAACGATACTTGTGTGTTGTGGTTGGACGTCCTGCAGAGAAACATGCAGTTCTTACATCATATATGATAAAGGATGAAAACAAGAACAAAGTCCGTGTTTATAACAAACCCGTAGATGGCGGCAAAACAATGATTACGGAATATACAGTTCTTGAAACAAGAAATTCCCTCAGCCTTGTTGATGTAATTCTCCACACAGGCAGAACACATCAGATAAGGGCACATTTTGCACATATAGGCTGTCCTCTTCTCGGAGACGGTAAGTACGGCACAAACGATATAAATAAAAAATTCGGCGGCTACAAAAAACAGCTTCTGTATTCATATAAACTCACATTCAGATTCAGTACGGACGCAGGATTGCTTTCGTATCTTAACGGCAAAACATTTGAAGCAGAGGATGTATGGTTCAGAGATGAATTCTATGCCGATAATCTTGTATGAAAAAAGAAACGGATATCCCGCAGGATATCCGTTATTTTTTAGTTCTTGTATATGTTGAAAAATCCGTTCTGTTTAAATGAATAATGAATGATGAATATTG
>JAZOUN010000021.1:0-3723 GCA_045658165.1 Acutalibacteraceae bacterium
ATGTTGAAAAATCCGTTCTGTTTAAATGAATAATGAATGATGAATATTGAATAATGAATAATACAAACGAAAATCCGTACACTTAGTGAACGGAATTTCGTTTGGCGGAGAGCAAGGGATGTGTATGCTGCGCATCCACCGTCCTCGGCGACCGTTGCGATGCAACAGTACCCGCCTCAGACTTCGGAGCTAAAAACAGTCCACCGGACTGTTTTCTTAACGCTCCTCACCCTCTCAGTGTTCGAATCCCTTGCCGTTATAAAAAAAGAAGAACAATACCTTCAGGTACTGTTCTTCTTTGGCGGAGAGCAAGGGATTCGAACCCTCGAAACCGTTTTAGCAGTTTACACGATTTCCAATCTCATTAAAAGTTAGCATTATAGCGACTTGACAAGGTTTTGTGGACAGTACTGTGGATATTTTCATTTTTCATCTTTATGATGTGGACATAAGAAAAGAATTGAGTTTGTCTGCTGCATCCTGTTTTCTTTGCTTTCTGATGTGAGTGTAGATATCTTTTGACATTGCTATTTTTGAGTGTCCCATTATTTCTTGCAGATCTTTTTCATCAAGTCCTGCATCAAAACAAACTGTACAGAAGTAGTGTCGAAGCTGATGTGATGTGCAGCTTATATTTAAGTCTTTTCTGTACTTATTGAACGCTTTATCAAATTCACCTTTTTTCAGAGGTCTGCCGTCACGATTGAACAATAAGCCTTTTTTCCCTTTGATGGTAAGGATTTTTTGTAGGGGGGCGATGAACGGTATGAAACGGTTACCTGCAGTGCTTTTGGTACTATCGCGTATTATGCCGCTGTTGCTGTCAAAAATCAATGTTTTATTTACCCGAATAAGATTGCTCTTTAAATCAAAATCTTCGTATGAAACAGCCAGAGCCTCTTCTCTTCGCATTCCTGTGTACATTAATAAGGCACAATACAGTCCCATTTCAGAATTGAGGTTATTTTTGATTGTTTCAATATCAGATTCATCGGGAAGTAATCTTTGTGATGCAGGAGCCGTCTTGGCAACTTTACATACAGATACGGGATTGTACATGACATGTTGATTGAATATTGCAAAATCAAATATTTGTTTCAGTACGGTCTTACGCAGCTTGATTGTTTGCTTTGCATATTTTTTTGTTGCCATTTCATCAAGAAACTTTTGAATTTTTTCGGGCGTTATTTCGGTTATCAGTTCATCTCCGAATTCTTCTATAACGTCTTTCAGAGGTTTTTTATAACATTCGGCAGTATAAAGCTGAATTTGCTCTTCATGCTGTTCCTGCCACTGCAGTGCTACTCTTTTAAATGTAAAGGTGTTTTGTTTCTTTGCATCTTCAATAAGCTTCTTTTTCTTTTCTTCATATTCGGCAAGAGTTCTGTATGCAATAGACTTACGGACTTGTTCGCCGCCGATTTCAACCACTATCTTTGCATATTTGCGATCTTTCTTCTTTGCCATTTTGACCACACTCCTCAAAAGGGTATAAAAATACCCCTTGTAAAATCAAGGGGAGTGTGATATACTAACTTTGTGTGTAGGTGAGTATTCACACTCCCTATATTTTCCGTCACTCTGAGGACCAGTCAGAGCGGCGGATTTTTTTTTATTTTATCGATTCAATAACTTTTGTTTCTGAGCATCAAATTCTTCTTGTGTAATTACTCCTGCATCGAGAAGCTGTTTGAATTTAAGAAGTTCATCAGCGACGTTTACTGGTGATTCAGAATTGGTTGTTGTCTTGTTCAAAAGACAGAAATCTAAAAATGTATCAAGACCTACAGGCAATTTTGTTATTATTTTATCGCATACTCCGATAGTTGTTTTTAATTTTACATAAAAACATGGCATAGGATTGTTCTGAGCTGTAACAGTTCTGCTTCCGTCATTATTGATTATTGTTGTTTTATGCGGAGAACGAATTTCATAGCCTACGACTTCGCTGAATTTATAAACAACTTGTATCGGATTCTTTTTATTAAAAATGGAAAACATTGAATTCGCATCGTCTACGTTTATTATTGTTGATAATGAGCTGCCGATTTTTCTTTGCGGATTAAAAATTTGCAGTCTCTCATTGTTTTCCTTGTATCTCAGAGCAATATTTTCAATTGAATCATTACGCTGATTGACATTTAATATCGCACAGGTAGTGCAAATTTCACCATTTGCGATTTTGTATTTCCCCTTCAATGGTTGATTGCATACCGGGCAATTTGATTTTTTGAATAACATAGATAGCACTCCTTTTATGCTGAGATTTCGGCTTTAATTTTCATTGATTCTCTGTACTGTTCAGCCTGAGGAAGGCGAGTGAATTCAACAGTCTTATCATAATTTTTTCTGACTACTTCTTCGATTTCGTCAAGTGTGACATTAAAGAATTCACGGCGCTTATTGACCATATTCAGCTTTCTGTTTTCAAATGCATTGTGAAGCGCTGTTTCAAGGGCAGGTGCATCGTCTGAAAATATCATTGCATGAACATCAAAATTGAAGGGAACGGATGCATCTCCCAGTTCATCAACTCGGTCCATAGGTTCGAGTCGTCTTGTCATGCCGATTTTGTAAACATTTTCACCGAAAGCGCCGATATTTGAAATGATATAAACATATCCGGCACGGGCGTTTGCTTCTCTGTAATCTATGTCCTTGATAGATTTGTCGATTTCTGCAAGTTGAGCTTCAATTTCTTTTTTCTTTTCAAGAAGTGCCGGAAGTTCGGCTTCGGAAGCAGTATTTATCTGTTCAACAATTTTATCGAGAGCATTTTCATAATGTGACTGCTCTTTCTGAATCTTTTTGCGGGCTTCTTCAATTTCTTTCTGAAGTTTTGCTTCTTCACGAAGTCTTGCTCTGATTTCCTTTTGCTCTTCCTTCTCGTCCTGTTTTTTCTGACGGTATTCAAGAGCAAGGCAAAGCTCTTCATACTTAGCGTTGTAATATGTGTTTGTTATTGCAA
The DNA here is from genome assembly GCA_045658165.1 of Acutalibacteraceae bacterium. Lineage (GTDB taxonomy): Bacteria > Bacillota > Clostridia > Oscillospirales > Acutalibacteraceae > UBA1081. Next base: position 2,969 of record JAZOUN010000021.1, read on the forward strand.
TATTCATTACTCTGCCGCATTTTGAAATTATCTCAAAGGATTTTTCCATTCTCTTTACTGCAGCATCAAAAGTATTGAATTTTACATTGTTTATAAGTTCATCGCAGTCACTGTTAAACGCTCTGAGCAGCAGTTTCTGCATATCCTTAACCATTTTATTGCCTTCGGATTTGCTTCCGTTAACTGTCCAGCCCATATTGCCTGTAACTGCACTACCTTTTTTGACAAGAATTTTTTGCTTATCACGAATCTGTTGAAGTCTGAGTTTATAAGCATCTGAATCAGCAAAATCATATTTCGGTTTGTAAAGGCCGAACTCCTGAAGCATTGCTTCCTCGTTGAGATTGATTATCTGTGATTCAATCTGTTTTTTCGATTCAGTCAATCCACTTATTTCATTGTTTAATGATGCAAGCGTATTTTTTGCGGAGGTAATATCGCTTTCGAGTTGTATTTTCATTTTCTGAAGATTGTCTGCTTCGTACATTTCAGGGGTAAATGTGCTTTTGATTCTTATTGCTTCGGCTTCTGAATCAGCACTGATTTGTTTTAACCGTTTCATTTCGTTTACGGTATAAATACACAAAGGAATCAGGCACAAAGGCAGGATGATAACTCTTGCATCGAAAGGCAGGCAAAGAAATAACCCTATGACAGCACACACTATGCCGACAATTTTTAATACTTTGTTTTCGCCTTTTTTCTGTTCATTTGTCTGAACAGTTCCGCATTTAGGGCAAAATGAAGAGCCGTCA
>JAZOUN010000022.1:0-34771 GCA_045658165.1 Acutalibacteraceae bacterium
TATTTACTCAGGTGATTTTATGATTAAAATTATGTTCGTCTGCCACGGCAACATATGTCGTTCACCTATGGCGGAATTTATATTGAAAGACATGATAAAAAAACAGGAACGGGAAAAGGAATTTTATATTTCATCTTCTGCCACAAGCACTGAAGAAATATGGAACGGAACAGGTAATCCCGTTTATCCCCCTGCGAAAGCTGAACTTGCAAAACACGGCATTTTATGCGACGGCAAACGTGCTGTTCAGCTGAAAAAAAGTGATTATGACCAATACGATATGTTCATCTGCATGGATTCAAACAATGTACGCAATGCAATGAGAATTTTAGGCAGCGACAAAAACGGTAAAGTCTGTAAAATGATGGATTTTACAAGCCGCAAAGGTGATGTTGCCGATCCCTGGTATACAGGTTGTTTTGAAGTGACATACAAAGACATTTTTAACGGCTGTGAGGGACTTTTACAATTTTTAAAGGAGAAAAACAATGACTGATAAAGAACTCAGAGAAATAAAAAGAAGATTCAGACCAAACAAAAACACTATTTTCAGCATCAAGGGTTGTCTTGTGAACGAAAAAGGTGAAATTGTAAAACTGTTTGAACAGCCAATGTCAAGCTGCACAGAAGATGAATCCGAACAGCTTCTTGCAATTATGAAAAAGACCCTTTCCGGAGGAATGGGAACAAACCTGATAAATCTTGAATACACACCTCAGCAGGTTATGGAAAGTGAAGAACACAAGCTTCTTATGGAGCTTAAAAACACTAAGCTCAATCAGGAACAGCCTATAATTGCACTTTTTGAAAAAATTGCAGAAAATACTCACCTTGACGGCAGTTATATAATACTTATTGCAAGTGACAACTACGATGTTTACACAAAATCAAAGGATGATGAAATTGCCGAGGATTCAACTGAAGTTTTCTCATATTTCATCTGTTGCGTCTGCCCCGTCAAGCCTCTTAAAGCAGGACTTTGCTACAGACCGAGTGACAGTGCTATAAAAGCACTCGGCGAACACACAATGATAGGCAAACCTGAAATCGGTTTCATGTTCCCCTCTTTTGATGACAGGGCAACAAATATATATAACGTGCTCTATTACACAAAAGATATTGCAAATGTGCATCCGTCTTTCATAAAATCAATTTTCAATACAGAACTTCCCATGTCTGCTCCCGAACAGAAAGATAATTTTGACACATGTCTTCGTGACTCACTTGAGGGCGAATGTGATTTTCAGGTAGTAAGAAGCGTACATGACCAGATTTCTGAAATGATTCAGGAACACAAGGATTCAAAAGAAGAGGAACCTCTCAAACTCTCAAAATCAAAACTCAAAACAGTTCTTGAATACTGCGGAGTTGAAGAAGAAAAGGTTGAAAAATTCGGAGAGAAATTTGAAGAACAGTTCGGCAAAAATGCAGAACTTGAACCGAAAAGCATCGTTGATACCAAGAAATTCGAAGTAAGCATGGCTGACGTTTCAATAAAGGTAAACCCCGAACGTACTGATCTTGTTTCAACACAGATTATAAACGGTGTAAAGTACATTATGATTTGTGTTAACGATGCAGTTGAAGTAAACGGTGTAAAAATCGATATATGATGTCAAATCCCCACTACTCATTAAAAGTAGTGGGGATCATTTTACCATTTTCCTCTGAATTTATTTACAATTACACCGAGTCTTGTATCAAAGAATCGCTTTGCAACTTTTTCTGCAGAAGTAAGCTGTCTTGGAGCTGCATCTTTGACTATAAAACGTGAAATGTCACCGTCATCGCAGGTAAACGGCTGAGTCATACAGATTCCGCCCTCGCCTTTAAGCTGTGCACGGACATAACAGCTGATTTTATCACTGTAATCACCGAGTTTGATAACAGAAGTAATTTCACCGTTTTTCTCAGTCACATCAGACTTGATAATTTCACCGTCTGCAATCCATTCAATTGCATTACAGTTTTTTCCTGTTATCGCGATAACATCATTCTCATCATCAACTTCAAGTCTGATAACACCGGGAACGGGACCTTTACCTGCAAAATCTTCACCAAGCTCATTTTTTGCATAACGGGCAATTGAGAAGAATCTGCCGTTTTCCATTGCATCCCTAAGATTTTCAACAGAATATTCGGGAAGAATAAAATCCATAAATGCGGTATCAATCTGTGTAACTTCATGAGCATCACTGTTTGCAAATCCCCATACGGAACGTTCACCTTCGGGAATGAGCATTTTAAGAAGTTCATCCCACAGCATTCTATCCTGGTAATTGGGTCCGTCATACATATTAAGCACTTCTATACCCAGACATGACTTGTATCTTCTAAGAAGATCTGCAAAGAATATTACATTTTCAGGCACTTTTGTGCAATCGGGAAACAGTCTGCACTGAAGCCAGTCTGTGGGGTGATTGATATGTGAAACGCCGCCGCTTTTTTCAATTTTTCTTATGGGTATTTCATAATCATTTTCCTTACCGTAAATACCTTCACATGCATCATCGGTAAAAAATCCGTTCACATGATTTTTCATAAGAGTGAACATATTGGCTTCAATACATCCGGAAACACACATAAGTCCTCTTTTTTTTGTTCGCTGATTCTTTTCTGTTCTGTGTGTACCGTCAAGTATTGCTTTGTACTGCTGTGTAGTGGGATGGCAACGCTTACCGTGCCAGAGATTCTGAAACAGGAATAAGGGAATTATAGATGGATCCTGGTCCCACTCCTTACCGAATATACCGTGCTCAGTCATTGCAAGAATATCGAAATCCTGATCATAGAATTCTTCTATCATTGCAGTCATTGTACTGTTTGCGTCACTGTAAGTAGAGTGTGTATGCAGATTTGTTTTATAATGGAATTCCTCATCAGTAATAAGCTGAGTGACGGATTCATAGGGGTTTGAAATCTTGTATTTTACATTTTTTTCAATAGCCATATTCAACTCTCCAATTTTTATAAAAAATCATTATTTCCAGCAATCCACATCATGCGGAAGATCAATATTCTTTGCCTTGAATACAGGCGTATCTCCGTTTTTGCGCTGTTTATTGTAATCATCTATTGCTCTGACAGCGTATTTACTGAGAATGAAAATAACCGGCATATTTATAAGTGTCATTGCTCCCATTGTTATATCAGCAATATCCCAGAGAAGACCTGCACTGAGTCCTGCACCTATAAAAATCACAACAGAAGCCAGTATGTGATATGCGTGCTGAACTTTTTTCGAGGGAACCTTTTTACATATATGTGCAACACACTGATCAACATAATAAAGATTACCGAGAAGTGTAGTGAATGCAAAAAGTATCATCGCAACTGTTATAAACACAGGACCGAACTTACCGAGTGTCTGGGTAAGTGCTGCCTGAACATAGGGTGCGCCTGAAAGAGCTTCTGATGGTTCAACACCTGAACACATGCACATGAAAGCTGTTGCGGAACATACAAGCACAGTATCAATAAAAACAGAAAGAACCTGAACCAGTCCCTGTTTTACGGGATGTGCAACATCGGCAGAGGCAGAAGCATTGGGCGCAGAACCGACACCTGCTTCATTACTGAAAAGACCTCTTTTGATACCGAACATAAGGCAGGAACCGCTGAAACCGCCGAAAACTGCCTTAAAGTCAAATGCCTGTTCAAAAATTGTTCTGAAAACACCGGGCAGTGCAGAAGCATTGAGAAGTACAATAATAAGTGCAATAACAATGTACGCAACACCCATTACAGGTACGAGAAAACTTGTTACCTTTACTACCCTTTTTCCTCCGCCTATAAGGCAATAACCTACAATAAATGCTATTATAAAACCGATAATCCAGGGAGTGGTTTTTGCATCATAAAAACTGTAAGAAGAAAATGTTGACTGCAGATTATAAGAAGCGAGCATATTGAATCCGAAACCGTATGTGAGAATAAGGAAAACAGAAAAAACAACAGCAAGCGGACGGCAGTGCAGTGCCTGTTCTATATAGTATGCAGGTCCTCCGTAACAACCGTCAGGCCCTTTCTTTTTATAAATCTGAGCAAGAGTACTTTCTATAAGTGCTGATGCACTGCCGATAATTGCAATAATCCACATCCAGAATACAGAACCGAATCCGCCAAGGCAAAGTGCAGTTGAAACACCTATAATATTTCCCGTACCGACTCGTGATGCTGTTGACACCATAAGAGCCTGAAATGAAGAAACACCCTTACCGTCCTGCGGTTTTTCTGTTACAGCCTTTATCTGTTCTCTGAAAAGTCTGAATTGCGCAAATTTTGTTCTGAATGTGAAATAAAGACCTCCCGCAACAAGAACAATTATAAGAATATAGCTGTATAAAGCATTATTGACCGATGAAATTAACTGTTCAAACATAAATTATCCTTTCGCCGAAACTGATGGTATGATTATTTTTTATCCATATCATCTATAAGTTTTTTATAAGGCATAACCATACCTTCGTTCATTTTATTTCCCATTTTTGCACGGACTTTTTCAGATGCATTAAGACCGCCTACAAGATACATGAGCATTGTCATACCCTTTTTCTTCTGCGGAAAATCATACTGACCGTGTGATTTAAAGAATTTATGATCTGCTTTCATAAGACCTCTCATCTGATAGATAAGGTCTCTGAAAATCTTCATTCCGCCTACACCGTAGAAATTCTGAGGCTGAGTGTTCTTGTTTGCAACAGCATAATCAAGCGAGTCTGCAAGTTTGTCAATCTGATAATCTGTATCGCTTTCGTCAGTTGCCATACCTGCAAGAATATTTCCGCCTACCTGTGCCCTGCCCTCAAGAATAGTCTGAAGATTTATTTCATCAGAATATTTACCGCTTATAAGATAGCCTACTGGCATACCGATTGTAACGGTTCTGTGACCGTTGCAGAACTGACGGTCGTCATATGTCTTAAACACAGAACCCATTGAATGGTCCTTAATACCGAAAGCATATACAATTGCATCGGCAGTCTGGATTTCGTTACGAAGAAAGCTGTCAAATCCGTCCTTGTAAACACATACTCCGTCTGCAGCACATCTGAAACAACCGAGACATCCACCCTTGAACGGATATTCTCTGATATTGATTACCCTTGTTTTTGAAGAAACTTTTGCACAAAAACGGCTTATCATATTTTTCAGCTGAACGTCAGATTCATTGTAATCTGCAACAACTACCACATTGCCGGTTTTACTGTCATTATTATTTTCAATTGCTGTTGCAGGAACGGGAGTGAACTCATACTTCTTTGCAGCAGGCTTTTCAAAGTATTTCTTTTCCGCACTCCAGAGGAAGTAGTCAAAAAAGTTTTCAGCCTCTTTCCTGCCCTTTTCTGTTGTGAGGTCTTCCATATCTGCCGAAAGTCCTCTGATATAATTCATTCCCATATCGTCACAGTTTTCCTGAATATATCTGTGAGCCGTAACATCATAGAAATGCTTTGATGTTGTAATCTGTGTGGCAAGTTTGCCTTTTACATCAACATTGTGTTCTTTCATCAGCTCAATGAATCTGTGAAGCTGACATGTTGCAATGAATGTGTAAACAGGGTATGAAAAAAGAATAGCATCTGCTTTTGCTATAAGTGCTGCAGATTCGCTGAAATCCCTTTCAATTGCCTTTATTCTCTGTCCGACATGAAGAATATCAAATTTATGCTCAGGATATTTCTTCTGAAGATAAAGAACTGTATGTAATGTTATACTGTAATCCCCTTTAGGGCTTCCGTTAAGAACAAGAATATTCATGGTAATACTCCTTTAGTAATATAAATATTATTATACATCAATTTTTTATTATGTCAAACGATATTCAGCTTAAACCTCATAAAAAATAACGGAGATTTAATCTCCGTTATTTCTGCTGTTATCAGAACTTTGTTATTGTTCCTGCGTTATACTCAAAAGGAACAAATCCTGTTTTTAAAGCAGGGCTGTTTTCGGCAAGAGTAAAGTCTCTGTTTGCCGCATCTCTGAAGAGCGGATCTTCAAATACTGCGTTGTTATAATAACCTCTTGCTGTCATTACAACAAGTGTATGTCTTTCCACAACTTTCATTGAGTCACCGGAATAAACATTTCCTCCGTTTTTATAGTCCCAGTAAAGGTTGCTGTCATCAACAAACCAATTTTTCTTTACGGAGTTTTTATACATTACCGTATTGTCACCAACGAGAATATTGTTTGTGAGTGTAAGTGAGTTATGGTCTTCTTTTTTCGAAATAATGAACTGGCCTTCACCGCCGAAAGCAAAAATATTATTTGTTACGATATTATCTTCACCATAATGCTGATGGAAAGTCTGTGATGAACAGTCATAAACAAGATTATTTTTAACTGTGATACCGCTTGAACCCTCGTCAAGGTAGATACCCCAACCGCCGTAGCCGTATGCGCCTTCGTCACAACCTACATTGTAAATAACATTACCTGAAAGAACTGTATCGGGCTGAATGCCGAGAGTATAGATACCGCCCATATCAGAAAGCCAGCCGTTGCCGATGTTGTAAATAAGATTGTTGCTGACATTGATGTTATTTGTGGGATTGTCGGAATAACCCCAGTTCCAGCCAACTGAAATACCTGTGTACCAGCCGTCATGAATCTCGTTGTTTGTCAGGTCACAGTTGATTGCATGAGTAAGGAGAATACCGATGGCATTGTTGAAAAGTCTGCCGTAAAAACCGATGTGGCAGTCTCTTACATTGATGTTTTCTGTTGTTGCGGGCACAACAAAATTACCGTCGATATAAACCGCATTACCGCCTATTTCATTGAAAAGACAGCTTGTGATATCACATTTCTTTGAAGCATCGGCAAACTTGACAGCTGTGTAAGAAATATTTTCAAAAACACAATCTGTGAAGTCAATACCCTCTGAAGATTTAACATAAATCGCCGCAGGCACTTCGTAAGCAGCCTGGGGATGCTCACCGCCATATTTTATATTATTGAACAAAGGATGTGTTTCGTCAAAAACATCATTGAAGAATGCACCATCAACGGGATCCCAGTCTGTGTTGACAAAGTCAATGCCCTGGAATGCGATATTTTCTGCATTGTCAAATGTAAAAATCTGTTCGGTAACACCTGCATAAAGCACTGTGTTATCTGTTGTGTCGCCTGCTTCGGGGATGTAATAAACCTTTTCTTCCTCTCTGTCGAGATACCATTCACCGGGGAGAGAAAGAGCTTCTTTTACATTTTCAAAAATATAGTTGTCATCAACACGAAGTGTCATTGATGTGGGCTTTGCTGTTTCGATTCTGCCTGTATTTGTATCAACAGAATGAAGAGGAAGATGCTCGTCGCACCAGTAGTGCATAACCTTGACTTCAACATCGCTGATGTTTGCAAAGTTCATAACATCGCTCTTGTGTGCATAGAAAGCAAGACCGTGTGTGAAGAATTCCACATTCCATTCTGAAGCAATGCCTTCTTCTGTTGCGGGATCTGCAATTTTAAGAACACCTTCTTTGGGATACTGTGAGCGTGAAAGACGTCTGTCACCCTTGAAAAGTGAACGGAAATAGTCTTCTTCACCGTCAATTTCAACATCTGCCACAAAAGCATTAACACCGTTGATTACAGTTTCGCTCCAGTCAGAAATTGCTCTTGAACCGCTGAAAACAACTTCTTCACCGGGATATGAACGGTAAAGCACATTCTGCTTGTCTTCTGCGGTGAACTTTACTGTGTCTGTTATGTTATATGTACCCTCTCTGAACCATACTGTCACTTTTTCATCTGTTTCGTATGCTCTGAGAAGTTCTTTTGCCACCTCAAGAGTTTTAAGAGGAGCATCGGGAGTGCCGGGATTGCTGTCGTTACCGTTTACGGAAACAATAAGATCATATTCACCGAGAACGAATTCACCTTCGTCAAATTCAATCTGTTCCTTGGATTCTGTCTGATTAAAAATACCGTCAACAGGTACTGCAGGATTGAAGATCATGGTAAACCATGTCATAATTGCAGTAAAAAATGCTATAATTTTTGCCATTATAATTCACCTCATACCCACTCAAACTCGTGGCCGTTTGCACCGAGTTCAAAATGATATTTTGCAATGCCGAGATCCATTTTTGAATAGGGACCGAAAAGAGCCTTTGCCTTTACCTTATTATCATCAACAAGTGTAAAATGGAATTTCTGCTGATTCATGGCTGTGGGAGCAGTAAGCACTGCATCCATTGCCTTTGCGAACCATTCAGGTGTTTCACCATTCACTGTACAAAGCTCTGAAAGGGGCTTATTTTTATGCTCTCTGCCGTTATGAACACCGTAGCCTACGGAAATCACAATCTGCAGTTTTTCACCCTTTTTGCAGGTGTATTTTGTTTTTGACTTGCTGAATGTAAGTGCAACCCAGCATGTATTGAGACCGAGCATCTGACACAGAAGAACAAGTTCTTCACCCCAGTAACCCACCTCTTCATTTCTTCCGTTTTCTGCACATATTGCTATGTAATTTGAGCATCCCGAAAAATGTCCGTAAGTTGCCATTGCTCCGGTAAAAGCTTCAGGTTCATCTGTTACAAGCTGAATATTAAGACCTGTCTGCTGATTGATGTTATCAATTGCATCCTGAATCTCTTTGATTTTTTCAGCTTCAACAGGCTTTTCCTGATATCTTCTGACCGAATGCCTTTCATTCATTGCCTGCATAATATCCATAAATTAAAACTCCTTTGCTGCCTCGAGTAATATTTGCTGTGAAAAAGAAGGGATTCTTCCCAATGAGTCGGGACCGACATTAAGAAGATAGTTTACGCCCATAGAATTAAGCTTTCTGCGGCGTTCAACAACTGTTTCGGGAGTTATCCAGTTCTGGTCATAATATTTAAAGCCCCACGAAGAATTAAGTGTACCTGCCGTCTCGTAAAGCCCGTAGGGAGAATATTTAAACCCGTCAAGACTGTTGGGGTCGATTTCTTCTGCCTTTTCGGGTCTTTCTGAGGGATATTCGTTGTCTCCCAGCGAAACATAATCATAAGCTCCGTTGCCGATTCTTGAATTGATAAGGCAATCGGGCTGATACTCTTTGACAAGGTGATTGAGTTCAAGACTCTGCGACGGTGTGATTGTGTGGGGCACATCAAACCAGATAAGGCACAGGTCGCCGTAATTTGTGAGGATTTCTTTGATCTGCGGCTTGATTTTTTCTTCAAAACAGACTGAGAAATCTTTCTTTTCCCTTTCGGGGAAATCCCAGCTGTTGTCCCATGAAACACCTGAACAACCGGAAAATTTATCATATCCGCCGCCGTGGAAATGATGCCAGTCAAGCTCCTGAGAATAGTAAAGACCGAATTTCAGACCATGTTTATAACAGCTTTCTGCAAGTTCTGCTGTTACATCTCTTCCGAAGGGTGTTGAATCAACTATATTATATTTATCTGCCTTTGAATGAAACATTGCAAAGCCGTCGTGATGCTTTGACGTAAACACAAAGTACTTCATTCCGCTGTCTTTTGCAAGTTTTATCCATTCATCAGCGTTGAAATAAACAGGATTGAAACTTTTTGCAAGAAGTTCATACTCCTTATTGGGAATAGCCATGAAACTCTGAATCCATTCGGCATAATCATTGACACGACGGTTATTGTATTCACCTGCAAGAAGTGAATAAAGGCCCCAGTGAGCCATCATGCCGTATCCGGCGTTTCTGAACCATTCTTTATTATCCATAAGTACCACCATTATGATTATAAGTCAAAATAAACAAAAAATCAAGAAAAATTATTGTTTGACATATTAGTAATGTTGATTTATAATAATTAAAAAGGAGATGATGAAAAATGGACTACTTAGGCAAAGACATAAAAAAGCTTGGCTTCGGTCTCATGCGTCTTCCCATGAACGGAAACGATATAGACATAGAACAGACAAAACTTATGGTTGATGAATTCATGTCAAAAGGTTTTACTTATTTTGACACGGCTTATGTATACGGTGAAAACGGTGCAAGTGAAAAGGCAGCAAAAGAGGCACTTGTGGACCGTCACCCCAGAGAGAGCTTTCAGCTTGCATCAAAGCTTCCTATCTGGTGCTGCGAAAAGAAAGAAGATCTGCAGAAAGTTTTTGACATTTCTCTTGAGAGAACAGGTGCAGGATATTTTGACTATTATCTTAACCATTCACTCAGCAAAGACAAACTTAAAAAGCTTGATGACCTGGGAGCATGGGATTTTGTTGCAGAAATGAAACAAAAAGGTCTTGTAAAACATATGGGATTCTCATTCCACGACACAGCAGAAGTTCTTGATGAGATTCTTACTGCACATCCCGAACAGGAATTTGTTCAGCTTCAGATAAATTACAATGACTGGGAAAGTGAAAGTGTTCAGTCGCGTAAATGTTATGAGGTAGCAAGAAAACACGGAAAACCGATTATAATTATGGAGCCCGTAAGAGGCGGTTCACTTGCGGAACTTACCCCAGAAATTCAGAAAATTTTTAAAGATGTAAATCCCGATATGTCAATTGCATCATGGGCAATCAGATTTGCCGCAGATATGGACGGAATTATTACCGTACTCAGCGGTATGTCAGACATGGCACAGATGCAGGACAATCTGAGTTATATGGATGATTTCAGCCCCCTTAATGAAAAAGAAAAAGAAGCTGTTGCCAAAGTCTCGGAAATTTTACGCACTGCACCTACAATTCCCTGCACAAACTGCAAATACTGTACTGAAGGATGCCCTGCGAACATAAATATTCCCGAACTTTTCAAAGTTTACAACAGACGTTCTGTTTACGGTGCATTTGAACAGACAGGCAAACGCTTTGCTGAAATCACAAAAGATTGCGGTAAACCCTCTGAGTGTGTTGAATGCGGTCAGTGTGAAAGTGTATGTCCTCAGCACATTGAAATCATTTCTTTACTCAGCAAAATTTCAAAGGAATTTGAATAAAAACAAAAATAAACAAAACAAGGAGCAATTCATATGTCAAAAAACAACACAGCTGTACGTCCTTTCGGCATAAGAGATAAAATAGGCTATGCAATGGGTGATATGGGCTGCGGATTCTCATTTCAGCTGCTTGCAACCTATATGCAGCTTTTTTATTGCCAGACCATCGGCATCAAGGTTGAGCATTATGCAGCAATCATCTTCATTTCTAAATTCTGGGATGCTATCAACGATGTTCTTATCGGTAATATGGTTGATACAAAAAGAATCAGCAAAAAAAGTAAGTTCATGCCCTGGATTTTACTTGGCGGTGTAATGCTTGTAGGTCTTACAATTATGGTTTTTGCACCTATCAATGCTTTTTCATATCCTGCTAAAATAGCCTGGTGTCTTGTTTCATACTGTCTCTGGTCTGTTGCATACACAATGGTCAATGTCCCCTACGGCTCTCTTCTCTCTGTTATTACAAGCGATATGAACCAGAGAACATCTCTTTCAACCTTCCGTTCAATCGGTGCTGCTGTCCCCGGTCTGATTATTATGGTTATTCTTCCCAAGCTTGTTTACAGCAAGGAAACATTGCCCAACGGTAATGAGCAAGAAACTCTTCTCGGCACAAACCTCTTTATAGTTGCAATTGTTCTGTCTGTTATTGCAATGGTCGTTCTGTGGGGTACAACAAAGCTTGTTACAGAGCGTGTCAACACAGCATCCGCCGAAAACAATGTCACAGGCGCAAAGGCATTCTTCGGTGCATTCAAATCATTCTTCACAAACAGACCTATGGTCGGTGCAACCATTGCAACAGTGGCTTCAGTTGCTCTTTTCAATTCAACAATGTCACTGAACAATATGGTTTTCCAGTATTTCTTCAAAAATACAGATATGATGGCAATCGCAATGGTAGGCAGCTATGCTCCTATGATTGTTGTTATGGCAACACTCGGTAAAATAACAAAAAAATTCGGCAAGAAAAACGCAGTTGCTTATTCAATGCTTGTCAGTGCAATTGCAGGTCTTGCAATGCTGTTTATCCCCATTGAGCCCACAAAGACAGGTATGATAATTTATGTTGTCGAGCTTATGTTCCTCAATGTAGGTAACAGCGTGTTCCAGATTGGCGTATGGGCAATTGTAGGTGACTGTATTGAAATCAGCTACAGAAAAACAAAGAAGAACGAGGAAGGCTCTCTGTATGCACTTTACTCATTCTTCAGAAAGCTTTCTCAGGGTATCGGTCAGGCCGTATCTTCTTTAGGTCTTGCAGCTATCGGTTTTAATGAGGGTGACGGTGCTGTTCAGCCCGAGGGTTTCGGTGCAGATGTAAAAACACTCTACTTTATCCTTCTCTTCATAGGCTCACTTGTAGCTTTCCTCAGCATGACCTTCGTTTATAACATCACAAAGAAAGATGAAATAGAATTCAGCAAGCAGGCTGAAATCACTTCTGATTAAGAATAAACAAAAAAACAAGTGCCTGTCAAACAGGCACTTATTTTTTTTGCTTTATTCGAGTTCTGCTGAAATACGAAGAATTGTTCTTGCGTCTGATGCTGTTATTTCATTGTCTTTATTCATATCAATCAACGGCATAATACCTTCGGGGATTTCATCAATCTCTGCTGCCATTCTCAGAACCATACGTGCATCAGCTGCAGTAATCACACCGTCACCGTTAGCATCACCGGGAAGAGGAATACGATTTTCTTCAACAACTTCTTTACATACTGTACAGTATCTGCGTTCAAGTGTGTCAGAAATCTTTTCCCACTCTCCTGCTGTATGACCTGTTGCGTCAACATAATCTGCATCGTTTGTAAGACCGCAACCTGAACATTCATATCTTGTATGTCCCTTGACTACACAAGAGGGAGCTATTACTTCCTTGACTTCCATATTATGACCTGTTGCGTCAACATAATCTGCATCGTTTGTAAGACCGCAACCTGAACATTCATATCTTGTATATCCCTTTACAAGACAAGTGGGAGCTACAACTTCTTTGACTTCCATCTTATGTCCTGTTGCATCCACATAATCTGCATCATTTGTAAGTCCGCATACTGAACATTCATATCTTGTATATCCCTTTACAAGACAAGTGGGAGCTACAACTTCTTTGACTTCCATCTTATGTCCTGTTGCGTCAACGTAATCAGTTCCCTTTTCTGTTCCGCAGTCTGCACATGCATATTTTATATAACCTTCTGCAGTACAGGTGGGATCAACAAAATCAGTTTTTACAAAATTGTGACCTACAGCAGGTACAGCATCTGTTTTCTTTATTTCACCGCATGCACAAATATGTTTTGTGTAGCCTTCTTCCGTACAGGTAGGAGCAACTACAACTGTTTCGGCAAAATCATGACCTTTTGCGGGAACAACATCAGTTTTTATTGTTTCACCGCACTTACATGTATATTTTGTGAATCCGTCTTCTGTACATGTTTCGGCAACTGTTGTTTTTTCACACTTATGTCCTTTGGAATCGAACATATATGTAACACCGTCAATTGTCTGTTCACCGGTAACCGTATATGAATCATTATTGATATAATATGTATACTTATCTACTGTCTGCCAACCGGTAAGACGCTCATGATTACCCCAGTAATATGCTTTGCCGTAATCTGTTGCAAGCCATGCACCGCGTATAAGTCTGCCGTTGTTATCAAACTTGAAAAGAAGCATTGCATCAGTTGATTTAACAGTATAAAGTCCGTCTGTTCTGTCAAAGTCGATTGAAACCTTATCACAGTTTGCACCTGTTGCCATACCGCCGCCGGTCTGTCTGTCAAAGTAGTGCCAGTAACCGTCAATATTATGCCATCCACGCTGAGGAATACCTGAAAGGTAATAGAAAGTATAATTGCCGTTTTTGTAAAGAGCACCTTTTACAAGATTACCTTTATCGTCAAACTTATATTTGAGAGTAAGAACCTTTGTGGGAGCTGTATCTCTGATATCAAGCCTTACTTCTTCTGTAACAGAAAATTCACCTGTTACGGGAAGACCGTTTTCACCAAGATAGTAAGTGCTTACCCACTGATTTCGAACAAGAGTTCCGTCATTCTTTACACATGCATAAACAGTAAGTTCACCGTTCTCATTAAAATTATATTTATAACCGTCGATGGTCTTTTTACCTGTCACTTTTTTTCCGTCTTCATCAAAGTAACAGACTGACTGCATGACTTCAAACCATTTGCCTGCAAGTTCACTCTTTTCAAGCTTACCTGTAACAGAATTGAAAGTAAACTTAACACCGTCAACTGTCTGTTCACCTTTTAAAGGAAGACCGTCTTCACCAAGATAATACACGGTATCTGACCATGTATTAACGGCAAGAGTTCCGTCAACATTGACTTTTGCATATGAATTCAGAACACCGTTATTATCAAATTCATATGTAAAGCCGTCAATTGTCTGTTCGCCTTTTACGGGAGTACCGTCTTCACCGTAATAACCGATTTTACCGTTATTATCAAACCATTTATTTTTGTCTGACTTTACATTTGTATCCGTATTAGTATAAATGAGAAGACCGGTTGAAACAGTTCTTTCAATACCGTCTGCAGGGATATTTCTCAAAATAAGAGAATTTTCCCCCTCACGCTGTGAAATAAAACTTGCTGAACCGCCGCCGTCAAGACAAAGAGCGTCCACACAGCCAAGTGCAAGCATTTCTTCTGCAAGCATATGGAATGTCTGTCCGTATGAAACAGGTTCTGTTCTTCCGTCTGAAACGAGCATTACGATAGAACCGTCCGCCTTTATACCGATTGCTGTTCTGGGGTGAGACTCAACACCGTAACCGCTTGTATTTACAGCCTTTGTGAACTCACCATCCTTGATAAGCATTTCGGGGCCACCTATAAGTTCAACAGCATTTTCAGGTATTTTTGCTTTTCTGTCACCGATAACGCAGGAGCCGTCATCAAGAATTGCAAAGAAAGGCCAGTCTTCGTTGACATTATAATAGATACCGCCCATTACAAGTGTACCTGTGGGGGCACCGGTTTCCATATTGAAAAAGTCACCGTTTACACCTGCAATAACCTCAAAATCTTCGTTGCCTACAGTATTTCTGTAATAATCTTCAGCTTCAACAGCCTGATCACGAAGAGCCTGCATACCCCATTCAGCATCGCCGAGACCGTTCATATAATCCTTGTAACTTGCGATGATGCCTATTTCAGGGTTTGTCATGTCAATTTCAAGCACATAGGAATCAACCCTGTTTGAACCGTCATCATTCTGAAGAACAACATAAGACTCGGTTACACCGGGTACAATGTTATAATCAACTTTTTCTGCAATTTCTGTTCCGTAAATCAAATTTTCTTCAACAATTTCAGCAACAGCCGCTGATGAAACAGACATAACTGTCATTATGATGCTGATTACGAGAAATACGGATAAAACTTTGAAAAATCGCATTTTCATAAAAAATTACCTCCATATTATAATCATAATAATTATAAAATATTAAACAAACACTGTCAAGACGGCAATACATAAAAAAACGGGCACTTTAGAAGTGCCCGTAAGATGATTAACCTTCGTAATCCTCTTCATTTTCCCAGTTATGCCATACATTCTGGACATCGTCATTTTCTTCAAACATTTCAAGCATTCTGCCCATGTTCTTGATATCATCGGGATTATCAAGTCTTGTATATGTTGAAGGAATGTATTCTGCTTCTGCTGAAATTGCAACATAACCTGCAGCTGCAAGCGCATCGTTTACAGAACCTACGTCATGAGGCTGTGTTCTTACTTCGAAAACATCATCTTCATCTGTTACAAGGTCATCTGCACCTGCTTCAAGAGCTGTTTCAAGAAGAGCATCTTCATCCACACCGTCTTTTTCGATAACAATGTTACCAACACGGCTGAACATAAACATAACAGAGCCTGCCTGTCCCATATTTCCGCCGTATTTATCAAAATAATGACGAACGTCACCTGCTGTTCTGTTTCTGTTATCAGTAAGAGTTTCAACAATTACGGCAATACCGTTGGGACCGTAACCTTCGTATACGCACTCTTCGTAATTTGTTGCATCACCATCACCGGATGCTTTTTTGATAATTCTTTCAATATTATCGTTGGGAACGTTTGCAGCCTTTGCCTTTGCAATAATATCCTTAAGTTTTGAGTTAGCTGCGGGATCGGGACCGCCGTCACGTACGGCAACAGCAATCTCTCTGCCTATTTTGGTAAAAACCTTAGCTCTTTGATTATCGGTTTTTTCCTTTTTTCTTTTTATTGTACTCCATTTGGAGTGTCCTGACATATAAATCACCTTTACTATAAATTTATCTTAATTATTTTATCACTATTTCATCTGTTCGTCAACACCGAATTAAATATTTCCGCATCTTCAGGGAAAAATATTGCAAAACAGACGTCAAGGACGGTTAAAAAGTATGACATACATGATGAAATCTCTGAGAAAAAACATTAAAATATTACGCAAACACAAAAATCAGAACTGTGATAATAAAGAGACATGTCTGTCTGCTGATTTTTATAAAATAGAAAACGCATACAGAGAAGCGCTATGTACACTTAAAAATGACAGAAAAAAATTATTGCGCCGAAGCACTGCGGACTTCTGTACTGATATGTGCACAAACTGTATTCTGCCTGAAAAAGAAAAAATAATATCTGAGCTTACAAAAACAGATATAACTACTCCTGAACTGCAGGAACTGAAAACGATACTGATATGGTCACTCATAAACCAAGCCGCCATTAACGCAAAAAGTTATGATAACAACATAAAAAACTGTGTAAAGTCTCTGTTCCGTCTTGCAGATACTGATTTTATTGATATACTTTGCGAAGTCAGCAAAACTGAAAAAATACTTTGTAAAGATCCCGCAGGAATATACACAAACATGAGTGAACAGACAAAAAATCAGTACCGTACTGCAGTTTTCAGAAAATCAATAAAAGAGGGAAAAAGTGAAACTGAAACAGCTGTTGAAATTCTGAAAAAAGCGGAAAAAGAAAAGAGTCATATCGGTTTTTTTATTCAACTGAATGAGAAAAAAGGGGGCGCAGGTATTGCTATACTGACAGCTGAAACTGTAATTCCCGCTGTTGCAGGAGGTCTGCTCTGTTTTCTCACAAATAATCCCTTTATTCTTCCTATGATTTATTTTCCGCTCAGAGAAAGTCTGAAATTTATTACCGATACTGCTTTTTCTCTTCTGCCGCCGTCACACCCTCTGCCGAAAATGGACTATTCATTATCCATTCCCCAAAGCGAAAAAACTGTTATTGCAGTCTCAATACTGCTTACATCATCTGCCGTATCAGAAACAATGTATAAGCATCTGAAAAACATATGTCTTTCTGCCTGCAGAGATAACACGGGTATATGTATTCTTGCAGATCTCAGGAATGCTGATGCACCTGTTATTCCGACAGACAATGCAGATATAAATGCCGTAAAAATAATGACAGACAGACTTAACAGCAATTTCGGAAACAAATTTACACTTGCAGTAAGAAAAAGAGTATATTCTTGTACAGAAAACGAATTTACGGGCTATGAAAGAAAAAGAGGTGCAATAGGTGAACTGATAAATTATATACATGACGGAACAGATAACTTCACTCTTCTGCACGGCAACAAAGAAAATCTGAAAAATGCAAAATACGTAATGGCACTTGACAGCGATACAAATATGCCGCCAGGCTGTATTAACGAACTTGTTGCAATTGCGTCTCATCCGCTCAATAGACCTGTAGTATCACAATTACTCAGGAAAGTCATTTCAGGTTACGCAATAATATCTCCTGCAACAGAAACGCAGATAAGTTCCGCTTCGGCAACTTACTATTCATCTGTAATGGCAGGGTGCGGAGGTCTGCCCTCCTATACAGGACATATGCGCGAAAAATATATGGAACTGTTCGGAAAAAGCATTTTTTCGGGCAAAGGGCTGATTGATGTTAATGCATTTTACACAATTATGAAAGACCGTTTACCTGAGCAAAAAATTCTCAGCCATGACATTATAGAGGGAATTCTTCTGCGAACAGCCTTCACCGGTACAACTGCACTTACAGACTCTTTTCCGTCAAATCAGACAGCATATTTTAAAAGACTGCACAGATGGATACGAGGTGATGTTCAGAATCTGCGTTTTTTATTCAGACAGAAAAAGAAAACATCCTTTACTTCAGATTCACTCGGCAGATACTGGATTATTGATAATGTACGTCGTGCCGTGACTCCCTTTTTATCATTATTATGTCTGATAATTTCTGTTTTTGTAAATGAGCCGACGGCAACGGTCACAAGCGCAGTTGCAGTTCTTTCTGCCGTAATGCCTGATTTGTTTTCATGTTTTATCACATTGCTCTCAGGCGGTATTTCCATTCTTTTCAGACGTTATTTTTCAGAAAATGATTCATATGCAGTAACCTGTATAAAACGTGCTTTTGCCGCACTCATTTCACTGCCGGAAAACGCACTTAACAGCCTTGATGCAATTGCAAGAGCATTATTCAGAATGATAGTAACGAAAAAACATCTGCTGGAATGGACAACCGCATCTGACAGTGATAAAAACAGAATCATATCAATGTTCAAAAAGACTCTTCCGTCTTTTTTCATAGGTTTATTTTTACTGTTATATGCACCGCCGATTGCAAAAACAGCAGGATTTTTCTTTATGCTTGATATTCCATTTTCATTATTATCTGCAAAAAAGAAAACAGAAAACAAACAGGAAATCACCAAAAACGAAACAATACAGCTGAAAACATACTGCAGAGCTATGTGGCGTTTTTATGAAGAACACTGCACAAAAGAAAACAACTTTCTGATTCCCGACAATGTTCAGGAAACTCCCGTATACAGAACAGCCCACAGAACATCACCAACAAATATAGGAATGATGCTGTGTGCATTTCTTGCGGCAAGGGATTTTGAATTTATAAATTCCGACGAACTGTACTTTTTACTGAGAAATTCATTTGATTCCATCGATAAACTTGAAAAATATGAAGGTCATCTGTACAACTGGTATGACACCCGGACTCTTGAAAAAATTCCCGAATATTTCATATCAACTGTAGACAGCGGAAACTTTATGTGCTGTATTACGGCACTCGGGCAAGGACTTCGCAGTTATCTTCAGGAGAACGAAAAACTCAATGAAATTATACAAAAATGTAACAGCCTTACAGAAAACTGCAACATGGAATTTCTGTATAACAAAAGACGGAATTTGTTCAGAATAGGTTACAATACGGAAAAAAAAGAATTTTCGGACAGTTATTTTGATTTACTAATGAGTGAAGCGAGAATGACAAGCTATTTTGCCGCAGCATCGGGAAAAGTTCCTGTTGAACATTGGAAAACATTAGGCAGAACACTTTCAGTATGCAGAAGATATTCGGGAGCAGTTTCCTGGTCAGGAACAATGTTTGAATATTTCATGCCTGCAATTTTCATTCCGTCAGAAAAGAACACACTTGAATACGAAGCACTGCATTACTGCATTTACTGTCAGAAAAAAAGAGTTAAAAAAATGAATATCCCCTACGGAATTTCGGAAAGCGGTTATTTTTCTTTTGATTCAACACTCAATTATCAGTACAAAGCACACGGCACAGAAAAACTTGCACTCAGAAGATTTCCTGCAGATGAAACTGTGATATCACCTTATTCTTCATTTCTTACTTTAAGTTATGATCCCCATTCTTCATTGAAAAATCTTAAAGAGCTTGAAAAATACGGTATGTACGGAAAATTCGGCTTTTTTGAAGCCATTGATTTCACACGGGAAAGAACAGAAGGACAAAAGTATAAAATTATAAGAAGCTACATGTCTCACCACATTGGCATGAGCTTTCTTTCAGCCGCAAACTGCATATTCAATAACATTATGCAGAAAAGATTCATGCAGAATGATTTTATGGCAGGCGGAGCAGGACTGTTGGAAGAAAGAATTCCTGATTCTTCCCGTATCACATCATTGAATCATAAAAAAGATAATAACAGATTTATATAAAAAAAAGAAAAACCCTGCTTCCTGAAAATTCAGTAAAAGCAGGGTAAAACCTTTTTTCTTATTTGTTATCTGCTGTTGCGGCGATGTGCCATATAATCTTCAAGTATCATAACTGCTGAAACAGCATCAACAACAGCCTTTCGTTTTTTTCCTCTGGTATCGGTCATATTAAGAATATTATGTGCCGAAACTGTTGTAAGACGTTCATCATAAAGATTTACATCGAAACCTGATTTTTCAGCAAGCAGTGATGCAAACTCACGGCATGCCTCAGCTCTGAAACCTTCTGAACCGTCCATGTTTTTAGGAAGACCTACAACAAAACATTCTGCACGTCGTTCTTCTGCATGAACCATGATTTTTTCAACAAGTGAATCCCTATTGCTGTCAGCAATAACACAGACAGGTGATGCAAGTATTTCGTTTTTATCACATACAGCAAGACCTGTACGGACATCACCGTAATCCACGGACATTATAACCATTGAAAAATCTCCTTAATTGACCTTTATTTTATCTGCATGAAGTACATGTTGAGGGAATTGAATCTGTCTTGTACCAACCTGCACCGCCGACTCCGCAGCCTTTTCCTGCAATAAGTCCTGTTCTTGAACAATAGGACTTTCTTACAATATCCTCACTGAATTCAAAATCCTTTGCAGGAAGATTCTCGTGCAGTTTATTCATAACGCTCTGGAAAATCTTACCGCAATAGTTTGTACCGAGATTAAGAGGTTCTGCATGTTCGGCGTAACCCATCCATACGGAGCAGACATAATAGGGTGTGCCGCCTATGAACCAACGGTCTTTTTCGTCTGTTGTTGTACCTGTTTTTGCAAACATGTCAAAGCCTGACACTTTATATCCGCTACCTGTACCGGATGTAACAACAGTCTGGAGAAGTTTGTTCATAACATCTGCAGTACCCACATCCATAACCTGTTCGCCTGAATCGTTATGTGTAAGGTAAACTGTTGAACCTGTATTGTTTGTTACGGTGTAATAACAGTAAGGCTCATAATATACACCGCCGTTACCGAATGTTGTATATGCCGCACACATTTCAATAGCATAAACACCGTGTGACATAGCACCAACGGCAAGAGGAGCATAGTCAGCATCACTCTTTTCAAGAGAAGTGAATTTAAATGCATCTATAAGCCAGTTATAACACTTCTGAACACCGAGAGACTGAACAATCTGAGCAGGAACTGTATTATGAGACGGTGCCAATGCCTGCTGAATTGTCTCATAGTAACCGGGTGAACCGGGATCTCCGCCGTAGTTGTGAGGCCATCTTTCACCGTTTACAAGAATACCGTAGTTCTGAACTTTGGGATAAGACCATGTATACATATTGCTGTCAACAGCAACTGAATAAACGCTGAGAGGCTTGATTGATGAACCAGGCTGACGTCTTGATGATGTTGCAATATTAAGACTTCTTGCACCCTGTTTCTCACCTGCCTGACCGACTATACCTACAACTCTGCCCGTATAGTCCATTACAACGATATCGGACTGAACCTTTTCACCGAATGAATTTGTCTTTTCGGGGAAACCTTTTCTGTTATAGTAAACGTCTTCAAGCTCTTTCTGAACATCAAGGTCAACAGCTACATGAATCTTGAGACCGCCGTAGTATACAAGTCTCCATGCTTCATTGTATGAGTAAGAATAAGCATCCATAAGGTCGCTTATAACTTTTTCAATAACATAGTCAACATAGTAGCTCTGGACTTCATCTTTTTCCTGACCTACATTGTTTTCATTGACTTCGATCATTTCTTCTGATGCCTCTTCATTTTCAGAGGGAACAAAATCTTCGTCATTGGTGAAAACAAGATCATATGCAATAGCTTCATCGTACTCTTCCTGAGTTATAAACCCGTTTTCCGGATCAAGCATACACTCAAGAGCATAATCACGTCTTTCCTTATTTGTTTCAGGATTGATCATGGGGTTGTTAGCTCTGGGAGCCTGGGTAATTGCCGCAATACATGCACATTCTGCAAGGTTAAGTTCGCTTACATCCTTACCGAAGTAATATTCAGATGCAGTCTGTACACCGTAGCAACCACCGTCAAGATAAAGTGTATTAAGATATGCTTCAAGAATTGTTTCCTTGGAATAATGTTTCTCAAGGTTAAGAGCATTCTGAATTTCACGGAATTTTCTTATATAAGTGACATCACGGTCACCTGTAAGGTTCTTGATAAGCTGCTGTGTAATGGTTGAACCGCCTTCACCCTTTTTAGAGGGAACGATTGCAACAGAGAGTGTTCTTCTCCAGTCAACACCTGAATGTTTTTCAAATCGTTTATCTTCAAGAGCGATAAAAGCATCAAGAAGATTCTGAGGCATTTCATCAAGACTTACCCAGATTCTGTTTTCATTGCCGTGCAGTCTTGTAAGTTCAACTTCGTTACCGTTTTCGTCAAGTGTGTAAAGAATAGTTGTCTGACTCTGATTTGCCTTATACTCATTGAGATTGATTGCAATATCACCGTTAACAAAATCTGAAATATTCTTGAGAACATAAATTCCTACAGATGAAACAGAAATCATACCGATAAGAATAAGTGAACAGATGAGAATTCCAAATCTGCGGAAATTCTTATGTTCTTTCTTAGGCTTTTTTACTGTTTTCTTTTCAACAGATTTTTTATCACCGTTCTGAGTCTGAATATTATCAGAAATATCGGGCTGTCTCTTTCTTAAAGAATTTACATCGTCTCCGACATTGCCGGCAACAGGAGTTTTATTCACCTGTTTTTCAGAACCGACATTCTGAGGCACATTTCTCTTACTGCCTACTTTTCGGCTGTTGTTCTGTGAATTCATTCTGCCGTTGTTTAAATTATCCATCAATATCTCTCCCGTTACAGAAAAATACTTAAATTAAAATTATTTTGTAAGATACTCCATATATACCCAGCCGCGTTTGCCGTTGTATTCAATATAACCCCAGCCGTAGTCGGAATCTGTACCTACACCGTAGTCATCAATAAACATAACATCAACTTCAGTACCGTTGGGAACTTTTGTTACAACTTCTGCATTCTTATCTGCAGCAAGACGCATATTAAGGAACGGACTGTCACCTGTATTAATTCTGTACATTCCGACAGTTGCGGAAACAACAGCTTCATCTTCATATTCTTCTGAAGGAAGCTCATAAATATTTGAAATATCATTAGTTGTTGTAATTTCTTCATCAGCCTTGTTTGCACGAATACTGTGAACGATAATAGAAAGCATAATTATTACAAGAACAACCGCAACACCTGATAAAATAAGAAAGCGCTTATCTGCTCTTCTGACCTTACCTACAAATCTGCCGAGCTGCTCTGCTGCATTTTCAAGAATATCCTGAACCATATTGTTTTTTGCCATAATAGTATTCCTCCCGTAAATATTAATTTACCTTAGTATAAATTATAACAAAGCATAAAATGAATTTCAACCTTTTTAACAAGATTGTAATATAATTTTTATTATATAATTAAATAAACATGTCAAATGACTGAAATTTGATAAAAAAATAATTACAAAAGCAAAAAAAAAGACAAGTCTCCGAAGAAACTTGTCTTTTCTGGTGACTCAGCGGGGATTCGAACCCCGGACACCCTGCTTAAAAGGCAGGTGCTCTGCCGACTGAGCTACTGAATCACTTTTATTCATAAATCCTTACTTACCGAGGAAACCAACAACAAGTGTTGTAGCCAAAGTGAGGATTATAAATACTGTACAAAGAACCTTTGTAATTTTTTCGAGCTTTGCTTCCATTGTGCGACCTTTGTTTTTGCCGAAAAATGTATCTGCACCACCAGCGATAGCACCTGAAAGACCCTGCTGTTTACTCTCCTGAAGGAGAACTAATATTATAAGAACTATTGAAATTACAATCAAAACAGCACCGAGGATATACTCCCAAACTGACATTGTGTGAAACATCCTTTCTCTGATCAATTACGATGAAGCATACTTACCTCGTCGCATTGCCTGCATATATTATCACATCGAAAAACAAAAATCAAGTCTTTTTTTAAATTTTTTTCAAAATTTTTTAATTTTCTGAATTTCCGATAAAAAAAATCGAAAAAATAGCTCTTGACGAAAACACAATATATTGTATAATAGTAAGGTAATATACATTGTTTTTAAACAATTATTCATCCGGCGGTGCAACAGCCGCACAAATTATTGTTTTACGGAGGAACCATGGCTAAGAAAAAAGATTACGGTAATGAAGACATAGTCGTACTGAAAGGCCCGGACAAGGTCAGAAAAAGACCTGCCGTTATTTTCGGTTCAGACGGTATTGACGGCTGTCAGCATTCTGCATTTGAAATCATATCAAACTCCATTGACGAAGCAAGAGAAGGTTACGGTAACAAAATCGTAGTAACAAAATTCCTTGACAAGTCAATCGAAGTTCAGGACTACGGAAGAGGTATGCCCGTAGGCTGGAATCCCAAAGAAGAGAGATTCAACTGGGAACTTCTTTTCTGCGAAATGTACGCAGGCGGTAAATACGACACCAACGACGGCGGCAATTATGAATATTCATTGGGACTTAACGGTCTCGGTCTTTGCGCTACTCAGTTTGCATCAGAATACATGGATGCGGAAATTCACCGTGACGGAATGTGTTATACTCTCCATTTTGAAAAAGGCTGGCCCGTAGGCGGTCTCAACGAGGAGCCTTACGCAAAACGCGATACCGGTACAAGAATCAAATGGCGTCCCGATCTTGATGTCTTTACCGATATTGACATTTCCGCCGATTATATCAAAGAAATGCTTGAAAGACAGGCTGTTGTAAACGATGGTCTTAAATTCATTTTCAAAAATCAGATAACCGAAACAAAATTCGAAACAACTGAAATCGTTTATGAAAACGGTATAAAAGACTTTGTTGATAATTACTGCGGTGAAGAGGCTTTCACCACAACTCAGGTATGGCAGACCGAAAAGAAAGGCCGTGACCGTGAAGACAAACCCGAATACAAAGTAAAAATCAACGTAGCTCTTGCATTCTCAAAAACAAAACAGCTCAAGGACTATTACCATAACTCAAGCTGGCTTGAGCACGGCGGTGCACCTGATAAAGCTGTAAGAAGTGCTTTTGTTGCGCAGATTGATGCTTACCTCAAACAGACAGGTAAATATTCAAAGACAGACGGAAAAATTACATTCCAGGATGTTGAGGACTGTCTTGTAATAATCGTTTCTTCTTTCTCCACTCTGACCTCATACGAAAATCAGACAAAGAAGGCTATCACAAACAAATTCATTCAGCAGGCAATGACAGATTTCTTAAGACATCAGCTTGAAATCTATTTTATTGAAAACAAGCTTGATGCTGACAGAATTGCAGACCAGGTGCTTATAAACCTGCGCTCAAGAGTCAAAGCCGAAGCCACAAGACTCAATCTGCAGAAGACACTCTCCTCCTCCAACGACATGGCAAACAGAGTTGAAAAATTTGTTGACTGCAGAAGCAAAGATATTGAAGAAAGAGAAATCTTCATAGTAGAGGGTGACTCTGCATTGGGTGCCTGTAAACAGGCAAGAGATTCAGCTTTCCAGGCTATTATGCCCGTAAGAGGTAAAATTCTTAACTGTCTTAAAGCTGATTACACAAAGGTGTTCAAATCAGAAATCATCACAGACCTTATAAAAGTTCTCGGCTGCGGTGTTGAAGTAAAGACAAAAGCAAACAAAAACATGTCAACATTCAGCCTCGATAACCTCCGCTGGAGCAAAGTCATCATCTGTACCGATGCCGATGTTGACGGTTTCCAGATAAGAACACTTATTCTTACAATGATTTATGCACTTATGCCCACTCTTATTGAGGCAGGAAAAGTGTTTATTGCAGAATCACCGCTTTACGAAATAACATCAGGCAATCAGACATGGTTTGCTTACAACGAGCAGGAAAAAGCTGATGCCATAAAAGAAATCGGTGAAAAAAAATACACAATACAGCGTTCAAAAGGTCTTGGTGAAAACGAGCCTGACATGATGTGGATGACAACCATGAATCCCAAAACAAGAAGACTTATCAAGGTTGAACCCACCGATGCTCAGCTCACTGCAGATGTTTTTGAACTTCTTCTCGGTGATAATCTTCAGGGAAGAAAAGAACACATTGCTCAGGTAGGTCATCAGTACATTGACCTTGCAGATATAAGTTAAAGGGGGTAATGGATTAAATGGCAAAGAAAAAGAAAAACGATGAAATAAAAACAGAAGAACTCAATCCCAATGCCCACATCTCGGGAGCAGGTATTATTCAGCCCCAGCACATAACCGACATTCTTGAAACAAACTTCATGCCCTACGCAATGAGCGTTATCATGTCCCGCGCTATTCCCGAAATTGACGGTTTCAAGCCTTCACACAGAAAGCTCCTTTACACAATGCATCTTATGGGCCTTCAGAACGGTGCAAGAATCAAGTCTGCAAACATTGTAGGCCGTACAATGCAGCTCAACCCCCACGGTGACGGCGCAATCTACGAAACAATGGTAAGACTCACAAGAGGTAATGAAGCACTGCTTCATCCTTTTATCGATTCAAAGGGTAACTTCGGTAAAGCTTATTCAAAAAACATGGCTTATGCCGCATCACGATATACAGAAGCAAAGCTTGATAAAATCAGCAGTGAGCTTTTCCGTGATATCGACAAGGATACTGTTGATTTTGTCCCCAACTACGACAATTCAATGATGGAGCCTACCCTTTTCCCCGTCACATTCCCCACAGTGCTTGTCAACAATAACCTCGGTATTGCCGTAGGTATGGCAAGTAACATATGTTCATTCAACCTTAATGAAATCTGCGAAACAACAATTGCACTCATAAAAAATCCCGACCACGATGTTTCAGAAACACTTAAAGCTCCTGATTTCAGCGGCGGCGGTATTCTTCTTTATGACAAAGAAAAGGTTGATGAAATCTACAAAACAGGCAGAGGTTCAATCCGTGTGCGTTCAAAATACACATACGATAAAAAGAACAACTGCATAGATATCACAGAAATCCCCCCCTCAACAACAGTTGAAGCAATCATCGACAAGATAATTGAACTTTCAAAGGGCGGAAAACTCAAGGAAATCAGTGACATCCGTGACGAGACAGACAAGTCCGGTCTTAAAATCACAATTGACCTCAAACGAGGCGTTGACGCAGACGCACTTATGCTCAAGCTCTTCAAGAAGACTCCCCTTGAAGATCCCACAAGCTGCAACTTCAACGTACTCATAGCCGGTGTGCCCAAGGTTATGGGTGTAGGCGAAATCCTTGAAGAATGGCTCGGTTTCAGAACAGAATGTATAAAAAGAAGAACAGCCTACAATCTGGGCAAGGCAAAAGACAGACTCCATCTTCTTTTAGGTCTTCAGAAAATCCTTCTTGATATAGACAAGGCTGTCAAAATAGTAAGAGAGACCGAAGAAGAGGCAGAAGTAGTACCCAACCTTATGATAGGCTTCGGAATTGATGAAATTCAGGCTGAATACGTGGCTGAAATCAAGCTCCGTCATCTCAACCGTGAATATATTCTGAAACGACTTGAAGATATCGAAGAACTGAAAAAAACAATTGCCGATATGGAAGATATTCTTGCAAGCAGAACAAGAATCAAAAACATTATAATTTCTGAACTTAAAGATGTAATGAAGAAATACGGCAAAGAAAGAAAAACCGACATCGACTATGATTATGCCGAAGACGGTGAAGACAAGGATGAATCAATCCCCGACTATCCCGTAAGACTTTTCTATACAAATGACGGTTATTTCAAGAAGATTACTCCTCAGTCACTGCGTATGAGCGGTGCCCACAAGCTCAAAGAAAACGATTTTATCACCATAGAGCTTGACTCAACAAATGCGGCTGAACTTCTTTTCTTCTCAGACAAATGCCAGACATACAAATCAAGAGCAAATGATTTTGAAGATTCAAAGACAAGCCTTTTAGGCGATTATATCCCAACAAAACTTGAATTTGATCAGGGCGAAAACAGTATGTACATGGCTGTTACCACAGACTACAAGGGATATATGCTCTTCTTCTTTGAAAATGGTAAGGTTGCTAAGGTTGACATGGCTTCTTATGTCACAAAACAGAACAGAAAGAAGCTCATAAATGCATACAGTGACAAGTCACCTCTCATTGCTGCATTCCACATAATTGATGATGCTGAATTTGTTATAAAATCAACATCAGGCAGACTTCTGCTTTTCAATTCTGGTGCTATCTCTTCAAAAACAACAAAAAACACTCAGGGTGTTGCCGTTATGAATCTGAAAAAAGGCCACCGTGTTGCTTCTGTTGTAAGTTACACTGAAGATATGTTTGTTAAACCGCAGAGATACAGAACAAAAACTCTTCCCTCTGCAGGTGCTATACTTTCTGCTGAAGATTCAGGCGAACAGATGACATTTTAACACTTAAAATTCAAAGCCCGTACTTCTTGTGAAGTACGGGCTTTCGGATACAAATGCAAACGCTTAAAATCTGTATCCGTCAGAAATATTATAGGCAATATACAGTTTATTATTAATGGTAAAAAATGTTATCAACCTAATTTTCTGCGCAGTTCCTGCAAAATAACTTTTTCACGGCGTGACACCTGAACCTGTGTCATGCCGAGTTTTTTTGCGGTCACAGTCTGTGTATAACCGGAAAAATAACGGAATTCCACAATTTTACGGTCTCTGTCAGGCAATTTTTCAACAGCTGCCTTAAGAGCAATACTGTCTCCCATTTCTTCTGTTGTGTCACCCGATGTAACATCAATTTCATTACATTCTCCGCTTTCATCATCCACGGTAAGTGACAACACGGGCATTGCCGAACAAAGCAGTTGTGACGTTTCCGCGACCTCATAACCTGCTCTTTGCGCAAGTTCACCAACTGAGGGTGATCGTCCGAGTTCATTTGTCATTTCGTCCTGAAGAATCAGCAGATTTCTTGCTTTTTCTTTATCACTTCTTCCCACTTTGACAGCACCTCCGTCACGGAAAACACGTTTGATTTCACCTATGATTGCAGGTACCGCATAAGTTGAAAACATAAATCCTCTTGTTTCATCAAAACCGTTTGCGGCTTTCAGCAGACCGATACAACCCGACTGAACAAGATCTTCATAATCAACACCTCTGCCGCGGAATCTGTTAGCACAGGCATGAACAAGTCCCATATTTTCCGAAACAAGTCTGTTTCTTTCTGTTATGTCACGATTCATTTACACTCTTTCCCCGGATTTTCTTATAAATCGTAACCGTAGTTCCTTTCCCTTCACGGGAAGTGACTTTAAGCTTGTCCGAAAAACATTCCATAACGGAAAATCCGAGACCGCTTCTGTCATCACCGCCGGTGGTAAAAAGCGGCTCTCTTGCTTTTGTTATGTCTGAAATACCGATTCCCGTATCGCGTATTTTAACAACAAGCATATTGTCGGAATAAAGAACTGCGGTTATGTAAATTTTTCCGGGAATTGAAACATATGCATGAACAATTGCGTTCGTAACTGCTTCACTCACTGCCGTTTTTATGTCTGAAATCTCTTCCACAGTGGGATCGAGCTGAGACGCAAATGATGCCACTGCAACCCTGCAAAAACTTTCATTGACTGACTTTGCCTGAACAGTCAGTTTCATTTCATTTATTTTTTTCATTCTATCATTCCTTTTCAAATGTGATTATTTTTCCGATTCCTGACATCTGCATAATTTTTTCGACTTTCGGCGGCATTGATGAAACAACAACTCTGCAACCGTAAACAAGTGCAGTTTTATATCTGCCCATAACAAGTCCCACACCTGATGAATCCATAAAATTCACATCACGGAAATCAAGTTTAAGCACCGACGGCATAAGTCTGAAAATTTCGGAATCAATCGCATCCCGTATGCTTTTTGAAGTATGATGATCGATATCACCGCCAAGATATGCTGTCAACGTATCTTTTTCAGCCTTGAACAAGACCATAAATTAACCTCCGACTAAGATTTTACAACTATAATAACGCTGTACAACGGAAAAAATTGTCTTAATATGTCTTACACAAAAATATTATTTATTTCCCGATGTTTCTTATATATTAATTTTTGAAAAAAATTGTTGACTTTTATAATAAAAAATATTATATTGACTATATACATAATCAAGTATTATGCATCAATTTGTGAGAGGGGTTGCATAATTGGCAAACAACATTATTGACCTGAAGAAAATCTCCGTAGCTTTTGACGGAGAACAGATATTAAAAGAACTTGATCTTACTATCGAAGATAAAGAATTTCTCACTTTGCTCGGTCCCTCAGGATGCGGAAAAACAACAACACTTCGTATCATTGCAGGCTTTTTGCAGCCTGACAGCGGTGATGTTATTTTCGACGGTAAGTTAATCAATGGTGTTCCTGCACACAAACGTCAGGTTAACACCATTTTTCAGCGTTATGCACTTTTTACACATCTCAATGTTTTTGAGAATATTGCATTCGGTCTGAGAATCCAGAAAAAGAAAGAAAAAGAAATCAAAGAGACTGTCACGGAAATGCTCTCTCTTGTTAACCTCAAAGGTTTTGAAACAAGAGACATAAACACTCTGTCAGGCGGTCAGCAGCAGCGTGTGGCTATTGCACGTGCACTTGCAGTAAAACCCCGTGTTCTTCTTCTGGACGAGCCTCTCGGTGCTCTTGACCTCAAACTGCGTAAAGATATGCAGAACGAACTGAAAAATATACAGCAGAGACTGGGTATCACATTTATCTATGTTACACACGACCAGGAAGAAGCTCTCTCTATGTCGGACAAAATCGTTGTTATGAACAACGGTGTAATTCAGCAGATAGGTACTCCCCTTGATATATACAACGAACCCGAAAATGCTTTTGTTGCTGACTTCATCGGAGAAAGTAACATTGTTGACGGTGTTATGAAAGAAGACTTCGTATGTGAATTCTCCGGCGCTACTTTCAAATGTCTTGACAAGGGCTTCGGTAAAAATGAGCAGGTTGACGTTGTTGTGCGTCCCGAAGACGTTGATGTTGTACCCGTAGAAAAGGGTATGCTCAGGGGCAAGGTAACTTCAGTCACATTCAAGGGTGTTCATTTTGAAATAATCGTTGACATCGGCGGTTTCAAATGGATGATTCAGTCAACAGACGAACAGTTTGTGGGTGACAACATCGGTCTTTATATTGAGCCTGATGCAATCCACATTATGAAAAAGAGCGAATACAGTGGTCTTTACGGTGATTTCAGCAGTTTCAGCGAAGAGTTCGATGAACTTTCCGATGTCAATGCTGACACGGAGGACACTGACGATGAATAAGAACTCAAAAGGACTTCAGCGTGCCATGACTGCACCTTTTACCGTGTGGATGGCAATTTTTATCATAATTCCCATAGCACTTGTTCTGTTTTACGCATTTACAGATGCTGCAGGTAATTTCACATTCACAAATATTGCAAGTATCTGGGAATACAGAAGTACATATATAATTTCAATCGAACTCGCATTCGTTGCAACTGTTATATGTCTTATTCTCGCATATCCCCTCGCGTACAGCATATCAAGAATGAAAGCACGCCATCAGCAGACGATGGTGCTTCTTGTTATGTTACCGATGTGGATGAACTTTCTTATAAGAACCTACGCATGGATGACAATTCTTGAAGATACGGGACTTATAAACACATTACTCAAAGGCTTTCTCTCTCTTTTCGGTTATGAATTTGAGGGTTTTGCAATGATAAACACAAACGGGGCAATCGTACTGGGTATGGTTTACAACTTCCTCCCCTATATGATTCTTCCCATATACACAGTTCTTACAAAGATAGACAAAAGTGTTATTGAAGCCGCAAAGGATCTGGGTGCAAACGGACTTAATGTTTTCACAAAAGTTCTTCTTCCTCAGAGCGTACCCGGAATTATTTCCGGTGTTACAATGGTTTTTGTACCTGCAGTAAGTACATTCATCATTTCAAAGCTTCTCGGCGGTGGTATGACTTATCTTATCGGTGACATTATTGAAAACTATTTCCTTGGAAATACAGGCGAAGTCAATTACAATGTCGGTGCCGCACTTTCACTTGTACTTATGGTGCTGATTCTCATATCAATGGGCATCATGAACCGCTTTGATAAGGACGCAGAAACAAGCGGAGGTGGACTGTTTTGAAATACGTATCAAGATTTTACAACTTCCTTGTGTTTGCATTCCTCTACTCACCTATTATCGTTATGATAGTATATTCATTCAACGGCATAAAAAGCAGAAGTGTTTTTGAAGGCTTTTCTCTGCAGTGGTACAAAGAACTTTTCAATGATGCCGTTATAATGAAATCACTGTACGTTTCACTTGTTATTGCTGTTCTTGCAGCTGTTATTTCAACAGTTATAGGAACTCTTGCCGCAGTGGGAATCAACTCAATGAAAGGATTCAGAAAAAAACTTTACCTTTCAGTCAACAATATCCCCATGGTCAACCCCGAAATTGTTACGGCTGTTTCAATGATGATTCTTTTTGTTTTCATCATTTCAAAATCAAATTCAATGGAAATGGGATTCGGAACACTTCTTATTTCTCACATCACATTCTGTATCCCCTATGTAACACTTGAAGTTCTGCCCAAAATCAGAGGTATGGATAACAATATTTACAATGCAGCCCTTGACCTGGGCTGTCCTCCTGCAAAGGCTTTTCTCAAGGTTGTTATTCCCCAGATAAAACCCGGTATTGTAACAGGCTTTATTATGGCATTCACACTGTCACTTGATGACTTTATTATCAGTTATTTCAACTCAGGCAGTACAGTGCAGACACTGTCGGTTACAATTTTCTCAATGACAAAAAAGCCTTACTCTCCTAAAATAAATGCACTTTCAACTCTGCTTTTTGTTACAATTCTCATTCTTCTTGTTTCTGTAAATATCAAGCAGACACGTGATGATGCAAAAAAGAAAGGGGCAAAAAAATGAAAAAATTCATGTCCCTTTTTATCTGTTTATGCATTCTTATAACAGGATTTTCTGTAATTGCATCTGCAGAAGAACAGATTGTCCTCAATGTTTACAACTGGGGTGAATATATTGAGCAGTCAACAATTGATATATTCGAGAAAAAATACCCTTATATTGATGTAAACTACACTACTTTCGACAGCAACGAAGCAATGTATTCCAAAATTGTTTCAGGTGCCGCATCTTACGATATCATCATTCCTTCCGAATACATGATAAGCAAACTTATTCAGGAAGATATGCTTGCAGAACTTGATTTTTCAAATATACCTAATTATAAGTATATAGATTCTGCATATAAAAATCTTTCAAGCGATCCCGAAAACAAGTATTCTGTTCCCTATCTCTGGGGTACGGTTGTTGTCATATACAACAGCACTCACGTTGACGAAGCAGATGTTGCTGACTGCAGTCTTGAGCTGCTCTGGAATGAAAAATATGCAGGTAAAATCCTGATGTTTGACAATCCCCGTGACTCATTCGGAATTGCACTTACAAAACTCGGATATTCCATAAATTCTGAAAATGACAGCGAATGGCAGGAAGCCGCAAAAATACTCAGCGAACAGAAACCTATTGTTCAGGCTTATGTCATGGATGCTATTTTTGATAAAATGGAAGCCGGAGAAGCATGGATTGCTCCCTACTACGCAGGTGATGCTCTTGTCATGCAGGCAACAAATCCCGACATAAAGTTCTTTATTCCAAAAGAAGGAACAAATATGTTTGTTGACTCTATGTGTGTTCTTAAAACAACCGAACACAAAAAAGAAGCAGAACTGTTCATCAATTTTATGTGTGAACCTGAAATTGCGGCTATGAATGCCGAAACTGTAGGTTACGCAACACCTAACACAGAATCAGAAAAACTTCTTGATCCCGAAATTGTCAACAATCAGCTGGTATACCCCTCAAAGGATTTTCTTAAAGAAAACACAGAAATGTTTATAAATCTTCCGCAGAAAATACAGATGCTTCAGAGTACTCTCTGGACCGATCTTAAAATCATATCTGCAGAAGATGGTTCAGATGCACAGTCAGCAGACTGGATTGATGCATTCTGCATTGCAGTTATTGTAGCAGGCGGCATCAGTGCTGTTTACTTCTTCATAAGAAACAGAAGAAGACGCAGACTCTGGAATCAGTAATCGCACCACACCAAAGGAGTGACAAGTATGATCAGTGTACTTATGCCCGTTTACAACGTGGAAAAATACATTGAAAAGACACTTGAAAGTGTCAGAAATCAGACATATACCGACTTTGAAGTTATCATGATTGATGACGGTTCTACAGATTCAAGCGGTGAAGTCTGTGACAGATGGGCACTTGCCGATCCGCGTTTCAGAGTTATCCATACAAAAAACCAAGGCGTTTCAGCCGCAAGAAATACCGCCCTTTCACTTGTAAGGGGCGAGTATATCTTTTTTATGGACAGTGATGACCTTATTGAACCTGAAACTTTTGAAGAATTACTGAATACACTCACAGAAAACGATGCAGATATTGCAATGGGTACATTCTTCTACACCGACAATGAGGGAAATCCCCTTGAAAAACTCAATAAAAACTGCCCTATAAAAGATGAAGTTCTTGACAATATACAGTATCTTGCAAAACTGACAGAACCGAATGCAAATTACTACTGCACAAGCACTACAAAGATTTTCAAAAGCAGTCTGTTTGACGGTATCACCTATCCCGTTGGCAAAATCAACGAGGACGAAGCACGAATCCACGAGATAATATAT
>JAZOUN010000023.1:0-15834 GCA_045658165.1 Acutalibacteraceae bacterium
GCTGATCCCGCAGCTTTCACAGCTCTTACAGAACAGGCAAAGGCTGCACTCAAGTAATAAGGAATTATTTATGGGAATGCTCATGCATTCCCTTTTTCCCTTTTTTAAAGAGATATATAAGGGTGTACATTATGCTTAAAATTACAAGCAGAAACAACGAAAAAATAAAAAATGCATCTAAACTCTGCACCGAAAGTTCCTACAGAAAAAAGACAGGAATGTTTTTTCTTGAGGGGCTTCGTTTGTGTTGTGACGCAGCAGAAAACGGTATTTGTCCCGAGGAAGTTTTTGTTACAGAAAACGCACTGAAGAAATATTTATCAGAACTCGGCACATTGCTCAGTGTTTCTGCATGTGTTTACGAGATAACCGAAGAGATTGCCTCCAAACTTTCTGACACAAAAAACAATCAGGGAGTATTTTGTGTGTGCAAAACACTTGACAAATTCTTTAATATAGATAAAATAAACTATAATGGTATATATATTGCCATGGAGAATATTCAGACGCCTGATAATCTCGGTGCAGCAGCAAGAACTGCAGAAGCTCTCGGGCTTGACGGAATGATAATCTGCGGCGGCTGCGACATATACAATCCCAAAGCTCTTCGTTCGGCAATGGGATCGTTGTTGCGTCTTGATATTTTTTCCGTTGCTGATCTGCCGTCGTTTATTGAGGATTGCAACAGTAAAGGTATGAATACTTATGCCGCTGTTCCTTCAGCAGATGCAGTGCCTGTAACCGAAATAGACAAATCAAAGGGTATGATTTGCGTTGTCGGTAATGAGGGCAACGGTCTTACGGAAAAAACAATTTCTTCGTGCAGTAAAGCCATTACAATTCCCATGAAAGGCAGAGCAGAGTCGCTCAATGCAGCAGCTGCGGCCTGTATGATAATGTGGGAGATGGTCAGATGAATTGTCCGGTTGAATATTGGATCTGGTTACAGAGAACACTCGGCACGGGTAAGGATACGGGCGAAATACTTGCATATTTCGGCAATCCGGTAAATATTTATGAGGCAGGCAGAAATAATCTGCTTATGTCGGGCATAATAAACCGTAAAATTGCAGATTCTCTTGCAAAATACAGTCCGTCACAGTCCTATACGGTTATGAAACAGTGCGAAAACAACGGTTGGCACATAATTCCGTACGACAGCGAGTATTATCCGCCTATGCTCAGAAAACTTGATAACAGCCCTCTTGTGCTTTATGTGTGCGGGGATCCTGCTGTTCTCACTCACAGTTTCTGTATAGGTGTTGTAGGTACCAGAAACGCATCTCAATACGGTACAAAAGCTGCAGCAGATATTTCGTTTGCTCTTGCAAAATCAGGTGCCGTTATTGTCAGCGGCGGAGCGTTGGGCATAGATAGTGTTGCTCACGGTTCCGCAATTCAGGCAGGTGGCAGAACTGTTGCTTATCTCGGTTGCGGTCTCGGCTGTGAATATCTCAAAGAGAACAAGCCTCTGCGCGATGAAATATCAGAAAACGGTGCCCTGGTAAGTGAATTTCTTCCCTTTACCGAACCCACACGATATACTTTCCCCGTAAGAAACAGATTGATTTCGGGAATGTGTCAGGGTACGGTTGTTGTTGAAGCAGGTGCCAGAAGCGGCTCAATCATAACTGCAAAATATGCAATGAAACAGGGCCGTGATCTTTTCGCTGTACCCGGCGAAATTTTCAATAAAAACAACGAGGGTACAAACAACCTTCTCAACAGCGGAGCAGTTCCAGTTCTGAAGGTTTCTGACATAATCAGCTTTTATTCGGAGCAGATTCTGTCTGTGAATTCGGGAGTAATGCCGGTAATTGATTATGATTCTGCTTCAGGTAAGGATGAAATCAGTTATCCTGCAACTCAGATAACATGGAAAACTATTGACAATAAAAGTACGGCAGGTGCCGTGAAAAAGTGTCCGGCCGGTGCTGAAAAAACAGACACTTTAAAAACAACAGAGAAACAGACTTTGCCTGATTATGCCACCGGAAATGCAAAAAAATTATATGGGATAATAACAGATGAACCGAAAACAGCAGATGAGTTTGTTGTTGAAACAGGTATGGCGGTTCAGGATGTGCTTTCTGCAGTTACAGAACTTGAGCTTTACGGCTTTGTTACAATGTACAGCGGAAAACGATATGGATTGAAAATAAATTAAAATTTATATACAGGATTGATGATATGTCAAAATTAGTTATAGTGGAGTCTCCCACAAAAGCAGGTACAATCAAAAAATATCTCGGCAAAGGATTTGAAGTAAAGGCATCTATGGGTCATGTGCGTGATTTATATGCGTCAAAGCTCAGTGTTGATGTTGCTCATGACTTTGCACCCAAATATGTGACAATAAAAGGAAAGGAAAAGCTCGTCAAGGAACTTACAACACTTGCAAACGAAAGTGACGAAGTTTATCTCGCAACTGACCCGGACCGCGAAGGTGAAGCAATTTCATGGCATCTTGCTACAATTTTAGGTCTTGATCTCAATAAGACAAAACGAGTAAAGTTCAATGAAATCAATAAGACAAGTGTTCAGAACGGCATGGAAAATCCCTCAAAGATTGACATGGATCTTGTTAATGCTCAGCAGGCAAGAAGAATTCTTGACAGACTTGTGGGTTACAGACTCAGTCCGTTTATCTCGCAGAAAATCAGAAGAGGTCTTTCTGCAGGTCGTGTTCAGAGTGTAGCTGTCCGTCTTATTGTTGACAGGGAAGAAGAAATCAATGCTTTTGTTCCCGAAGAGTACTGGTCAATTACAGCCAAGCTTTCTGCTCCTCATTCAAGAAAGGTTTTTAAGGCATCTTTTGTAGGTGATGAAACAGGAAAAATCAAAATCGAAAATAAAGAGCAGAGTGATAAATACGTAAGCCGTATTGACGGTGCCGTATATACAGTTGACAGTGTAAAGAAAGGTGTAAGAAAAAAACAGCCTATGCCTCCTTTCATCACATCAACACTTCAGCAGGATGCTTCTCACAGACTTGGTTTTACATCTAAGAAGACAATGAAAATTGCTCAGGAGCTGTATGAAGGTCTTGACATTCCCGGTTACGGCTCAATAGGTCTTATCACTTACATGAGAACAGACTCTCTTCGTATTTCCGAAGAATCAAGAGCTGCAGGTAATGACTATATCAGAAGTGTTTACGGTGATAAATATCTTCCCGAGAAACCCAAATATTTCAAAACAAAGGGCAGATCTCAGGACGGTCACGAAGCAATCAGACCTACTGTTCCCGCACTCACTCCCGCAGAGGCAAAAGCTGCTCTTACAACAGATCAGTATAAGCTTTATGACCTTATCTGGAAGCGTTTTATGGCAAGTCTTATGGCAAACTGTATTCAGGATACCGTTAAGGTTGAAATCAAAGCTGAAAAAGAAGGCTGCGACGGATATTGTCTGTTTACATCAAGCGGATATTCAGTCAAGTTTGACGGCTTTACAGTTCTTTATCAGAACGTAACTGAGGAAGACGCTGAAAACGAAAGTAATATGCCCGAAATGCACGACGGCGATGTTCTTAAATTCAGAGAACTTCTTCCCGAACAGCATTTTACACAGCCTCCCGCAAGATATACAGAAGCATCACTTATCAAGGTGCTTGAAGAAACAGGCGTGGGCAGACCCAGCACATACGCAACAATTATTTCAACAATCACATCAAAAGATTATGTTGTGAGAGAGCGAAAACAGCTCAAACCCACAGAACTCGGTTTTGCAACAACAAAGCTTCTCAAAGATCAGTTCCCCAAAATTGTAAATACAAAGTTCACAGCAGGTATGGAACTTAATCTTGACGAAGTTGAAGCAGGTAATCTTGATTATATTGCAATGCTTCATGAGTTCTATGATGAATTTGAAAACACTCTTTCAAAAGCAAAGGAATCAATGGCAGGTGTCAAGATTCAGCTTGAAGAAGATAAAACAGATATTCCCTGTGAAAAATGCGGAAGAAATATGATTATAAAAGTCGGAAGATACGGTAAATTCCTTGCTTGTCCCGGCTATCCCGATTGTAAAAACACAAAACCCTATGTGGAACAGACACAAGGCAAATGTCCCGTATGCGGCGGTGATGTAATCGGTAAAAAATCCAAAAAAGGTCATACTTTCTTCGGTTGCGGTAATTATCCCGATTGTAATTTCATGACATGGGATGTTCCCACAGCAGATGCATGTCCGCAGTGCGGCAAAACCTTGTTCAAGGCAAGAGGCGGTATTATGAAATGCCATGCTGACGGTTGCGGATATGAACAGAAAGTTTCAAGAAGTAAAAAGAATCCGGAGAATGATGATGAGTAAAGCAGCAGTAATCGGCGGAGGTTTTGCAGGCGTTGAGTGTGCAAATCAGCTTGCAAAAAGGGGAATTGAAGTTGACCTTTATGAAATGAAACCCACAAGATATTCACCTGCTCATAAATCAGCTAATCTGTGTGAACTTGTGTGTTCAAATTCCCTTAAGGCAATGAGACTTGAATCTGCATCAGGACTGCTTAAGGCAGAAATGAAAATGCTCGGCAGCATATGTGTTGAATGTGCAGAAAAGTCTGCAGTTCCCGCCGGCGGTGCACTTGCTGTTGACAGAGATATTTTTTCATCACTTATAACTGAAACAATAGAAAATACTCCCGGTATAAACGTAATAAGAAAAGAAATCACATCAATTCCCGAAGGTTACGATGCAGTTGTTATTGCTGCAGGACCTCTTGTTTCAGATGCTCTTGCAGAAAGTATAAAAGAGCTTACAGGCAGTGCATTTCTCAGTTTCTTTGATGCTGCTGCCCCCGTTATCGAAGCAGACAGCATAGATATGGATAATGCATTCCTGCAGTCAAGATATGACCGTGGCGGTGAGGATGATTACATCAATTGCCCCATGAATAAAGAGGAATACGAGGCTTTTTACGAAGCACTTATAAATGCTGAAATTGCAGAACTTCATGAGTTTGATAAAAAGCATGTTTATGAGGGTTGTATGCCTGTTGAAATTATGGCAAAACGAGGAGCGGATACAATCCGTTTCGGTCCTCTTAAACCTGTAGGTCTCAGAGATCCCAAAACAGGTCACAGACCGTGGGCAGTACTTCAGCTTCGCAAAGAAAACAAGGAAGGTACCATGTATAACCTTGTTGGTTTTCAGACAAATCTTAAATTCCCGGAGCAGAAGCGTGTATTTTCAATGATTCCTGCACTGCGTGAAGCGGAATTTGTAAGATACGGAGTAATGCACAGAAACACATTTATCGATTCCCCCCGTCTTCTCAACAGTGATTTTTCCATGAAAGAACATCCCTATGTGTTCTTTGCAGGTCAGATAACAGGCGTTGAGGGATATATGGAATCAGCTTCTGCAGGTATCATGGCAGGTATCAATGCCGCAAGAAGAATTCTCGGCAAAGAAACTGTAACTCTTGCTCCCGAAAACATGATAGGTGCACTTTCACGTTACATAAGTGACGGATATGTCACAAATTTCCAGCCTATGGGAGCATCTTTCGGACTTCTTCCTGCTTTGCCTGAAAAAATCAGGGATAAAAAAGAGCGTTACGGTGCATTGGCTCAGAGAAGTCTTGAAATTTTAAAAAATACTATTATTGATTGAGTTGACAAAATGAATGTTTTTGAACAGATAATCGGATATAAATTCAAAGATAAAAAATTACTGCAGACAGCACTGACACATTCATCATATGCAAACGAGATGAACGGAAAAGTGATGTATAACGAACGTCTTGAGTTCCTCGGCGATTCGGTGCTCGGTATGATCACTGCAGAATTTTTCTTTACACACCATCCCGAAATGCCTGAGGGCAAACTTACAAAAACAAGAGCTTCAATGGTATGCGAAAAGTCACTGTATCAGTTTGCACAATCCATAAAGCTCGGTGAGTTTATGTATATGGGTAAAGGTGAAATCAATACAGGCGGACGTAACCGCCCGTCAATTCTTGCAGATGCCTTTGAATCACTCATTGCTGCAATTTATCTTGATGCAGGTTTTGAGGAGGCAAAGAAATTTGTTCTCGGATTTATTGCAAATGCTTCGATCGAAGAACCTGCAATTACTGATTACAAAACCGCACTGCAGGAAATCGTTCAGAAAAACCCGGGTGAAATTCTCGAGTATTTCATGGCCGGTGAATCAGGTCCCGATCATGCCAAAACATTTATTGTAGAGGTAAAACTTAACAGTAATGTTATCGGAACAGGAGAGGGCAGAAGCAAAAAACAGGCAGAACAGATGGCTGCTAAAGAAGCCCTCCGACTTATGGGCGTGGAAGTATGAAACACATAAACGTTGCACTTTTTGTGCCTCATGAGGGTTGTCCTCATATGTGTTCATTCTGTAATCAGAAAACAATTTCGGGAAAATCCGAAAAACTGACAAAAGATGATATTGACAATGCCGTAAAAATTGCAACACGTAATGATTATGACCGTGCTGAAAGTGAAATTGCATTTTTCGGTGGCAGTTTTACGGCAATTGACAGAGATTACATGA
This sequence comes from Acutalibacteraceae bacterium, assembly GCA_045658165.1. GTDB lineage: Bacteria > Bacillota > Clostridia > Oscillospirales > Acutalibacteraceae > UBA1081. The sequence goes on from JAZOUN010000023.1 coordinate 6,515, forward strand.
TATATCTTCTTGAATGTGCTTATCCTTACGTCAGCAACGGAATGTTCAAGGGTATAAGATGTTCAACAAGACCCGATGCGATCGATGAGGATGTTCTGGCTATTCTCCGCAGATACGGTGTAACTGCAATTGAACTTGGTGCTCAGAGCATGTCAGATACAGTTCTTGCAATGAATGACAGAGGGCATACTGCTGCCGATGTTGAAAAAGCATGTGAACTTATAAAAAAACACGGCTTTGAACTCGGTCTTCAGATGATGACCGGACTGTACGGCGACACTGATGATTCAGTTGTTATGACAGCAGAAAAAATCATTGCTCTCAGACCTGATACTGTCAGAATTTATCCTACAGTTGTACTTGAAAACACCCGTCTTGCTTCACTTTACAGACAGGGTGAGTATAATCCTCAGTCTGTGGACGAAGCTGTTGAAATATGCAGCAAACTGCTTGATATGTTCAACAGGGAAAATATAAATGTAATCCGTCTCGGACTTCATTCAGGCGGAAATGTGGATGAAGGTTTTGTTGCAGGCGCATATCATCCGGCATTCAGGGAACTGTGTGAGAGCAGGCTGTACTTTGAAAAGTGCTGCTCAATCATCAATGAAAATAATATAACAGGAAAAATAACAATATATGTCTGTCCGTCAGAAATTTCCAAAATGACGGGACAGAAAAGAAGCAATATAGAGAGACTTTCCCATATGGGGATTCAGGCTGTTGTAAAGTCTGATGAAAATCTCAGTAAATATATGCTCCGAATAGAGGAATAATATGTATTTAAAATCACTTGAAATGCAGGGATTCAAATCCTTCCCCGAAAAAACAAAGCTTGAATTCGGCAAGGGTATGACTGCAGTTGTAGGTCCCAACGGATCGGGAAAAAGTAATATAGCCGATGCTGTTAAATGGGTTCTCGGTGAACAGTCCACAAAATCTCTCCGTGGCTCCAAAATGGAGGATGTTGTTTTCAGCGGAACCAAAAACAGAAGAGCGCAGGGCTTTGCAGAAGTAACTCTGCGTCTTGATAATGCAGGCAGACAGCTTAATAAAGACAGTGATGAAGTTGCCGTTACAAGACGTTTTTACCGTTCGGGAGAAAGTGAATATAAAATTAACGGTGAATCTGTAAGACTCCGTGATATCCATGAGCTGTTTATGGATACAGGTCTGGGCCGTGACGGTTATTCAATGGTCAGTCAGGGCAGAATTGAGGACATGGTATCTGCAAAATCGGAAGACAGACGTGAAATGTTTGAAGAAGCTGCAGGAATTTCACATTACCGTTACCGCAGAGCAGATGCACTCAAGAGACTTTCTCAGGCAGAGGAAAATCTTCTTCGTCTCAGAGATATTCTCACTTCTCTTGAAGAACGTGTCGGACCTCTTGAAAAACAGAGTGAAAAAGCTCAGAAGTTTCTTGTTCTCGCTTCAGAGAGAAAAACTCTTGAAATAGGTCTGTGGCTCGATATACTTGAAAGATCAGCAGATCTTATCAGAGAACAGAGTAATAAATATACCGTTGCCAATATGCATTACGGTCAGGCAGAAAAAGAGCTTGAAAAAATTATTGCACTCAGTGAAGAAACAGCTGAAGAAATAAGAAACATCAATATTAAAATAGATGAAATTCAGAGAAATGTCCGTGTTGTTGAAGATGAAGTAGCTTCTGTTGAATCTCTTGTTGCCGTTAATAAGAATTCAATTGAGCACAATAAGGCAACTGTTGAACGTATAGAACGCGAAAAGTCTCAGGAAAATCTTTCTACTGTTCAGATAGATGAACAGATTGCAAAAACAATTGAGCTTATTGCTCAGGTAAAGCAGCTTATTGATAATAAAAATGCCGAAATTAAAGCATTTTCTGCAGAGCTTGACGGTCTTCGTGAACGCGATGTCAATGTTTCTGATGAATATATAAGAATTTCAGATATTATATCTTCTCTTACAGGTAAGTTGAGTGAAGAAAATATCAGACATACATCTGCAAAATCTTCTCTTGAAGAAATAGAAAACAGACAGTCTTCTGTTGAAGAAGAAATTGTACTTAAAAAGCAGGAAATTGAAAAAATAAGAGCAGAAGTTGCTGCTTGTGAAACAGAATCAGAGCTTCACAGAGAAAAGATTTCATCTCTTACAAATTCAGTTTCAGGATACATGATAAGAGTCAAGTCAAAGGCACAGAAACTTGAACAGCACAAGTTCTCAACAGACAAGGCTTCACTCGATCTTGAACAGAAAAAGAACCGTGTACGTATTCTTGAAGATATGGAAAAGAATATGGAAGGTTATCAGGGCAGTGTAAAAACTGTTATGAAGTCATCTTCACACGGAACCCTTAAAGGTATTCACGGTCCTCTTTCTCAGCTTATTTCTGTTCCCGATACATATTCACTTGCTATTGAAACAGCATTGGGTAATGCAATTCAGCATATTGTAACAGAAAATGAAGATAATGCAAAAAAAGCTATGTATTATCTTAAAAACAACAATCTCGGCAGAGCAACATTTCTCCCCATGAGTACAATCAGAGGCAGAGATCTCAACGAAGATGATCTTGATGAGTGTACAGGTTATCTCTGTGTTGCTTCCGATATAGTAAATTGTGACAGTCAGTATAAAGAAATTATAAATTCACTTCTCGGTAAAACAGTTGTTACTGATGATATTGATTCCGCTGTTCATATCGGCAGAAAATATAAACACCGTTTCAAGATTGTTACACTTGACGGTCAGGTTATTAACGCAGGCGGTTCAATGACCGGCGGTTCAAAGATCAACCATTCAGGATTCCTTTCCCGAGCAAATGAGATTGAAAGACTGAAAAACGAAGTTTCAGAAGATGAAATCAGACTTTCTGAACTTGAAGCTGATCTTAAAAAGATAAAAGAAGAATACAATGCTGATAATGCTGCTCTTGAAGGTGCAAAAGGTGACCTTATGAGAGCACAGGAAGATAAAATTAAAGCTGATTCTGTATTGTCAATTGCAAAAAGTAAACTCAATGTTTCAGAAAGTGCTCTTAAAACTTTATCAGACGAAACATTATCTGCAACTGAAAGAATTAATCATTTCCGTCAGGTTATGAAAGACTCTGAAACTGCTGCAGCTGCAGTTGAAGCCGAGATGTTTGTTTATCGTCAGAAATCAGATTCGCTCAGCGGAGACAGACAGAATCTTTCAGTTCAGAGAGATTCAATCAATGAGAAAATTTCTGTAATAAATCTCGAAATCGTGGCTTTCATGCGCGATACCGAAAATTATAATCAGCAGATAAAAGATCTTGAAGAGCGCAAGAACGGTCAGACCGACAGGATCGGCAGACTTGACATGGAAATCAGAGAAGCGCTTGAAAAGAACGAAAAACTTGCTCTCAGAATTGAAGAACTCAATTCAAAATCAAGTGAACTTCATAAACAGATAGAAACTACAAAAAATGAAGTATCAGCTCTTACCGTAAAACGAGATTTCTGCGAAAAACAGTCAGGTGAGCTTCGTCAGAAGGAACGTGAAAAGACAGAAGAGAAAGAAAAGCTTTCGGGTGAACTTGTAAGACTTGAAGAGAAGAAAAATGCACTTGTAAAAGAGCAGGAAGAAACAGAAGCCAAGCTTTATGAAGAGTATAAACTCACAAGAAGAGAAGCTATGGAACTAGATATAAAGCTTGAATCTCTTTCAGAAGCTAAGAAGAGACTTGCAGAAATCAAGGGCAAAATCAAAGCTCTCGGCAGTGTCAATGTTGCTGCGATTGATGAATATAAAGAAGTTTCAGAGCGTTATGAATTCATGAAGACGCAGCTTGATGACGTTGAAAAGTCAAAATCCGAACTTACAAAGCTTATTTATTCTCTTACAGATAAAATGGCTGTTCAGTTCCGTGAGAGATTTGATATAATCAACACTAATTTTTCTGCAACTTTCAAGGAGCTTTTCGGCGGAGGCAATGCAGAACTGATTCTTGAGGATGAAAATGATATTCTCGAATGCGGAATTGAAATCAAAGCACAGCCTCCTGGCAAAAACGTAAAGAATCTGTCATTGCTTTCAGGTGGTGAAAAGGGACTTTGTGCTATTGCACTTCTGTTCTCAATTCTTAAAGTAACTCCGTCACCTTTCTGTATTTTCGACGAAGTTGAAGCCGCTCTTGACGATGTAAATGTTCTCAGATACGCAAGATATCTCAAGAATATGACAGATAATACTCAGTTTATACTTATTACACACAGACGAGGCACAATGGAAGAAGCCGATATGCTTTACGGTGTTACTATGCAGGAGCAGGGTATTTCAAAGCTTCTTCAGCTTAAAACTGCGCAGATGGCTCAGGACCTCGGTTTAGAATAGGAGACTTATTATGGCAGGTTTATTTAAAAAGTTCAGTTTCGGACTTAAAAAATCAAGAGATAAGATGTCACATGCAATCGACGAAATGCTCGATTCATTTGATACTTTTGAAGATGATCTCTTTGTGGAACTTGAAGAAATACTTGTTATGAGCGACGTCGGTGTTCAGACAGCTGTTGAAATTACAGAAGAACTCCGCGACAGAGTAAATAAACAGAAACTCAAATCCACAAAGCAGGTTAAGGATGAAATCAAATCAATCGTTGCAGATAAACTTTACGGCGGCGAAGATATGGGGCTTGTTACTCAGCCGTCAATCATTCTTGTTATCGGTGTAAACGGTGTCGGTAAGACAACAACAATCGGTAAAATGGCATCTATGTACAAGGCTCAGGGTAAAAAGGTAATTCTCGGTGCTGCCGATACATTCAGAGCTGCTGCAATCGATCAGCTTGATGTATGGGCAGAAAGAGCCGGTGTTGAAATTATCAAACACAAGGAAGGTGCAGATCCTGCTGCTGTTATTTTCGATACAATCCAGGCAGGAAAATCAAGAATGGCAGATATTCTTATCTGTGATACTGCAGGACGACTTCACAATAAGAAGAATCTTATGGATGAGCTTGGTAAGATTTACAGAGTCATTGACCGTGAACTTCCTTACTCAGACCGTGAAGTTCTTCTTGTGCTTGATGCAACGACAGGTCAGAATGCGGTAAATCAGGCAAGAGAATTTATGAACGTTGCCGAAATCACAGGTATTGTTCTTACAAAGCTTGACGGTACTGCAAGAGGCGGTGTTGTTCTTGCAATCAAGAATGAACTCAAGATTCCCGTTAAATTTATCGGTGTAGGTGAAGGTATCGATGATCTTCAGCCTTTCAACCCGAAAATGTTTGCAGAAAGTCTCTTCAATGAACTTCCCGAAAGTTATAAAGAAAAGGAAAATGAGGTGTTACCTGTATATGAACAGCCGCTCGAAAAAGTTGAACTCACAGACACAAGCGAAGCAGAACAAGCCGTTAAGGAATTTTTTGAAAACCTCATGGAAAGTGGCGAAGATGACGGATACGATGATGTATCAGGTGGGGTTGACGGATATGAAAATTCTTCCCAGGGAGAATGTTCCGAAGGAAATAGCCCAGCAGTTTTCTCAGGCAGCGAAGAGTATCAGCAGGGACAGGAGAGTACAGCCGCAGAAATCGAAGAAATCACTCAGACTGTCGTTTCGTCCGATAGTGGTGAAGACTCCGAACTTGATTCACTCTACGGTTCGATCGATAAATTCTATCTCTAATCTTATTGGTAAAGGCGATATATTATGAAATTCTTAATAGCTACTCACAATGTAAAAAAACGAGATGAACTCAGCCGAATCCTCAAGCCTCTCGGTATAGATGCTGTTATCGCTTCTGATATAGGTATGGAAATTACAGATGCCGAAGAAACAGGCACAACATTTGCAGAAAATGCAAAAATCAAGGCAGAAAGCGGTTGCCGTGAAACAGGACTTCCTTGTATTGCAGATGATTCAGGTCTCTGCATTGATGCTCTTGACGGCAGACCGGGTGTTTACTCTGCAAGATATGCAGGCGGTCACGATACACCTTATTCACACAAAATGGCTGTACTTCTCGAAGAAATGAAAGATGTTCCCGAAGAAAAAAGAACAGCCCGTTTCATAAGCAGTGTCTGCTGCATTTTCCCCGACGGAAGAGAGCTTACTGTTGAAGGTAAGTGTGAAGGCCATATAGGCTTTGCTCCCGAGGGAGACGGCGGTTTCGGTTTTGATCCCGTATTTTTCGTGGGTGACAGAAGTTTTGCTTCATTCACAGCAGAAGAGAAAGATGCAGTGAGCCACAGAGGTAACTCTCTGAGACTTCTTGCAGAAAAATTACCCGAATTTCTGAAAGGATAATAAAGATATGACAGGAAAAGAAAGAGCCGAATGGCGAGCAAAAGCAAATCATCTTGAACCCCTTTTTCAGCTCGGAAAAGGCGGAATTTCAGATGCATTTATCGATGCTGTCAACGGTGCACTCAATACAAGAGAGTTAATCAAGTTCAAGGTGCTTCTTGAAACTTCTCCCATTACACCCAGAGAAGCTGCAAATGAAGTTGCCGAAAAGACGGGTGCCGAAGTTATTCAGGCTATCGGCGGTGTTATCGTGCTTTACAGACATAATCCCAAGCTTCATGAAGATGAAAAGAAAAAGAAGATGAAGATTAAAGTAAAGCCCAGAAAATATAAAGGCTTTGAGAATGAAAAACCCAAAGCACCCAGCAAAAAGGCTATCAAGATGACAGCACAGCGTAAGGCTCATGCCGCAAGAAAGGCTGCAAAATGAGAGTAGGTATGTACGGCGGAAGCTTCAATCCTCCGCATAACGGACACCTTTATCTTGCAAAAGAAGTCAGTAAAAGACTCAATCTTGATAAACTTGTTATAATTCCGTCAAACATATCTCCGCAGAAAGATAATAACGGAAATATCGATCCTGCTCACAGAATCAATATGTGTAAGGGTGTTTTCTGTGATAATCTTTTTGAGGTTTCCGATTGTGAAATTGCAAGGGGAGGCAAGAGCTTCACTTTTGATACACTATGTTATCTTAAAGAGCTTTATCCCGACAGTGAACTGTTTCTGCTTATGGGTTCAGATATGCTGTTGTCTTTTCACAAATGGTACAGATATAAAGACATTCTCAGTATGTGTACAATCTGTGCAATTTCCCGTGAAGACAATGAAAACGCCGTTGTTCTCAAAAAATATTCTGAAACAGAACTTGCAGACGGAAATGTTACAATTATCGATATAGAACCGTTTGAGGTCAGTTCATCAGAAATCAGATCAAAAATTTCAGACGGTAAAAACTGTGACGGTTTAATTGATATCAGAACAGAAAAATATATAAAGGAAAACGGACTGTATGGAAAGTAAATATCAGTTATATAAAGATATAATCAGAGAAAAACTTTCTGATTACCGTTATATCCATTCGGTTGAGGTTGCAGCATCTGCTGTATATCTTGCTGAAAAATACGGCGGTGACAAAGAGAAAATGTATCTTGCAGGTCTGCTTCACGATATTCTCAAGGAAGCTTCCCGTGAAGACACTTTTCATTATATTAATAAATATAATCTTAAGCTTTCTCATCTTGAACAGGTCACACCTAAATTGTGGCATGCAATAGTCGGAGCTGAGTATATCAGAAATGAACTGAATATTGATGATGAGGAAATAATAACTGCCGTCAGATATCATACAACAGGCAGAAAAGATATGACTTTGTCAGAAAAAATACTTTTTATTGCTGATTTTATTTCAGCAGACAGAAATTACAACGGTGCTGATGAAATGCGTGAAAGAGCAGATAAGAGCCTCGAATGTGCTATGGATATGGGGCTTTCATTCACCATTGCAGACCTTGTGGAGCACGGAAGAGCTGTTCATCCTGATACAGTTGATGCATATAACGATATAAAATTACAGGAGTAATAAAATGGAGACAAAAGCGCTTGTTGAAAAAATAGTCAAGGCACTTGACGAAAAAAAAGCAGAAGAAATCAAAGTAATTAAGATTTCGGAATTGACAGTTATGGCTGATTACTTTATAATAGCAAACGGTACGTCAAACACACATGTTCGCGCTCTTGCAGAAGAAGCAGAAGATGCTGTTTCAAAAGCAGGCGTTAAGGCAAGAAATATCGAAGGCAGAGCAACAGGTTGGATCCTTCTTGATTACGACGATGTTGTTTGTCATATCTTCACTCCCCGAGACAGAGAATATTACAATCTTGAAAGACTCTGGCAGGATGCTGAAGAAATAGATATTTCAGATATAATCAGTGAATAATTTCTCAAAGGAGATTTTTTATAATGAATTACGATTTCAGAGCTGCCGAGGCAAAATGGCAGAAAAGATGGGAAGAATCAGGTGTATTCAATGCATCAGATGATTATTCCAAACCCAAATTCTACGGTCTTGTAGAATTCCCTTATCCCAGCGGTGCAGGTATGCACGTTGGTCACATCAAGGCTTACAGCGGTCTTGAAGTTATTTCAAGAAAAAGAAGACTTCAGGGATATAATGTTCTTTATCCCATCGGTTTTGATGCTTACGGTCTTCCAACAGAAAACTACGCTATCAAGACAGGTATCCATCCCCGTCAGGTTACAGATACAAATATCGAAAAGTTCACTTCACAGCTCAAGAAGGTCGGTTTTTCTTTTGACTGGACAAAGGTTATTGACACAACTGAAGAAGGCTACTACAAGTGGACTCAGTGGATTTTCCTCAAGATGTTTGAAAAGGGCCTTGCATTCCGTGACAAGACTCTTGTAAACTACTGTCCTTCATGTAAAGTTGTTCTTTCAAATGAAGACTCACAGGGCGGTAAGTGTGACATCTGCCACAGCGATGTTGTACAGAAGTCAAAGGACGTATGGTATCTTCGTATTACAGAATATGCAGACAAGCTTCTTGAAGGTCTTGAAGAAGTTGACTATCTTCCCAACATCAAGCTTCAGCAGGTTAACTGGATAGGTAAGTCAAGAGGTGCATTTGTCAATTTCTCAATCAAGGGTATTGATGAAGAGCTTAAGATTTACACAACACGTCCCGATACACTTTTCGGTGTAACATTCATGGTTATCGCTCCCGAGCATCCCATTATCGACAAGTATGCTGACAAAATCGGCAACATGGATGCAATCAAGGCTTACCGTGAAGAATGCAGCAAGAAGACAGAATTTGAAAGAACACAGCTTGTGAAAGACAAGACAGGTGTCTGCATTGACGGTCTTACAGCAATCAACCCCGTTAACGGCAAGGAAATCCCCGTTTACATATCAGACTATGTAATGATGGGTTACGGTACAGGCGCTATTATGGCTGTTCCCGCACACGACAGCCGTGACTATGATTTCGCAAAGAAATTCGGTATTGATATAATCGAAGTCATCAAGGGC
>JAZOUN010000024.1:0-41733 GCA_045658165.1 Acutalibacteraceae bacterium
TGAAGTGGCGTTATTGTCTGTCTCTTCTTATGTATATGGAATCTGTAACCGATACTCTTGAAGAATTTGAAAGCGGGAAACAGCATACTGCAAAAAAAGGGTTGGAAATGACTGTATCGTATCTGAGAAAATATAAAAAACAGATAAAACAGATTATATCATTCTCTGAGAACACCATTGAAAAAATAGATGATTTAATTGGAATCGCAGATAAATACAGAAAATAAAATTAAATAGCATTAGATAAACGGGATGTGTATGAAAATACATGTCCCGTTTTTTGTGCATCTCCTGCGGTATACTTGTGTCAGTAAAAGCAAAGGAGAATTGCAATGAACAATGAGAAAACAGTAAGCAAAAGAACAGAATACAAAGAATATGATGCAGATGAAAATATTACCAAGTGGTATGAAAAAATATATTATGAAAAAGGTAGATACATAAAACAGACTGAATATAATCCAGACGGTAGTATTGAGTCCTGGTCTGTGAGCGAATATGGCAATAACGGCAAAATAGTAAAGTTTGTAGTGTATAATTCAGACGGCAGTATCAGATATTGGATTGAATCCGTGTACAATACAAAAGGCAAATTGATAAGACATATACACCACAATTCACAGGGAGAAATTGAAGCAGTTTTCGATTATTGATAACATAATAAACATAGCCCCATTTTGTCCCATCGGGTGTGATATTTTTATCTTACCAAATCAAACGGAGGTTTTAAAATGAAAACAAGAAAAACAGTCAGAATGATTTTATGTGCAGTTACGGTGTTGTCAATGGTTCTTTGCTTTACAGCCTGCGGCGGGAATGATGTGATTGTAAGCAATCCGACAACCACCGCAAACAACAATGCAGAAGATGTTGTCAACACAACACAGGCGGTGAATGCCGATGTTCAGAACGATTATTCACCCGATAATGCAGACACAACAACTCAGGCGCAGACAACAGTTCAGGTCAATGAACCAGATATGTGTTATTGGTGCGGTGAACTGCCCGTGGGCGATTTTGAAACATACTGTGTCAACTGCAGATGTATCAAGTGTGATAATTTAAGAAAAGACGGCGGGCTGAAGTACATTTACTGTACAGACCATAACTGCAATGAAAACAACTGTGAAGAACCCGCTGTGGAAGACAGTCAATACTGTGTAGTTCATAAATGTAATAATCCCGATTGCCACCTTGAAAAAACAGCAAATTCAGAGTATTGCTATCACCATAGCAGATAAAAAACAACGGAGCAGAATTTCTGCTCCGTTCGTTATTTTCGTGTTTCAGAAAGCGCTATATACAGCCATTTCCAACCGTTGCCAGTGGTTCCACATCCCATTGAATTGTCATCATGCCGAGGTTTTCTGCAGCGGAGATTGTCTTGTTGTCATAAGCTCCCGAGGGAGCACGGAAGAGAGTGGGAGAGAGTCCCGTTATGTTTCTGACTGTTTCGTTGCACTTCTGAATATCAAGCATTATTTCTTCATAGGTCATAGACGGCATATCCTTGTGCGAATATGAATGATTGCCGAGTTCATGTCCTGCATCATAGATTTTCTGAACTTCATCAATGTGATCATCTGCCCACGAGCCTAAAAGGAAAAACGTTGCCTTTACGTTGTATTGTTCAAGGATGTTCAGAATTTCATCAATGTCCGAATTTCCCACAGCACAGTTGAATGTAACAGCAACTTTTTTTTCTGTAGTGTCAACATTGTAAATCGGAATCATTCTTGCATCTCCTGATACTGAATCATACAATATGTTTACCGAAAAACAGATTCCCGTAATTGCAACACACAGAAAAAATAATATAAAGACCATAAATTTCAGCCTGACAGATAATATTTTCATACCGACACCTCTTCATAAGTTTGTATGATAAATTATATTGCAGATATCGCAGATGCAGAATATCATTGCAGATGTTTATAGTCTTTTTTTATATTTACTTCGTATCTTTTTTGTGATAGAATATAAAAAAACGGAGGTGAGAAAATGTCCGTAATGACAATCGGAAAAATCAAGCTGTATATTGCAGATATCCGTGATATTTCTGACAGTGAATATCAGAAATGGTACTCTTTTATGAGTAAAGAAAAACAGCAGCGGGTTGACAGATTCCGTTTTTCCGATGATAAAAAACGTTCTGTTGCGGGAGAAATGCTTGCACGAAAAGCATTGTCTGAATATTGCAGTGTTTCACCTTCTGATATAAAATTCTCTGTGGGAGAAAACGGTAAACCATATGCTGAAAATCTGACTGTAGAGTTCAATATCAGCCATTCGGAAAATATGGTTGTCTGTGCTGTTTCAGATGATCCTGTGGGTATTGATGTTGAGAAAATCAGACCGATTAATCTGAAAGTTGCTAAAAAAATCTGCAATGAGGAAGAATTGAATTACCTTTTCGGCCATTTGCCGTCAGAAAGTGATTTTGTGTATTCAACAGATGTTGAAATTCTTTCTCGTTTTTTCAGATTGTGGACAAAAAAAGAAGCCTTCGGAAAATATCTCGGCATTGGTTTGTTTTTTGAAAATAAAAACGAAGAGTGCAGTGAATATTTTGTTTCTGATATAAAAGATTACATTGTTGCTTTATGTACTATGGCAAAAATAACAGAGCAGTAAAACTGAATGTTTTACTGCTCTTGTGTTTTACATGCTGCGGAAGTATCCGTCTTTGATTTTTCTGTTATTATAGAATTTTATAATTTTTTCTCCGTATTTTACCGCGATATAATATTCTGCAATACCGAGTAAGATACCTATGATGCAAAGTATATGATATGTCTTGAATATCAGGAAAATATTTTCTTCATGACGCAGGAATTCAAGAAAAAATCTTGCTGCAGAATAAGTGATAAGAAAAACAGGAAATAATGTACCGTTTTTTGCTTTTTTTCTGTAAATCAGCAGGAATATGAATATGAAAAGCACAATTGCAGCTTCAGCCAATTGAACAGGGAATTCTTTAAGTCCGCTGTTTGCGTTATAAAAACCGTATTCACATTCAATTCCGTTACAGCATCCGGAACAGAAACATGCAATTTTTGCAAATACAAGGGCTATTGCGTATGCAGGTGTTATCATATCAAACTGTTTGATTGGTGAAATTTTTATTATGTAAAATAACAGCATAAGTAAACAGGGGACAAAATACAGTACGCTGAAATAGTTTCTTCCCGTATCCATGATTTTACCGAATTGCATTGTAAATATTGAAACAAACCCGTATTGTACCAATGAAATTAAAAACATTTCAACAAAAGCGACAGTATAACGGTTGTATACGAAGCGTGGTTTGTTTTTTCGCCGGCATCTTTTTATATGTCTTAACGAAACAGCACTGAGGAATTCAGTTTTTTGTTTTAACATAGACATATTCATAATAAGGAGTGCTATTACACTTATTAAATTGAATATATCATACATTTTAATTCCCGTATTGCCAAGATACTGATACATTTTCTCACCTCTTGAGTTTCTTGATTTATGATAACATAAAGATTTCCCGAAAACTGAAAAACAAAATTTTGAAGGTAATGTAGTATACGATATTGCAGATATTAATCTGCATAACAGAATTGTTGATAAATGTAAAATGCTTAATATTACGCCGTATATTTATTATATGGCTTGTTTCAATATACTTCTGTCAAAATTTTCAGGTAAGCAAGATATCGTTGTTGGAATGCCTGTAAGCGGAAGAAGCGGACGTTTTCTTAATACCGTAGGTATGTTTGTAAATACCGTTGTTCTCAGAAATCAGCCGTCTGAAAACAAAAAGATAACAGATTTCTTTGCTGATGTCAGAACAAATTCGGTTGCGGCTTTGGAACATCAGAAATATCCTTATGATGAACTTGTAAGAAAACTGAATGTTGAAGTGGGAAAAAGAAATCCTCTTTTTGATGTAATGTTTGCTTATCAGAGTGATGAATTGACCGATATAGTTTTTGGTGACAATAAAGCTGAGTTGATTCCTATACCTGTTTCATCAGCCAAGTGCGATTTTTCATTCAGTATTATGCCCCGATGTGAAGATGTTGTTATAATGGTTGAATATTGTACAGCTCTTTATAGGGAAAACAGAATCAAACAGTTCATTAATGCATACAGACTCATTCTTGAGCAATGTCTTGATGAACAGAAGATGATAAAAAATATAAATGTAACAACAGAAGAAGAAAAGAGTGCTGTTTCAAAATTCAATGATACTTTTGTTGATTACAATGTAGCGGATTCAGATTCATTATTTAGTTTTTTCTATGATAATGCACGGAAAAATTTTGAAAAAACTTGTATCAGAATGTCAGATAAATCAGTGAATTATGGCCATTTGCTTTATTTTTCCGAATGTCTTGACGGGCATATAAGAAGTATTACAGGAAATAAAAAATCAGTAATTGCAGTAATTGCGGAACGTTCTGTTGAAATGTATGCAGGAATTTACGGTATTCTTCGCGGCGGAAATGCATATCTGCCTGTTTCACCTGATTATCCTGAAGAAAGAATAAAATATATTCTTGAAAACAGTTCGGCAGCATTGGTTGTTTGTCAGACTGAATATACTTTTCTTGCAGGGGAGCTTCCTTGTATAGATCTTACCGAGTTTATAAATAATCCGGAAATTTCTGAAAATATTTTACCGTGTGCAGCTCAGGCAGATGATACTGCATATGTGATTTATACATCCGGTTCAACAGGCAATCCTAAAGGAGCTAAAATAAGCCATAGGTCGGCACTTAACAGAATTCTTTGGATGAATGAAAAATATCCGTTAAAAAAAGACGGTGTAATTCTTCAGAAAACTCCTTATACATTTGATGTGTCTGTTTGGGAAATTTTTTGGTGGGGCATAAAAGAAGGGTGTCTTGCTGTGTCAAAACCCGGCGAGCATTTTGTCCCAGCAAAAATCCTTGATGAAGTATTCAATAATCAGGTAACTCATCTTCATTTTGTTCCTTCAGTGTTTGAGTTGTTCCTTAAATATCTTGAATCACATAATGAGGAGTTGTATAAATTCAGTTCTGTAAGGCATGTGTTTTTATCGGGTGAAGCTCTCAGTGCTTTGCTTGTCAATAAGTTCTGTTCACTTTTCGGGTCTGAAAAAGCAACACTGCATAATCTTTACGGACCTACAGAGTGTGCTGTTGATGTGACCTTTTACGATTGTGCTGAAAATGAAACTGATCCTGTGACGATAGGAAAACCTATAAGTAACACAAATATTTTCATTGTTGATAAAAATATGAACATTCAGCCTGAAGGTGTAAAAGATGAATTGTGTATCGGTGGTGTCAATGTCGGACAGGGATATCTCGGTAATGAAAAACTGACTGCAGAAAAATTCATTAATAATCCGTTTGCAGAAGGTAAACTGTATAAAACAGGGGACCTTGCTTATTTTAGAGAAGATGGTAATATAATATTCTGCGGCAGAATTGATAATCAGATAAAACTTAACGGTCAGAGAATTGAAATCGGTGAAATTGAATCGGTTATTGCAGAAACAGAAGAAATAGAATCTGTTGCTGTTGTGGTGCAGAATAAAAACGGAAATGATATGCTCACAGCGTTCTACTGCGCAAAAACAGACTGCAATGATATAATACACCGGAGCTGTTTGCAGAAATTACCGTTATATATGATTCCTGCTGCTTTTTGCAGAATCGAAAAAATGCCTTTGAACACAAGCGGCAAACTTGACAGAAAAGCACTTGCATCAACTCTTTGTGATACTTTTGATTCAGAGTCTTTTATTCCTCCTGAAAATGCCACAGAAAATCTTGTTTGTGAAGCTTTTTCAAAAGTCCTTAGTGTAAAAAATGTTGGCAGAACAAGCAATTTCTTTGCATTGGGCGGAACAAGTCTTTCTGTTATAGCTCTTTTGTCAGAGGATGGTTTTGAAACAGTTTCTGCAGCCGATGTTCTGAAAAATCCGACTCCGGAATTACTTTCTCAGGTGATTGATAATTGCAATTTGAAAAAGCAAAGATACACACATATGCTTTATGAATGCACTGAAAATAAAAAAATGTTTGTTCTGCTTCCTTTTGCAGGCGGAAATGCAGAAAGTTTTGCAAATCTTGTTCAAGAGTATCGTAATAATGATTATGGATCCGTTTTGTTTGTGAATTATCTTCATTCCGATGATGAATGCCAAGTCGCAGCTGCTGAGATAAAAGAATTGGCGGAAGACTATGAATTGTATTTTTATTCCCATTGTGTGGGTTCTGCCGTGGCTTATAAAATAATCGGATTTATGGAAAATGATTACAATATGCGACCGGAATGTTTTATTGTCGGTGCGTCTCTGCCTATGAGCAAGGTGATCAGAAAAAATCCGTGGGATTTTTGTCCCGACAGTTTTGTTGCATGGGTACTTAAGTCTGCAGGTGCACAGTTTGACAGCACTGCTGATAAAAAACTCAGATCGGTTATTGAGTCTTTCAGAAAAGATACCGGATATGCAACGGAAGTTTTCAGCAGGAGTAATACTGTTTTATCGTGCCCTGTAACAGTTGTAATTAATAAAAATGATGTGTTTACAAAAAATTACAAGAATGCAAAAAAACTCTGGAGCAGATATTCGGAAAATCGTGTATCAGTTGAATTTATTGAATCCGGTTCGCATTATTTCCAGAGTGATAATGCCGAAGAGCTTTTTGATATAATAAAAAAATTATCAGACTGATGAACAGAGGTAATACGGATATTTTCTGTGTTACCTCTGCTTTTTTGTATCATGTTTTTCTGAAATTGTAAGATTTCTGTTAATTTATATTTATTATTGAATTAGTTCTCAGGTAATGTTACGGACGAAATAGCATCGCAGATCGGTACACTTATGAAAACAGAAATTGCAACAGATCTGCTTGCAAAATACGGGGAAAGTTCAATCGGTATTCTTGATATTCTGGGTATAGTTGCATTTCCGTTCCAGGGACTTTCACTTCTTTACAAACCTTTGTCAGACAGATACGGCAGAAAGCCATTTCTTGTAATCAATACTCTCGGTATGGGGATCGGGCTGTTCTTTATTTTCCTTTCAAACAATATTGTGCTTTACGTTATCGGCTCAACAATTACCGCATTCTTTGTTCCGCATGATATGCAGGTTGTTTATGTTACGGAATCTTCACCTCCCAAACACAGAGCAAAAATATTCTCTTTTGTCAAATGTGTTTCAACGCTCGGACTTATGCTTATTCCTCTTCTTCGAAGAACTCTTATGACAGATGCATCCGAATGGCGAGCTATATATCTTGTTCCAGCTGTTTTAGGTATTATTGTTTCGTTTGTAGCGCTTCTTTCACTACGTGAAACAGATGCATTTATTGAATCAAGACTCAGGTATCTTCGTATGACTGATGAAGAAAGAGAAGCTGATAAAAAATCAAAGGATGCATCTTCTGCTCAGGGCGGTCTTGTGGCTGCATTCAAATTTGTTTCAAAGCATAAACAGCTTCGTTGGCTTTATGGATCTGTAGCATTCGGTACAGTAGTCGTTCTCATTACAATGCAGTATCAGGCAATCATTTCGTACGGTTATGCACAGGCTTATCTTGATCAGGGACTTTTTGCAACACTTGAAGCAGCTCTTGATGCTGTTTCTGTAGGCGCAGTAACATCTGCATTGTTCATGTTCCCGGTTGGAAGCGGACTCATACAGCTTTGTCACGGTTTTATTTCTGACAGATTCGGCAGAAAGGCAGCTCTTGCTTCAATGGCAGCTGCAACTCTCATTTCATTGGTTGTATTCTCTGCAGGCGCAGAAAAAGCATGGGATCCGTATATCGTAGGATTCTTCAGCGGTGTGTGTATCGGCAGTTTCTGGGCAGGTACAGATATCAATTGCCTTATGGTCAGCGAATCTTCACCCACAAATCTCCGTTCATCAATTGTTTCACTGCAGATGTTTGCTCTTGGTATAGGTTATGTTGTTACATATCTTGTAGGAATACCTCTTATTACTTATTTCGGCAATTCATCAATACCTGCAGTTTCTCTCGGTCTTGCATTGCCCAGTTTTGCAGCATCGCTTCTGATTGTTCTGTTCAAAGTAAGAGAAACAAAATCTGTTGATCTTGAAACTGTAACAGGCAAAGAATGGGATTAATTTCATGAACCTCCGTTTTTGTTTAACGGAGGTTTTTTTGGATCCGGATGTTGCTTAATTGAATAATTGTACTTGCATAGCTTCATTCAATAAGTTATAATACCCTATATAATGAGGTGTAAATTATGGAATTCAGAATTGAAAAAGATACAATGGGTGAAATAAAAGTTCCTGCAGATAAATTCTGGGGTGCTCAGACTCAGAGAAGTCTGCAGAATTTCAGAATAGGCAATGTAACAATGCCTGCCGAAATAATTTCGGCGTTTGCGTCTTTAAAAAAAGCATGTGCCGTTGTAAACGGAAGAATCGGAAAAATATCTGCTGAGAAAGAAAAGCTTATTTCAGCCGTTGCAGATGAAATTTTAAACGGTGAATTGAACGATAATTTTCCTCTTTCTGTTTTTCAGACAGGAAGCGGTACACAGTCAAATATGAATGTCAATGAAGTGATTGCAGGCAGGGGTAATGCTCTTGCAGGTGAAAAACTTCTTCATCCCAATGATGATGTAAATGCATCTCAAAGCTCTAATGACACATTTCCCTCGGCTATGAATATTGCAGCAGTTTGTGCAATAGAAAATACTTTGTTGCCGTCTCTTGATAAGCTTGTAAATGCTTTTCTTGCCCTTGAAAATGCAAATCCTGATGTTATAAAAATCGGCAGAACACATCTTCAGGATGCGACTCCCGTAAAGTTTGCACAGGAAGTCAGCGGTTGGAGAGGTCTGCTTGAAAGTTCAAGAGATATGATTGTTCTCTCACTTTCAAAACTCAGAAAACTTGCAATAGGCGGTACCGCTGTCGGTACAGGTCTTAACGCTCCTGCAGGGTTTGACGGTGAAGTGTGCAAAGAACTGACTTCAATGCTCGGCACCGAATTTGTGCCCGATGAAAACAAATTCCGTGCACTTACCGGGAAAGAAGCTTTTGTTTTCTCTCATGGTGCACTCAAAGCACTTGCGGCAAATCTTATGAAGATTGCAAATGATATCCGCTGGCTTGCAGCAGGTCCCAGATGCGGTCTTGCAGAAATCAATATTCCCGAAAACGAACCGGGAAGTTCAATTATGCCCGGCAAAGTCAATCCCACACAGTGTGAAGCCGTTACTATGGTTGCCGTTCAGGTTATGGGTAATGACACAACTGTAGGTATGGCGGCATCTCAGGGTAATTTTGAACTCAATGTCTTTATGCCCGTGTGTGCTTATAATTTTCTGCAGTCAGTAAGACTTCTTGCTGATGCAATGGTATCTTTTACAGATAACTGTGTTTGCGGTATCACTGTAAATAAAGATAAAATGAAAGAATATCTTGACCGTTCACTTATGCTGGTTACTTGTCTTACACCGAAAATCGGTTACGACAAAGCTGCACAAGCGGCAAAATATGCCCACAAAAACGGCATTACTCTTAAAGAATCAGTGGTAGGAAAAGGCCTTCTTACCGAAGAAGAATATAACGAAGCAGTAAATCCTGCAAAAATGGTTTAATACAGGTGATTAAAATGGATTATGCAAAAGAATCTCTTCGTCTTCACGGCGAATGGAAAGGTAAAATAGAAGTTGTTGCAACAGTGCCCGTAGAAACAAAAGAGGACTTGTCTCTTGCCTATACTCCCGGTGTTGCACAGCCTTGTCTTGCAATAAAAGAAGACATCAATGCAAGTTATGAACTCACAAGAAGACACAATCTTTGTGCTGTTATAACAGACGGCAGTGCAGTTCTCGGTCTTGGCGATATCGGTCCCGAGGCAGGTATGCCCGTTATGGAAGGAAAATGTGTTCTCTTCAAGTCTTTCGGCGGTGTTGACGCATTTCCTCTTTGTGTAAAGACTAAAGATGTAGATGAATTTGTGAATACTGTTTATAATATTTCAGGAAGTTTCGGCGGCATAAACCTGGAAGATATTTCAGCCCCCAGATGTTTTGAAATTGAAGAGAAACTCAAAACGAAGTGTGATATTCCAATCTTTCACGATGACCAGCACGGTACAGCTGTTATTGTGCTTTCAGGTCTTACAAACGCGTTAAAGCTTGTAAAAAAAGACCGTAAGACAGCTAAAGTTGTTATCAACGGTATCGGTGCTGCAGGCTCTTCTGTCTGTCGTCTTCTTCTTGCTGCAGGTTTTGAAAATATCACTCTTTGTGACAGAATAGGTATTCTCTGCGAAGGTGATGAAAGAATCCCCCATGAACACATGGCACATCTTGCATCAATTACAAATAAAGAGAAGAAAACAGGTACTCTTGCAGATGCTCTTGTCGGTGCTGATGTGTTCCTCGGTTTCTCTGCACCCGGAATTGTGACAGCTGAAATGGTCAGCACAATGAATGAAGATGCAATTATCTTTGCCTGTGCAAATCCCAATCCGGAAATCTTCCCTGAAGAAGCAAAAAAAGGCGGTGCAAAGGTAATTTCAACAGGCCGTTCGGATTATCCCAATCAGATAAACAATGTTCTTGCTTTCCCCGGTATTTTCAGAGGTACATTTGATGTAAGAGCAAGCGAGATAAATGAAGAAATGAAAATGGCTGCCGCAAAAGCAATAGCAGAACTTATTTCTGATGATGAACTTTCATCAGATTACATAATTCCCAAGGCATTTGATCCCCGTGTGGGAAGTGCAGTGGCTCAGGCAGTAGCTCAGGCCGCAAAGGATACAGGCGTGGCTCGTATTTAAAAATAAGGGTGATATGTTTGAAAACATTTTTTTGTATAATACTTCCGATTCTTCTGATTTTAGTATTTGTTCTGATTTATTTAAAAAAATCATCAGCATTCAGTGGTAAAGATTATTCAATTCCCACCGTTGATCTTAGTGTAATGCCTGATTTTGTGAAAGGAACAGATCTTGAATATCTCTATAATCTTTCAGTTGTGGACAATTCAAGAGATTATATGGCTCATCCTGACAGTGTTCTGCTGAAAAACGGAAATATACTGACATTATATCCTGCAGGACACGGAAAGGGTGCAGTGCAGAATAAAATCAGTACAGACGGTGGTATGAGCTGGACTTCTGAAATCGGAAATACTCCTGCAAGCTGGGAAAAATCACTTGAAACACCTACTGTTTACCGTCTTGAATTTTCAGACGGAACGGAAGATAAGCTTATAATGATTTCTGCAAATCCAAAGTGGCCCCATACAGCTACTCCCGGCGGTTTCAATTGCTCCGTTTCAACAGATGAAGGGGCAACATGGTCGGAATTTCAGAGATTTTTCGATCTTGAAAGTGAAACACCCGTAATTCCCATTGTTGCAATGGCAAGTCTTACCCGTCTTAAGGAAAACGGTGAGTTTGCAGATAAATGGATGGGATTTTTCCATGATTCGGATTTCTTTAATTACAAATCAATTCTCACATTTGATAAAAACGGAAATATGCACTGGAGTGTTCCCGAAAAATATTTTGCAGAACACAGAGAGATTGAAAAACGTGCAAACATGTGTGAAGTTGAAGTAATCAGAAGTGATTGCGGTAAGGGTGATGAACTTTGTCTTATCTGCCGCAGTAACTCCAAAAAGATAAATTCTCTTATTTCTTTTTCATCAGACGAGGGAAAAACATGGTCGGCTCCCGTTGAAGCACCTGCCTCACTAAACGGTGAACGTCATAAGGCTGATTACACACCTGACGGCCGATTGTTTATAACATTCCGTTCAATTGAACGCGGACGAAAGGCATACAGACACTCAAAAATTTATACAAAATCCGGTTGGATAAGTGAAGGTCTTATTGCATGGGTAGGTACTTATGATGATCTTAAAAACGGATCGGAAGGGCAGTACAGAATAAAGGTTGCACATATTTATACTGACAGACAGAAAAAACCTGAATATTATGCAGAAGCAGATACAGGTTACAACGGAAATGTTGTTCTTGCTGATGGTACGGTTGTTACCTGCAGTTACGGTAAATTCAGTCCTGATGAAAAAACTCTTGACAGTAAAGAACTTCTTAAAACATATATCTGTTCAAAACGTATCAGGCTTGAAGATACTGACAGATTGTTAATGATGAAATAAAGTAAAAAGGATGTAAAAACGAAAGTTCTTACATCCTTTTTTTATTAGTTACCGAATATGTTTTTGATAAATGAAATCAGGTTTTCTTCTGTTTCCGAGGTGAGTTTACCCTGAGCGTAGTTGTCTTTTCCGCCGCCTTTACCGCTGAATTCTGCATTGAGTTCACCGACCAATGAACGAACATCATTCTCACTGCTGCTTACAACGTAAATGTAGCTGTTTTTGTCCGTTTTTGAGAGAAGAATACACTTTCTTATTCCACTATCAATAAGGCTGTTTGAACAGGCTCTCAGGTCATCATATGACATGCCTGTGCCGATTGTATATGCGCAGTTGTTTATTATTTCGGGTTTCATCTCTGCCAAAGCGAGTTTTCTTGAAAGTTTGCCGTTTTCAGATTTGAGTTCATTTGCAGAAGACTGAAGTTTTTCAACAGAATCGGCAATCGTATCTCTTTTGGCTGAAAGAAGATTCATTACTGATTTAACAGATGTATGAAGAGCAGAGTAGTCAAGGAAAGCGTTGATACCTGCAACCATTTCGATTCTTGTTCCGCCTTTGTGAGGGCAGAAATCGATGATTTTAACCATTCCGATTTCACCTGTGAAAGCAGGATGAGGAGCACAGCATGCACAACAGTCAATGCCTTCAATTGTGATAAGTCTTATGCCGTCTCTCGGCTCGATTTTGCTTCTGTAATCAGTTGCCGCAAGCTCTTCTTTTGTAGGATAGGAAGCAGTAATAGGCGCATTTCTGAAGATGGCTTTGTTTGATTCAAGTTCAACTTTTGCAATATCTTCAGCTGTGAGCGGACCGCTGAAATCAACAGTCATTGTCTTTTCGCTCATATGAAAACCGACATTGTCATAGCCGAAAAGTGAATGTACAATTCCTGAAACAACATGTTCACCCGAATGGCTTTGCATTCTTTCAAAACGAAGGTCCCAGTCAAGCTCGCAACTTACCGTTTCACCCGTTTTAAAAGATTTTGCTGTTTTGTGGTAAACAATACCGTCCTTTTCCTGAACATCAAGGACATCAGCACCGTTTATTGTACCTTTGTCGGGAGCCTGACCTCCGCCTTCAGGGAAAAATGCAGTTTTATCAAGCACGACAAAAAAGAAACCGTCTTTTTCTTCGCATGAAACAACAGTTGCATCAAAATTTCTGCAATATGCGTCTTTTTCAAAAAGTCTTTCTGTCATTTTTATCACCTTAAAAAATAAACAGGAGTAAATTACTCCTGTTCTGTTTTATTTTACTTAAGTTTCTGTTCAAGAAGAGCCTTGATGACTGTTGGGTCACCTGCACCCTTAAGCTCTTTCATACAAGCACCGAAGAGAGCCTGAAGAGCCTTGACTTTGCCGTTTCTGAAATCTTCAACTGCCTGAGCATTGTTTGCGATAACAGCATCAACAATACCTTCAACTGCAGATGAATCAACCTGTTTGTCAAGTCCGTTTGCCTTGCAGAATTCAATGGGGTCTGCACCGTCTTCAATCATTGCGATAAGCACTTTCTTACCTGCATTTCTGTTGATTTTTCCGTCAGCAACCATTTTGATAACAGCTGCAAGATTTTCAGCAGTAATGTCAAGCTCAGCAATTGTCTTGCCTGCCTTACGGAGAATACCCATACAGTCTGTAAGGATATAAGCTGCTGTATCTTTCATGTTACAGCCGAGAGCAACTGTATCATCAAGAAGTCTGAGAATCTTGTTGTTTGCAAGAAGCATATCGATTTCCTTATCTGAAATGCCTGCTTCTCTGTATTCTTCAGCCTTTTCGTCAACTGCTGTGGGTTTTGCGGCTTTGATTGCTTCAAGCCATTCGTCGTCGATTACGATAGGCATAAGGTTTGCATCGGGGAAGTAACGGTAATCTGCTTCTGTTTCCTTGTTTCTCATAGCAGATGTCTTGCCTGATACGTCGTCAAAACGTCTTGTTTCCTGAACAAGCTCTTCTGTGCCGAATTCGATTGCATCGATATGACGCTGTGATTCGTATTTGATAGCCTTTTCAATAGCTTCAAATGAGCTCATGTTTTTGATTTCTGTACGCACACCGAATTCTTCACTGCCTTCGGGACGGACTGAAATGTTGACGTCGCAACGCATTGCGCCTTCTTCACACTCTGAAATGCCGCCTGAACGGAACATATTTTTGAGTTTGCCGAGGTAAGTTACAACTTCCTCTGCACTTCTGAAGTCGGGCTGTGTAACGATTTCGATAAGAGGAACACTTGTACGGTTGAAGTCAACAAATGATGAGTTGCCGCTGTGAACAAGTTTACCTGCGTCTTCTTCCATGTGAATCTGCTTGATTCTGATATCACGGGGACCTTGTGAAGTCTTGAGTGAAACAACACCGTTTGTACAGATGGGATGATTGATCTGTGTGATCTGATAAGCACAGGGAAGGTCGGGATAATAGTAGTTCTTTTTATCAAAAGTTGTGTAACGGCTGATTTCACAGTTAAGCATAAGACCTGCAGTTACAGCGAGTTCAACAACTCTTTTATTCATAACGGGGAGCATACCGGGCATACCTGAGCAAGCAGGGCATACGCAGTCATTGGGTTCGTTTGCAGCTGAATGACCGCCGCATGAACAGAAAATCTTTGAAGCTGTTTCAAGCTCTACATGAGTTTCAAGACCGATAACTACTTCATAATTCATAATTATTCACCCTTCCTTTCTGCACATGCACCCAGTGAAAGAAGTGTACTTTCTTCGAAGTTCTTACCCATAAACTGAACACCTGAAATTACAAGAGCAGGTGAGCCGATAAGGTTGGGAACGCAAGTGAATACACTTTCTTCAAACACTTTGATAAATGCATCATTCATATCATAAGCTTCATAAGATGCCTTACTGCATACGGGAGTAAGAACAGCATCATATGTTGCGAAAAGTTCTGCCATTTTTTCAGAAACAACACGGCGTACTCTGAGTGACTTGTCATAGCAGTCCTTATATCTGTTCTTTGAAAGAACATCTGAACCGTAAAGTATAACTGTCTTTGTAAGGAAGTTGAAGCCTTCTGTTCTTGAGTTGACATAAAGTTCGTCAATATTTCTGTACTTTTCAGCTCTGTAACCGTATTTTACACCGTCATAACGTGAAACGTTGTTACAGGTTTCAGCGCACATAAGAATCTGCCATGCTGTGTTTGCAAGTGTGAAAATATCACAGCTGATTTCTTCGACAGTCACACCATTAGCTTTAAGAGCTTCTGCTGCAGCATTGATTTTTGCCTTTGTTGCATCGTCTGCCTTTTCAAGAAGTTCTTTAACGATGCAGACTTTCTTGCCGTTTACGTCTGAAACTGTATAATCATATTTTTCAGCGGGAAGGCTTGTTCCGTCCTTGTCATCATGACCTGCGATAACGCTCATGATTTCGCGGATACCGTCTGTGTTCTTTGCATAAACACCAAGCTGTTCACCTGATGCAGCGCAGGAGATAACACCGTAACGTGAAACTGTGCCGTATGTGGGCTTGAGGAAGCTGACACCTGAAAGAGCAGCTGCACGTCTTGTTGCACCGTTCATATCAACACCGAGAGCAGCTTTAACGTCGCCATTTGCTACGAGTTCAGCAGCTGCACCCTTAAGAGTGCCTTCCTGAGGAGCATAATATGAAAATTCACCTACAAGGTCAAGACCGAATTCACCTGTTGCTGTTTTACCTGCAACTGTGTAACCTGCACTTTCAAGTCTTGTTACAGCTTCTGCGCTGAAAAGGGGCTTGAAACCGTCAAGCATTTTTGAACCTGCTGTTGCGGGTACACCTTTAACAAGGATTGTATCGTCAACGGCTATGTTACCTGTTTCGCATATTTTTGTAATATATTCGTTCATTTAAGCACACCTCACTTTACAAGTCTGGGTACCTGCCAGCTGTCTTCGTTTCTTTCGGGAGCACCTTCAAGAAGGCTCTCTCTTGTGAAGGGCTGTTTACGTGCATCTTCACGAAGAACGTTTGTCATGGGCATTACATGTACCATTTCTTCTGTATTTGTTGTGTCACAATCAGCAAGGACTTTTTCGTTTTCGTTCATTTTTGCGAAAATGCCCTGCATAACTGATTCTTCATCTTCTGTGAGTGAAAGCTGATTGAGCTGCTGAGCGTTTGAGAATGTTGAACGCTTACCTGAAGATTTATTGCCGCCTGTTGTTGCTGCCTGACGCTGTGCGAGTGCACTGCCTGAACCTAAAAGATGTACATCTTCAAGCTGCTGATTTGTAACTTCTGAGGGAGCACCGAGAAGAAGGTCCTGAGCATTACCGTTTAAGGGGAATGCGATAACATCGAGAATCTTTTCTTCGTCTGTAAGAAGCATAACCATACGGTCAATACCGGGTGCCATACCTGCATGAGGAGGTGCACCGTACTGGAATGCTGTGTAAAGAGCGTTGAATCTCTTCATAAGCTCTGATTCATCATAACCTGCAATGTCGAAAGCCTTTTTCATAATTTCGATGTCGTGGTTACGGACAGCACCGGAAGCAAGTTCAATACCATTACATACAAGGTCGTACTGATATGCAAGAACTTCTGTGGGGTCCTTTGTCATAAGAGCTTCCATACCGCCCTGAGGCATTGAGAAGGGGTTGTGTGTGAAGATTGTTTCGCCTGTTTCTTCATCGTTTTCATACATGGGGAAGTCAACAACGAAACAGAATTCAAATGCATCGTCTCTGATAAGGTCGAGCTGTTCTTTCTTTGCAAGCCAGGTTCTGATAAGACCGGCCTTCTTTTCTGTGTCATTTTTCTTGTCGTCACAGATAAAGAAGAGTGTTTCGCCTTCTTTTACACCTGTCATAGCTGTGATTTCAGCTTTCTGTTCTTCAGAAAGGAATTTTGCGATGGGGCCTGCAAATTCACCCTCCTTGAGAGTGATGTAGCCAAGACCGCCGAGGCCTACTTCGCCTGAAGTTGCATATTTGAGTGAATCTTCAAAGAACTTCTTTGACTTGCCCTGACAGGGAGCAACAATACCTCTGACGGGTCTGCCTCTGAAAGCAGGGAAGTTTACATTTGCAAAGAAATCTGTAAGGTCAACGATGATAAGGGGGTTGCGGAGGTCAGGTTTATCTGAACCGTATGTCATCATTGCATCTGCATATGTGATACGTCGGAAAGGCTTGGGAGTAACTTTCTTGTCTGAGAATGTTGTGAATGTATCGTAGATAACATCTTCACATACATCAAGAACTTCTTCCTGAGTTGCGAAAGCCATTTCAAAGTCGAGCTGATAGAATTCACCGGGTGAACGATCTGCTCTTGCGTCTTCATCACGGAAACAGGGAGCAACCTGGAAGTATCTGTCGAAACCTGAAACCATAAGAAGCTGTTTGAACTGCTGGGGAGCCTGAGGCAGAGCGTAGAATTTGCCGGGGTGTTTACGGCTGGGAACAAGGAAGTCACGTGCACCTTCGGGTGATGATGCAGTAAGGATAGGTGTCTGCATATCAAGGAATCCCTTGTCTTCCATCTTGTTTCTCAAGTGACGGATTATCTTTGAACGAACAACGAGATTGTTGTGGTTGATGGGATTTCGAAGGTCAAGGTAACGGTATTTAAGACGGAGTTCATCCTTGCTCTGTCTTGAGTTTCTTACCTCAAAGGGAAGCATATTCTGTGATTTGCCGAGAATCTGAAGAGTATCGGCAACGAGTTCAACATAACCTGTTGCAATTTTTTCATTAACTGTGTCGGGGTCACGCTTTTCAACTTTACCTGTTACTGAAATAACAGTTTCACGGTTAACATTCTTAACAAGTGATTCGTCGTGAATAACAACCTGTGTAACACCTGTATAGTCACGAAGGTCAACGAAAATAACGCCGCCGTGGTCACGCACAACGTCAACCCAGCCTGCAAGGCTTACGGTCTGACCGATGTGTTTGTCACAGATGTCGTTACAAAATAGAGTTCTGTACATACAGCATTCCTCCTGCTTTACAAATAAAAATAGCCCCGGGAATATTATAAAATATTCCCGGGACGAGTAAACAAAAATTTAACCCGCGGTGCCACCCGCATTGATACATAATGAAATGTATCCTCTTTTAATATTAAATTGAAATATTACCGAGTGTTGCCGTTCTTACTACTCATCTCAGATGCGCTTTCAGTCGCTGACGCATCCTCCCTGACAGACTTTCCACAAAAGACGGGTCTCTGCTAATATTATATCAAAAAATTGAGTTTTGTCAACTGTTAATTTTTTCATACATGAGCGGATTTCAAGGCTCTGTTTTGTTGATTTTTCCGTAATTTATGTGTATAATCATGATATAAACAAACGGTTGGTGAATTTTTATGAAAATGGTGTCAGGAGAAGACAGAATCAGAGTAGTAACTCTCGGTGAATTGCTGATAGATTTTACATCTGTCAGTGCAGATTCGGACGGGTATCCCACACTCTCTGCACATCCGGGCGGAGCGCCTGCTAATTTCCTCGGTACACTTGCAAAACTCGGTGTCAAAACCGCTATGACAGGCAAAGTCGGTGATGATACATTCGGTCATCTTCTTGTGAATACTCTTGTTTCTCTCGGTGTTGATACAAGTAATCTCATAAAGGATAAATCTGTTTTTACAACCCTTGCTTTTGTCACTCTTGATAATAACGGCAACCGTGATTTTGCTTTTTCGCGCAAACCCGGTGCAGACACGCAGATTTCTTTTGAAGAAATTGATTTGTCCCTTATTGACGAATGTGACGTTTTTCATTTCGGTTCACTTTCGTTGACAGATGAACCATCACGCACAGCAACTTATAAAGCTGTTGAATATGCAAAAAAACGGGGAAAATTTATCTCCTTTGACCCCAATCTCAGAAGACCATTGTGGAATGACCTTAAAGAAGCTGAAAAACAGATTCTTTGGGGACTCGGAAATGCTGACATCATTAAAATCAGTGATGACGAAATTGATTTCCTTTTCCGTATAAGTCCTGCTGACGGTGCTGAATATATTATAAACAATTTCGGTGCAAAACTTGTGTTTGTAACCTGTGGTGAAAACGGCTGTTATTATGCCAACCGTAACGGGAAAGGCTATACCCCTGCAATGAAAAATATTACTGTTGTTGACACTACCGGTGCAGGTGATATCTTTGCCGGCAGTATGATTTACGGCATTCTTGAATCAGGTAAAAAACCGGAAGATTTATCACTTGATTACCTTGTAAAAATCGCAGAATCCGGGGTCCGTTTTGCTGGACTTTCAACACAGAAATACGGCGGAATTTCTTCAATTCCCGATAAAAAAGAATTTTTCAAAGAGGTTTTGTGCTGATGAAAAAATTCAAATCATCTGAAATATGCCGTGCTTTTTTTGAAAAATGTAAGGTTTACAGTTACAGAAATAAAAAAATTGATGAATTAAGTGATAATAAAATAGGAAGCTATTGTCATTGGTTTTGCGAGGATAATAACCTTACTGAAGAATGGCGAAAATTTGTTGATGAATATACAGCAGACTACAGATATTGCCCCTTTTATAATGAATATATGGATGCAGAATACTGTTGTAATCTTCAGATGATAGCGTCGGGAATGATTGCTGATAAATTAATTATTCCCGATAAATCAGAAAGATTCAGACTTATTGAATGCTGTAATGAATGCAGATATAAATTATAACAAAAAGCAGAGTGCTTATATCACTCTGCTCTTTTTTTATCGTTTTATGATATTGAGTCCTGCTTTGAGTTTGTTTCCGTTATAAACTGCAACTGTATTTTCGGGGATGATTACTTTCATTTCTTTCGTATTATATTCAACGGATATTTCACCCTTGCAGGTGTTTATTTTTCCTTTTGCTTCGGGCAGAAGATTCATGCAGACAGGATTTATAACTATCTGTTCATAACCTGCGGAATTTTTCATCTGTCTTATTCCGAGTATATATTCAAACAGATATTTTGTAACAGCTCCGAACATGGGATGGCACTGTGAACGTACACCGTTCCAGTATTCGAGCAGGGTAGTTGCACCGTTCTGAATCTGATTGTAATATGAAGTCTCTTCTTTTGAGGTAAGCAGTGCAAATGCCACATCTTCTCTGCCTCTTTCAAAGAGTATTCTTGTTACAATATCAGTTCCGAAAATACCCGTGTCATACTGTTTTGTTTCTGTATAATGTTTTATAATATTTTCAAATGTTCTTTCATCGCCCAGGCCTATATCAACGGCAAAAGCGTTTGCACCCTGATCATTTTCTGCAAAATCACCGGTAAGGGGATTAAAATAAGTTTCGGTAATCGCTTTTTTCTTGATTGCTATTTTTTCTTCAATTTCAGCTTTATACTGTGTTTTGCCTGTAATGTCACATATATCAAGGAAGTATTCCATAGATTTAATGAAGAAATATGTGTTTACATATGCATTCGGAATTGTCATTCCGTTCATTTTGTTAATCTGATTCTGTGTAGGAGCACACCAGTCACCAAGACACCATACACCCGGCAGGTCACTTGTAACAAGCTGATTTTCACTGTGGTTTTCCATATATTCAAACCACTTGAGCATTTTATCAAATGTTTCGTCAAAGATTTCCTTTTCGCCGTATGCTCTGTAATATTCATATGGAACCACAACAATTGCACAACCCCAGCCGCCGGGACCTCCGCCGGAAGGAACAAAAGGTGCAGTGTACTGAATATGTCCTGTTTTTCTGTCCTGACAGTCACAAATGTCTGCAATCCATTTTTTATAGAATTTTTTTGCGTCAAGCTGCATCATGGATGCTGCACAAGTCAGCTGTCCGTCACCTGTATAGCCTCTTCTTTCCGTGTGAGGACAGTCAGAGGGAATACCGCAATGCATGTTTGCAAGCTGAGTTCTGATATATGCTTTTCTTATCCAGTTGAGTGTGCTGTCACAGCATTCAAAATCTGAATTTACATCCACGTCACTGTGGGCAACACAGCAGTCAAGTACCTGAACATCTCCGATAACTTCAAAGTATCTGAAACACAGCCATGTGAACTCGGGCTGAAGCAGTCTTTCTTCATCGTCTGTTATGTAGTCTGTATGCTGATCATAAATGTGCATTTCGTCAAGAGTGCCGTCTTCATTGAGAAGTTCGCTGTAACGCACTTTTATTGTCTGAGCCTTGTTGCTTTTAAGAACGGGGAAGCCTGTCATTATTTCTCCTGCATCATAAATGTTGTTGCCGAGATAAACAGGTTTAATTGTTCTTATTATCTTATCTGAAGGACAGTCCTGCTGGTATATTTCAGTATCGGGAGCTTCGCATACCGTTACATTCTGCAATTCGCTGTTGTCAGCTGTGAAATCATGTGTTTCACCTGTTATCATACATGATTTCTTTACAAAAACGGTTCTGAATTTTTCACTGCCGTCTGAATATATTTCTTTTGAATTATTATTTGTATCGGTAATTTTTATTTTCCAGCAGATTTTTGCTGTGCCGTAGTCATACAGCTCATAAAAGCCGGGTGCAAGATAAAAACTGATAGTGTTTTTTCCGTCGTTGAGATATGAAGAAATATCATAAACAGGGCAGTACAGTCTGTGAGCCATTTCTTCTTCAAACGGTTCTGTGGAGTAGTCAATGTTATATCTCTTTTCAAAATCGGTATTTAGAGGCAAGTAAAGCTCGTCACCGACTTTTTTGCCGTTGACAAAGAGTTTGAATGTGCCTAAACAACCGATAGTGATTTCTGCTTTATCGGTTTTGTTGAAATCAAGTTCAGTTATAATTTCAACGGGGAAAGATCTGATTTGTGTTCCTATCCATTTTGCTGCTGCAAAATTAATTTTTTTCAACATAGAGTAAGCAACCCCTTTCTTCAATCAGTTTATCAAGTATCGTATATTATGTCAACTTATTTTTTTAAAGGAATTAAATATTATATAAAAAATACTGTTGTCACATTCAGTTTGCAACAACAGTATAATTTTATTTTGTATTTTCAGTTTTTACAGAATCTTTCATCAGCCCCAGTTGAAAGGTCTCAACATAAAATCTACAGATTCTTTATCGGTAGGTATTGTTGCGAAAGCTGAAACTCTGTTTATACCGTGAGAAATGAATGAATCATAAAGTTCTTCATTTGCTTTTGTACGGAAAGGATTAAGGAAAGAGTATTCACCTATAAACTGATTGGCTTTGAAATATTCCCAGCTGAGATTAGCAACTTCTATATTGAACATCTGCTCCTGAGTTACATCTGCACTCAGAGCTTTGTCCCAGAGTTCATCAAGTTTGTTTACACCCTGAGGTGAATAGAAACCTGCCTGATAATGCCATGAGAAGTCAAATGCATGAGCTGTAGCTTTTGTGTGGGCAGTCTGTACATCGATGATTTCTTTGATGTAGGGCGCAGCTTCTTCACCGTAATATGCCTTAAGGAAGTCCATCATGTGATATTCCACATCAGCATTCACGTCCCACTGGAGTTTGCAGAGAAGATAGTTTCTCAGCTCATTGAATGCTGCTGTATGACCGTCCCCGCAGTTATAGACATAACCTGTTATGCCGATATCATACATGTACTTCATTGTGGACTGCATTGTTTCAAAGTTTGAGAAGAACATAGCAGTATTGATGAAATTGATTGTGTAATCGTAGATAAAAGTTCTGTCTGCAATTTTAACCCATTCTGCATGGTCTTTTGCAACCATTGTGTCCTGCTCAACAAAGAGTGAATCAAATGAGGGATTCTGCTCGTCGATTGCACCGCATTCTGTAATGGGATGGCTTCTGCAGGCTCTGTGAAGCTGACAGAGGACAGGCACAACGTTTGAGTTGCATCTGAGATCTCCCTGCTGAGGAGGTCTGTCTGTTTCGCCGTAAGCGTAGAATGTGAAAGTCATGTACGGGAATTCATCATCAAGTGCATCAGCAAATGCATTGGTGAAGATGATTGTGGGGGCTGAAACGCTGCCGTATTCTTCATAAAGAGCTGAACATGTTTCACAGTAGCAGTAATTTGAATTATCTTTCTGACCGATATGTATGTACTGTGCATTATACTTGCAGTCAAGAATAGCCTGTCTGCCGTTTTCAACAGCAACACTGAGAACATCGGGGTTTGAAAGACATACATGATCTGTTGTTCTTGTGCCGTCGGGATTCATTGCAAAGTATTCGGGATGCTCTGTAAAAAGAGAATCGGGAACAAGTCTGTCAAGAGTAACGTCCCACAAAACCCATGTCATTGCACCACCGTATTCTTCCGCATCATAATAGAAAGAAACATTGATTTTTGTTTTTGCTCTGTATTCGTCAGTTGCATATGCCTGAGAATTTCTTCTTACTGCAAATGACGGCTCAACAATTCTGTCAAGCTTGGCATCAATTACAACATCTTTATTCTCGGGAACAACTTCGAGTTTCGGAGTAAACCAACGGACACCGAGGTATTCCTCAAGGAATGTGTAAACACCGTAAAGAGTACCTCTTGAATTCGGTCCTGCAATAACAAAATTCTCACTGTCTGCAAACAGTCTGAAACCGTCTTCTTTTATATTGCTTGTGTCAACGGGAACAATATTATTTTCGCCCAGAATAACAGCTTTGCCGCCTGTGTATGCTGATTCTTTCACAGAATCAAGTTTTACACCGCTGATTTTTTCAACATATGTCTGAAGTTCTGTTGCTGCTGTCATAATGCATTCGTCTGCATCATCCGCAACAACAATTACATAGTCACTTGCGCTGTCTTCAACGATATACATAGGAGTGTTGATTTCGGGAGCGACGTATGTATTACCGCCGTAGTTGATATCATAACTAATCGGTGTTACACCAATAATTGCGAGAATAACCTGGAAGAACGCCTGTAAACCGCTTATGATTTTCATTAAGTATCCCTCCGTTTATAATCAGGGGTTGGCTGACATTGTGAAAACAAGTTCACCGCCGTTTGTAAGCTGTTCATGAGTGATGTAGTTGCCTTCAAGTTCAACACCGTTAAGAGTTACGCTCTTGACGTAAACATTCTTTTCGCTCTGGTTGACAGCTTTTATGTTAAGAGTATTGCCGTTTGATAATGTGATTTCAGCTGCATCAATATTGGGAGAACCGATCCAGTATTTGTCTGTACCTGCAAGGGGATAGAAGCCCATTGCTGAGAATACATACCATGCGCTGACTGTACCGCCGTCATCGTTACCGTCGAGACCGTCAACACCTGTGCTGAAACGTTCTGCAAGAGTCCATCTTACCCATTTCTGTGTAAGGTCGCTTCTGCCTGCATCTGAGAAGAGGTAAGGAGTATGAATATCGTGCTGGTTGCCGATCCAGAAACCTGCACCGGGATCGATATATGCCATATCAGGTGATGCATCTTCCATAAATGCTTCAAGTTCAGATACAAAATATTCTTCTGAACCGAAAAGATCAATCATACCCTGAATATCGTGTGTCGCACTCCATCTCCACTGTTTTGCACTGCCTTCGCAGTAACCCTTTGCAAGTTTTACGGGGAGGATTTCATCAATGAAAGATGAAACATCGGGGCTGAATGTGGAAACAAAGCTTCCGTCTGAGTTTCTTGCCATGAAATACTTGTTGTTTTCATTAAAGATGTTTTTGTAATTCATTGACTTTTCTGTATAGTATTCAGCGTCAGCCTCATAGCCGAGTGTAGCAGAAAGTGATGCAATTGCACCGTCTTCCCATGCATATTCAAGAGTACGGCTTACTGATTTTTTGGATGTGTCAATGTCTTCGGGAACATAACCGTATGTGTTATATTCATCGACGTATTCTCTGCCGACTTTGTTTACTTTACCATCTGAAGATTTCTTCATGTATTCGTATGCTGTTTCAACATCAAAATCAGTAAAGCCTTTGAGATAGCTTTCTGTAATCATGATGTTTGCTGAGTCACCGAACATTGAACCTGAATAACCTGCACCCTGGGGCCATCTGGGAAGTGCACCGCCTGCCTTAGCCATTTCAACAAGTGAATTGAGACAGTCATTCTGAACTTCAGCTTCAATAAGTGTGTAAAGAGAATGTGTGTTACGGACAGTGTCCCAGAGAGACATGTCAGTTCTGTAAGTATAACCTTCAGCAGTGTGAACTTCCTTATCAAAACCGAGGTATTCACCGTTTACGTCAGTTGCGTCTGAAGGCATAATCATTGTGTGGTAAAGTGCAGTGTAGAAAATTGTGTTGATGTCTGCATCCTTACTTTCAATTTTGATGAGTGAAAGTTCGTTTTCCCATACATCAGCAGCTTCTGCATAAACTTCATCAAAAGTCTTTTCACCGACTTCGGCTTCAAGGTTAAGAAGAGCATTTTCTTCACTTACAAAGCTGATACCGACATACAGCTCAACTGCATCGTTCTTGATGTTGCCGAAATTCATATCAACAACAAGATCTGCTTCATCACCGGAAATATTGATTTCCTTTATTTCTTTGTTTGTTTTTGCTGCAAAGTAAACGGGAAGACCGTCATATCTGCCTGAGAACTGAGCAAAAAGAAGACAACCGCCTGTGAGAATACCTGTTTCTTCATCGTAAGAAGCAAAAGAATTTTCAACGTGGCTGTTACCAGCATAGCTTGAGACGTCAAGAGAAAGTCTTGCATCTTTTGAACTGCCGAATGTATATTTGTGAACACCTGCGTGTGAAGTTGCAGTCATTTCTGCAAGACAGTCGAGTGTCTGGAGATATACGGCATAATAACCGGGAACAGCAGTTTCGTAATCGTGTGAATAGGGCACAACAGCCGCTTTTCTGTTGCCGATTGTGGGTGTTACTCTGAAAATTTCGTATTCTTCAGCACCTGTACCGGAAAGTCGTGAATGACTGAATCCTTCAATGTGTCCCTGTTCATAATAGTAACCTGATGTGTTTGTTTTTGTGATGTAGGCACCGCCGATGAATGAAGTATCTGCACCGAGTCTTACTGTACCGAAAGGTACACTTGCTGCAGTACTCAGCATTCCGCATGTCCAGGGTTCGCTGCCTGTACCGATGAACGGATCTACATACTGTGAATATGTGCCTGTTTCAACTTCAGGCATTTCGTAATTTTTGTTGACAGAAATACCGTTTATCATACCTGTAAAAATAATTTCAACAGATAAGAACATTGATATTAATGCTCTTGCTATCGGCCACATAAAAATTCCTCCAAAAAAATTAAATTTTTACATTCTGATTATATATTATATTTATATAAAAGTCAATCTTGTATAAAATTTCATAAATAAGAATATTGTAAATTTTATATGAATTGGTTCTTTATAAAAAAAAGACCTGCAAAGCACAGCAATGCAGATCTTTATTGTATTATCAGAAACTGAAATATTTTTCTCTCTGTTTTTTCATTCTTCCGTTTATGAATTTAAGTGTTTCTTCCGCATCTTCATCTCCGCAGGCGTAGTCTTTCATCAGTCTGCCTTCTTCAAAGCAGAGTTCATCGTGAAGCGGGAAAAATTCACGCAGCAGGAAAGTAGCATATCTTACAAAACGCATTTCACCCACAACACGCAGTTCTGTACTGATTGAGTCTACTGCAACAGAATAGAAATCCTTGATAGAATAAATGATTCCTTCACGTGTATTTTCGGGAGCAAAAACGATTGTAGATGCAATAAGAGCATTCCTGTTGTGAACAGATGAATGGCTGTCTGTACTGCCTACGATGGGGTATCTTCTGCCCTTTGCACGGTCTTCGTAATATCTTATTGTCTGCCAGCCGTTCTGCTCAAAATAATTTTCACCGCCGAGAACTTCAAAGGCATCAAATGGTTGTGTTGCCATCATGTATTCTGTCATTGTTTCGGGAACCTGAAGAACATTCTGAAGCCAGTAGGGATGAGCAAAAATGCCGAGACCGTCAGCTTTTTTGATATGGTTGAAAATCCATACACAAGCGGCATAAGTGAATTTTTCGATTCCGTCAGGGATGTTGAGTGTTTCAATAAGCTCGTTTACCTGTCTCTTGTATTCTTCAACAGAAATTACATCGGGACATTCACCGTCAAGAGAACGGAGGTCTTTGCCGTCACCCACATCCATATGATGATCACCGGGCATGAGAGCATTTACAGAGTATTTTCCGCCGAAATTGACAATATGGATATCATTACCCTCAAGATGAATTTCTTCACCAGTTACAAGATTATATTCAATGGGAACATCCTTGTATGCATTGATTGCTTCAAGTGAGGGGTAATAACTGTCGTGGTCTGTCATTGCAAGGAAGTCGTAACCGTTCTTTCTGTAGTTTGCTGCAACTATTGCAGGAGCCTGATTGCCGTCTGAACGTGTTGTGTGCATGTGCAGGTCTCCGCGGAAAGGATATCTGCCCACAAGGTCATCAGCCAGTGAATAAACAGAAAGTCTTACAACTCTTTTTTCATCTTTTACAATGTCAACGTAGTGTTCCTGTTCATCTTTGTATGTATGAGTGAATCTGAGACAACCGTCTTCGCAGGGAGTAACGGGATATTCTTTAAGATTGTTTCTTTCGGGGTATCTGACGATATTTCCTTCGTTTAAAGCTCTGACCTGAATTGTGTATTCACCTGAAAATGCGGCATGAAGGCCGAGAGGTTTTATTGTGACTTCTACAGGGGTGTCACATCTGAAAACCTTGGGGAAAATATCGTAATTTGTAAGTTCAAGTTTTACCATTTTTAAACTCCTTATCTGTTGATCATTTTTCTGAGAACAGAAGGTTTTTTTGTTGTCATATTGTCAGGACACAGCTTAAGAACTTTTTTCATTGAAAATCTGCTGTTGACCGTCCATAGTGAAACACAAAGCCCTTCGCTATGAAGATAATCAACAAGTTTTTTTGTAACGTTTTTATAGTTTGCATTAAGTCCCGTTGCACCGCAGGCTCTGATTGTTTCCGCAACAGACTTCATGTAACTTTCTGTCTGTTCATTTTTCTTTACAATTTTCATGTTCAGAAGATACATCATATCAGGTGTTTTTGCTCTTACTGCAGGAATATCTGCTTCAAAAATACCTGTATAGAAAATTCTGCTCCCGAGTGAATATTTTTCAGCAAGTACGGGGATTTTTTCAAGATATGAAGTGTCTTTAATGTCAAGGTTTACTTTTAATGTCTCATACTGAGCAATTTTTTCAAAAGCTTCCTCAAGAGTTGTTTCGTTACCCTTTGGTTCATCGTGTGAGAGTACAGGTGTGCCTGATTCTGAATACCGTATATCTGTTTCAACAATATCAGCACCCGATTCAAAAGCCCTGACAATTGATTCAATTGAATTTTCGGGAGTTTTTTCACAGCCTGAATGAGCTGTTATTGTCATTTTTCTTTCTGATTTCAATGTAGTCATATTTATTTCCTTATCCGAATAATACATCTGTTATAAGCATCACGCAGAAACCTGCCAATAATGCATATGTTGCGGCCCGTTCATTGCCGTGTGCGTGTGTTTCGGGAATCATTTCATCGCTTATTACGTAAAGCATTGTGCCGCCTGCAAAGGCAAGAGCAAAGGGGAGTATTGCCGTTGCAATATTTACAGCAAAGTAGCCTGCAACAGTACCGATAACTTCAATAAGACCTGTTCCGGCTGCGCATAAAAAAGTTTTTTTCGGTGAAACACCTGCTGCGAGCATTGGGGCAATAATTACCATTCCCTCGGGAATGTTCTGCAGGGCAATACCGCCTGCAATAACGAGTGCCTGAGAAGTGTCGCCTGAACCGAATCCTACACCTGCAGCAATACCTTCAGGAAGATTATGTATTGCAATTGCCGTTACAAAAAGAAGAATTCTGTTAAGATCTTCGTTCGGTTTTTCTTTGTCGTCATCTATGAGTTTGTGCATATGAGGAACAAGCTTGTCTATAAGATTAAGGCACAATGCACCTATGAAAATTCCTGCAACTGTTATGAGAATACCGTATTTTCCGCCGTATTCAAGAGACGGCAGAATCAGTCCGAGAACCGCAGCCGCAAGCATTACACCTGCAGCAAAGGAAACAATGATATCTGAAAATTTATGGGATATATTTTTGAATAAAAAGCCTATAGCGGCACCTATAACCGTTGAACATCCGACACCGAGTGCCGTCAATAATACAAGTTGCATACACTGTTACTCCTTTCGGAAATCTGTGTTATGAAAGCTCTTCTTCAGCAAAATGCACGGCAACTGCACCGTCGGAAACAGCAGTAACTACCTGACGCAGAGCCTTTGTTCTCACATCTCCTGCAGCATAAACACCCGGGATATCAGTTTTTGTTGATTCATCAGCAATGATATATCCGTATTCGTCAAGATTTACCTTGTCACGAAGAAATTCTGTTGATGGTTTTCTGCCTATGCTGATAAAAATACCGTCACATTCTATCTGAGAAATATTTCCGTCTGTAATATTTTTTATTTTTGCACCTGTTATTCTGCTGTCTGCAATGAATTCACTGATTTCGCTGTTCCATACAAATTCAATATTTTCAGCATTGAGTAACGGTTCATGGTATATCTTTGTTGCACGCAGAGTATCCCTTCTGTGAACAAGATAAACCTTTTTTACTATACGTGACAGATACAACGCATCTGATACGGCACTGTTACCACCGCCCACAACAATAACCGTTTTATCTTTATAAAAACGGCCGTCACAGTGTGCGCAGTAGTGAATACCTCTGCCCGTCAGTTCAGTTTCTTTTTCAAGACCTAATTCTTTCGGACTTGCACCCGTTGCGATAATAACGTTTTTTGCAGAAAAAGTACCGTCTGATGTTTCAATTTTCTTTATTTTATCTGAAAAATCAACAGACAGTACTTCGGCATATTTTGTTTCCGCACCGAATCTGTGTGCACCTGACTGCATATTCATTCCAAGCGTAAAACCGTCAATTCCTTCGTCAAAACCGGGGTAGTTGTCGATTATATCAGTCAGCCCCATCTGTCCGCCGGGTGCCATTTTTTCAATAACGACAACATCCATTCCCGCACGGGAAGCGTACAATGCCGCACTGTAACCCGACGGACCGCCGCCAATGATAATCATATCGTAAATGTGTGTCATTGTGAACCTCCGAAGGTATTACAAATCCAATAATGCAAGGATTCTCTGCTTGGGAATTGCACCTGATGACTGATTTGTTATTTTACCGTCTTTTATTACTGTTAATGTCGGAATGGTAGAAACAGAAAACTGCTGTGCCAGTTCGGGTTCATTGTCAACATTGATTTTACAAACAAGAATCTGTGGGTTTTCGTTTGCTATTTCTTCCACAAAGGGTGCAACCATACGGCAGGGACCGCACCAATCTGCATAAAAATCAAGAAGAACAGTTTTTTGACTGTTTGTTATTTCATTGAAATTATCTTTTGTAATGTGTAATACTGACATGTTTTAACATTCCTTTCTTTTATTATTTATTATGCCCTGATTTATCAGGATTCAATGCTAATGTATCATTTTTGGAGATAATTGTCAATACTTCAAAAATGATTGAGTTTTTTATTGTTCAGTAGTATAATCAGTACATAAATTAAAGGGTACGGTTCTGATTATGAATGAATTAAGCACAATATTTCTTAATACCGGAAACGGTGAGCATGTAATGTTGGAAAAAAACAAAACATATCATGTTTATCAGGATGATTCATTTGAACTTTCCGGCTATTACTGCACTAATACTGCAAAAAAACATGAAAATCCCGACGGTATTCGCCGCACTGCAATATATCTGAAAGATAAAAAGAATATCGTTATAGACGGCAACGGTGCTACAGTCATTGTGCACGGAAAAATGACGCCTATGCTGTTTGATAGGTGTGAAAATATAACTGTTCGTAATCTTACAATTGATTATTTCTGTCCCACAATGACAGAGTTTACTATTGTGTCTTCCGAAGACGGAGAATGTGTTATACGGATTAATGAAGATTGTTTTTACCGTATCGAGGAAAATGAAATGTTCTGGCAGGGTGAAACTGACAGAAACGGTAAGCCCTATTGGGAAGATACAATCAACGGTAACGGCAGATACATAAAAATTTTCAATCCCGAAACTAAACAATCGTCTGATTTCAACCGAAATAATCTTGCTTTTGAAAAAATCGAAAAGACAGATGATTTTACATTGAAAGTAACACTGAAAAATAAAGATATTCCGTTTCCTGCAGGGTCTGTAGTTCAGACAAGATCTATTGTCCGTGACCAGACGGGAAGTCTTTTCAACAGATGTAAAAATCTCAGTTTTGAGAATCTTCGAGTAATGTTCATGCACGGACTCGGCATGGTATCGCAGTTCTGTGAAAATGTTTCCTTTACTGATTGTGATTTTACACCGAAAAAAGGCAGAACAATTGCAAGTACTGCAGACTTTTTTCAGTTTTCAGGCTGCAGAGGTAAAATATTTATCGAGAACTGTAAAGCATGGGGTGCACATGATGACTATGTGAATGTGCACGGTACGCATCTTCGTATTGTAGAACAGAATAACGAAGAAAGGAGCCTTGTTGTCCGTTTTATGCACAACGAAAGCTGGGGATTTCAGGCATTTGAAAAAGGAGATAAACTCGAATTTATCAGATGGGATACTCTCATCCCTTACGGTGAGTCGGAAGTTCTCGGTTTTGAAAGACTAAATGACACCGATATCAGGTTGTACCTTGACAGGGTATATGACGAAACAGTAACCGATAAAGATGTTGTGGAAAATGCATCCTGGACACCGGATCTGTATGTCAGCAACTGTGATTTCGGTCCCACTTCAGGCAGAGGAATTCTTTGCACCACAAGGGGAGAAGTTATAATTGAGAATAACAGATTCGGGAATCTGTGGGGACCTGCATTGCTTGTTGAAGATGATTGCAATTTCTGGTTTGAATCGGGATATACAAATGAAATAATTTTCAGAAATAATTTTGTTTCGGGCTGTGAATATGCAAAAATGCATCCCACTGCAGCAGTAATCCGTTATTCACCAAAGGTTATGGATGAAAAGTCCGATCAGTTTGTTCACGGCAGACTTGTTCTTGAGGGTAATACTTTTGAAAAACCTGCACTTGCACAGCACTGTATCTGGCTTGAGTATCTCAGAGAAGCAGATATAAGAAACAATGTGTTTGATTCCCCATATGTTGTTGAAACTGTCTGCAAAGGCACCGTTACGGATGTGAACAACAGAATATCGAAAAAATAACAAAAAAGCTCTTCAGTTGAAGAGCTTTTTATAATTTATAATTCAATTTCTTTCTTAGCGTCTGCAGAAGCGTAAAGAGTATCAAGAAGCTTTGCACTCTCGAGAATGTAATCGATATGGTTTCTTGTTTTTTCGCCTGATTTGATTGATTCAATAAAATCGCAGTCTTCACGAAGATACATGTTGGGAATATCATAATCTTCTGTGATTGTTTCAAGAGTTGAACCGTCAAAAAGTTCAAACTTTCCGCCGTAAGCAAGTCTTGCGCCGCACTTATCACCCATGAAGTCAATGAACATTTCGTGCTTGTCAATATTCTGTGCCCATGCGCCGTTGAAAGAGATACTTGCCTTGTCTGTACGTACATAACCTGAAATAAGGTCGTCAACGTCATTTGTGCCGTTTTCTGTGTCAGATGTTTCTTCTGCCCACATTGACTCGTATTTATAGGACTTCATGTCCTTTGCCATTTCGTTGTAAGCATCACATGTGACATTCTTAAGCTTTGCACCGCCGAGGATGTAAAGGATAAGATCGAGGAAGTGAATACCCCAGTCGATAAGTACACCGCCGCCTGATTCTGCCTTTGTTGTGAAAGCACCGCCGAGACCGGGAATTGAACGGAAGCTTCTGAATGAGCAGTAAACGTGATAAATGTCACCGAATCTGCCTTCACGGTTGAGTTCTTCGAGTCTTTCAACAGACTTATGGTAACGGTTGCATACACCGATGTTGAGAATCTTACCCTGCTTGTTTGCTTCTTCTGCCATTTCGCATGAAAGAGCATAGTTTACTGTGATGGGCTTTTCGCAGAAAACGTGTTTGCCTGCTTTGAGTGCATCCATTGTTACTGTGTAGTGTGCATAGTTTGGAGTAAGTACGAAAACAGCATCAACTTCATCGTCTGCAAGAGCAACTTTGTAGTCAGTGATTACGTTTTCAACGAAATCATACTTTTCTTTAACTTCCTGTGCCTTTTCTTCAATAAGGTCACAGGCATATTTTACTCTGATGTTATCCATTTCAGCAAAAGCAGGGAAGTGAGCAATGTTTGCAATTCTTCCGCAGCCAACTACTGCTATTACTTTTTTGTCCATATTAAAAACCTCCGGTTTTTACAAGAATTTGATTATACATCAATTGAATTCATTATACATGCACTTAACAGAAATGTAAATATTTTTTTTACAATTGATCTGCAAAAAGTTGCAATATTCAATATAAAATGATATAATATTTAAAAAATTAAAACAGAAAATAACAGACAGAGAGGGATTCAATTTATGAAGCATGAAACATTGGAACTGAGAAATTATTTTGATTTTATCGGGGCAGATAATGCAAATCCGACACTTGATATTTATCTTCCTTACAATATGGTTGAAATGAATCGTCAGGATCAGAAAAGACCGAATCTTTTGATCTGTCCGGGCGGCGGTTACGGTATGTGTTCAGAGCGTGAGTCTGAACCTATTGCACTGCATTTTCTTGCGGAAGGTTTTAATGTTTTTGTACTTAAATATTCTGTTGCTCCTTATCGTTTCCCCGTTCAGCTGCGTGAAGTTGCGGCAGCAATGGAGCTTATCTATGAAAAAACTGAAGAATGGAACTGCAATACATCAAAAATTGCAATTATGGGCTTTTCTGCAGGCGGTCATCTTGCTGCACATTATTCAACTATGTCTGATTGTAAAGAAGTAAGAGAAGTTTTCCCCGAAAGCAAAAGTGTCAATGCATCCGTACTTTGTTATCCCGTTATTTCTGCTGATTTCAATATTGCTCATCAAGGAAGTTTCCTTAATCTTATTGGTCACGCACCGAATAAGGAAGAGGAAAATTATTTCTCATGCGAGCGACTTGTCAAGGCTTCTACACCTCCTGCATTTATCTGGCATACTGCAGAAGACGGTTGTGTTCCCGTTGTGAACAGCATTGTTTATGCAAAAG
Organism: Acutalibacteraceae bacterium; assembly: GCA_045658165.1. Taxonomy (GTDB): domain Bacteria; phylum Bacillota; class Clostridia; order Oscillospirales; family Acutalibacteraceae; genus UBA1081. The sequence goes on from JAZOUN010000024.1 coordinate 34,250, forward strand.
CTCTTGCAGACAATAAAGTTCCCGTTGAACTGCATATTTATCCCTTCGGCGGACACGGACTTTCAACATGTGACAGTCAGACAATTGACAACATGACAAATGTAATCGAATACAACAGTGTATGGCTTGACAGCCTTAAAAAATGGTTTAAACTTACTTTTGATCTGTAATCTGTTATGTACAGATTTTTATTCGGAGGATGGAAATGTTTATAACAAACGAAATAAAATACATTGGTGTGAATGACCATAAGATTGATCTTTTTGAAGGGCAGTACAAAGTGCCCGACGGAATGTCTTACAATTCATATGCAATTATTGATGAAAAAATTGCAATTATGGATACTGTTGATGCTTCATTCAAAGATGAATGGCTCAGTAATATAAAGACTGTGCTCGGCCCAAGAAGACCGGATTATCTTGTTGTGCATCACATGGAGCCTGATCATTCAGCCAACATACTTAATTTTATTACTGAATATCCCGAAGCAAAGATTGTTTCATCTGATAAAGCTTTTGTTATGATGAAAAACTTTTTCGGTGTCGATTTTGCAGAAAATCAGATTGTTGTTAATGAAGGTGACACACTTTCTTTGGGCAGACATAACCTTGTTTTTGTTACTGCACCCATGGTGCATTGGCCCGAGGTAATCGTTTCATATGACAGTACAGACAAAGTACTGTTTTCTGCAGACGGATTCGGCAAATTCGGTGCTCTTGATGTTGAACAGGACTGGGCATGCGAAGCAAGACGCTATTATATAGGCATTGTCGGTAAATACGGTTTTCAGGTCCAGGCATTGCTCAGAAAAGCGGCTGATCTTGATATTGAAATTATTTGTCCTCTTCACGGACCAGTTTTAACTGAAAATCTCGGTTATTATATTGACCTTTATAACACATGGTCATCTTATGTTCCGGAAGAAGAGGGTGTTGTTATTGCTTATACCTCTGTTTACGGTAATACAAGAAAAGCAGTGAATGAACTTGCAGAAATGCTTAAATCCAACGGCTGTACAAAGGTTGTTGTGAATGATCTTGCCCGTTGTGATATGGCAGAAGCTGTTGAAGACGCATTCCGTTACAGTAAAATCGTACTTGCCACCACAACATACAATTCTGAAATTTTCCCCTTTATGCGTGAATTTATAAATCATCTTACAGAACGCGGATTCAGAAACAGAACCGTTGCTTTTGTTGAAAACGGTTCATGGGCACCTGTTGCAACGAAAGTTATGAAAGGTATGTTTGAAAAGAGTAAAAATCTCACTTTTGCGCAGACATCTGTCAGAATTATTTCTGCACTCAGTGACGACAGCAGAAATCAGCTTGAGAATCTGGCAAAGGAACTTTGTGAATAAAATTTTTGCAATTATGTTTTTTTCTGTCTTTTTACGGTAATACTTATTCTGAGGTGATAATATGAGTAAGTATATATGTGAAATCTGCGGTTGGGTTTATGACGAATCTGCAGGACTTCCGGAAGACGGAATAGAACCCGGCACAAAGTTCAATGATCTTCCGGAAGACTTTGTATGTCCGCTGTGCGGCGTGGATAAAGATAATTTCAGTAAAGGCTGATACAAAAAATATAAAAATCTCCCGATTTTTTTGTCGGGAGATTTTTATATGCTTAATTGCTTTTGTGTTTTTATTCTGTTGCGTATTCTGCTATGTAGGGAAGATTTCTGTAGTATTCACCGCAATCAAGACCGTAACCTATAACAAACAAGTCAGGAATTGTAAATAATGCGAGGTCTGCATCAAAATCAACAAGTCTTCTTGAGGGCTTGTCAAGCAGTGTGACAACTTTCAGTGAGAGAGGATTTCTTGTCTTTAACAGGTCAACAATATTACTGAGAGTTCTGCCTGTATCAATGATATCTTCAACAATAATAACATGATAATTGCTGATATCCTGTTCAAGATCCATTGTGATTTTTACAACACCTGAAGAAACAGTATCGTTGTAATAGCTCTTTGCACACAAGAAACCGATTTCGCAGGGAACTGTAACTGCACGGCAAAGATCAGCCATGAATACAAATGCACCCTTCAGAATGCTTACAAGCAGAATAGGTCTGCCGTCATAAGATTCACTTATTTTCTGACCTACAGCTTTTATTGCTTCATCGATTTCCTCTTTTGTTATAATGATTCTTTTGATTTTGCTGTCAAATTCTTTCTGATTTTCAACTTTCAACATATATCCACATCCTTAAATCTGCGAGATTAAAATACGATACTTATTTTACAATATATTTTCTTATAAATGTAGATACAATTTTATTGTAATCTGAAATGTGTAAAACAAGCTGTCCGTTTTCATCCTTTTCTGCACAAAGACCTTCAGTCTCTGTGTCATAACCTGTTGTATTTCTGTCGCAAAGGAGAGTTACATTTCCTGTTGCAAGATCAACTTCATAAACAGTCTTATTTGTATCTTTGGGATCACAGTTGAGGTAAGCTTTGCCGTCAACAACGTCACCTGCCTGAACTCTCTGCATTGTTTCTGAAAGTTCAACAGTGTGTGAAAAACTCATGTCTGAAAGGTTGTAAACAACAATTCTTTCAGCATCACTGAACTGTGATGTGTAAAGATAATTCTCATCAGTTGCACACCAGGGGATACCGTCTTTGAGGAATTCCCAGTCTACTGCATAGTAAGTGCCTGTGTATTCAAGTGTTTCAGCATCGTAAAGAAGAACAAGCGGATCTGTTTCACCTTCGTTTTCTACGGGTGCATAGATGATATCGCCCTGAATTGATATATCACCGATATGATCGTATGTTTTATCTTTGAATTCCTGGGGGAGAGCATCAAGATTTTCTTTTACGATTTCACCTGTTGCTTTATCGATGATGCCGAGACAGCATACCTTGATAGCTGCAAGTGAACCTGATGTGTAATAATAGTCACCTGATTCGTCAAGTCCCTGACCGCATAAAAATGCATCAACAAGTGCGTAAGTGTACTCTTCTGTGATTTCACATGTATCTGTTGCACCGGGAGTGGGACATGTTATTGCTGTAAAAGCAAGAATTATTGCTGCGAGTGGAGAGAGAATTGTTTTGAGTGCTGAAAATATTGTTCCTAACATTGTTTATTCCTCCTTAATCACCGAGAAGTCCGTAGTATCTGCCCATCCAGTAGGGAAGAAGGTAGATATAGGGCATCATTGCTCTCATACCGTTTGCACCTGTGCCGGGAAGAGTTGATGTGCGGTTAACGGTTTTTGTATTTACGTTTACAAATCTTTCACAGCCTGAATCACATACACACTGATTGCCGTCGTAATGAACAAGAACTCTTGAACCGTATTCAACGGTGTATTTAAGCTGTGCGGGAGCACCCATAGCTTCCTGTTCTGTGTCCCATACAATATCTTTACGATAGCTGTTGTAAACGGGCCATCTTACAGTGTCCATATTCATTTCTGCAAGTGATTTTGCTGCATTTTCAATATCACATGAGTTGTTTGTAAGTGCACCGTATGTGATGTTGAACATGGGAGATCTTTCAATTCTCTCATATTCAAAATGATGATGAAGACCCATTTTGAAGATTTCGTTATGTGCTTCATTTTCTGTGTAAACAATAAGGGGGTAGATGTTTGTGAAGTCAAGCTGATCGTCGATATGAGCAAGATGACCGTCTTCACACTTGTACTGCATGCAGTTCATTGCATAGTGATGCTTTTTGATGAGCATGTTGAATACATCGTTGTATTTTTCTTCACCTGTAACGTGATATGTTGTCTTGAGGAATGAAAGAATTTCAAGTGAGTTTGTTCCTCTTTCATAATACCATCTGTCATCGTTATTGAGAAGATCAGGTTCCCAGTTAGCCCATGTTGTGGGTACACCGTCCACATCACAAAGATGGAAGTTGTTTTCGAGAATATGGTCTGTGATTGTCTTCACAACCTGAGCAATCTTCTTCTTTTCCTCTTCGTCTGCAACAAGATCATAGTAGATACCGTAACCATAGTAGTGACCTGTCATTTCGTCACTTGATGTTTCACCGAGCCATTCACAATCGGGATTATCTTCGCAGATGTGCCATTCTTCTCTTACACCTGTCATGAAGTTCTCTTCGTGTGAATATCTTGTAGCTCTTGCTGTAAAGCCTTTTTTGCCTGTTACTTCTGTAAGCTTTATCATAGCTTCAACAGCTCTTTTTGCGTTTGCCTTTGCTTCTTCTGAACCTGTTACGGCATAACGGAAGCACTGACTTGCACAGTAAAGACCTGTGAAAAGACCGTCATTATCAGAATTGGGAAGCCAGCCTGAATCAAGATCACCGTATTTTCTCAGTTCTCTTGAAACCTGATAACCTTCATTTCTTGTGAAGTATTTCACTGCCATTTCATCATAGTGAGCAGCCTTTTCTTCAAGAGTGATATATTTTGATGTGATGATGCTTATACCTTCGGGAGTAACAGCAGCAATTGTGCCGTTATCTGAAACAGAAATCTTTGTAACAGTGGGATGCATAAGCCATGCACCGAATGAATAGTAAGAAATCTTACCTTCAATAAGAGTAATGATACCTGTGTTTGTTGCAAAGTATTTTTTGCCGTCCTTTGTGAAGAACATATCGTTGAAAGAACCGTCGGGAACTGAATAGAAATCGTTTCCGTTGAACCAGTAGTTTCTGCCGTCGTAGATATTGAGACCTTCGTCAGAGCCTACCCAGAGGTGTCCGAGACCGTCGAGTGCGATACAATTGATGCTTCTTGATAAAACAGGAGTCATTTCGGGAATAAGTTCAGCCCAGTGACGGCGCTTGCCCTTCATTGACATAAGACCTTCAACAGCTGAACCGATATAAACAGTTTCACCGTATTTTGATTTATTGTCAAGTGCGGCAATACAGCCTGTTCCTTCGGGAAGACCTACAATGTTTTCGAATCCGTCTTCTTTCTGAAGATAAAGTGCATTTTCTGTTATAAGCCAGAATGAACCGTCAAGAGCTACGGAAATATCTGTAACGGGTGCATCAAATTCTGCAATTTTCTTGAGCTTACCTTTTTTGATTTCAGAAAGTGTATTGCCTTCGGCTGCAAAAAGCCTGCCGTCTCTTGTGAAAAGCTTTGTTGCTGCAATATTTGTCTTCTTTACTTTACCGTCAGCGTATTCATAAACACCGTCAGTTTGTGCAATGTAAAGAGTTTCACCTTCGAATGCAACAGATGTGACTGCAGAGCAATCAATCCCTTTTTCTGCTGTCAGGAAGATTTTGTCATACTGTCTGAATTCACCGAAGTGAAGCGTATTTTTTTTCATATGTATTCTCCTGTAAAAATATTATTGTTGTTTAACCAATCAAGAACATCATTGTAAATATGTTCATAATCATCTTCGTTAAGAATTTCATGGCGGAGGCCGGGATACAGTTTCATCTGAGTCTGTGCACCGTACATTTCAAGCTTATCGCAAACAGAAAGAACGCCTCTGCCGAAGAGTCCTATAGGATCTTTCCCGCCTGAAATAAGAAATACGGGTAAATCCTGCGGAACCATTGCATAACATTCGTCTGAAGATGCTCTCAGCAGAAGTTTTGCAACAATCATTGCGCTGGCATTTGTAATGGGGTAGTCAAAATAAGGATCGCACAATGCTTCATCTCTGTTTTCACGGCTGAGAGACAGCCATGCGGAATCGTCATCTTCCTTGAAATATTTTGCAGTGATTTTACCCAGAACTTCACTTCCTGTATCAGAATATCTGTCTGCACCGAGCATTTCACCCAGGGGCATCACCCATTCTGATAAAACAGAAGCTTTTCCGCCAAGGTGGAATGTACCTGTAAGAATCATTCCTGAAAGCCCCTCGCCGAACTGAGCCGCATAAAGTCTTGCAAGCAGTGAACCCATTGAATGTCCGAGAAGAAAATAAGGAATATCTTCATATTTCTTTTTCATGATTCTTGCAAGAACATTCATATCGTCTACCATTCGTATATCTGTGTCGGGAGCACCGAAATTGCCGAGTTTACCGCTTTCTGCGGCAGCTTTGCCGTGACCGAGATGATCATTACCGCAAACGACATAACCGTTTTCTGCAAGGAATCTTGCGAATCTGTCGTATCGGTCAATATGGTCTGTCAGACCGTGAGAAATCTGAATTACACCCATGGGAGGGAGCTCATCATTTCTCCAGATCAATGCCCTTATCATATCTTCACCTGTTGTGGAGTGATAATAGGCTTCTGTTCTGATTATAGACATTTTATCACCTTATCTGAAAAGATATACTCTTGCTTCGTAGGGTTTGAGTACGCATTTGTTGCCGTTTGTTTTTGTGCTGTTGTATGTGCTGATTGCAAGTTCACCATCAGCAAGATTGAATCCGTCGGGAGCAGTAAACAGCATTTCTTTGTCGCTGAAAGAACATACAACAAGCATTCTTTCGTCCTTGTAATGTCTTGAGTAAACGAAAAGATCTTTTCTGTCATGGAAATGCTCTTTGAACTGACCGTAAATTACAATTTCGTTTTCTTTACGGAATTTAAGAAGCTTTCTGTAATAATGAAGAATTGAATCGGGATCTTTTTCCGCTGCTTCAACATTTATTTCTGTGTAATTGGGGTTGATGTGGAACCAGGGCTTGTCCGCGGTGGTGAAACCTGCATTCTTCTCTGCAGACCACTGAACGGGAGTTCTTGCATTGTCTCTTGATGCGTAACGAGCCATCTTCATTGTTGTATCTTTGGGAAGAATCTTGCTTACCATCTTGTAAACAGTAACAGTAGAAACGTCCTCATACATATCAATTGAGGGAAGTTCGATATTTGTCATACCGATTTCCTGACCCTGGAAAACAAAGGGTGTACCGCTCTGACAGATGTACATTGTTGCAAGCATCTTACCGCTTTCAACACGGAATTTTTCATTACCGTAACGGCTGATTATACGGGGCTGGTCGTGGTTTTCAAGGTAGTTTGCATTCCAAGCCTTGCCATAGAGTTCTGTCTGCCAGTTCTTGTAAACATTCTTGAGCTTTTTAAGGTTAAAAGGTGTGTGAAGCCAGCTGTTGAGGAAACAGTCTGCTTCCATATGCTGAAAGCTGAACATCATATTGAGAACCTGATCTTTGCCCTCTGAGATGTGCTTGAGTGCCTTCTTTGTTGTCATCATGGGTGCTTCACCGATTGTGACAGTATCGTAATTGTCGAGGACATCATGCTTGTACTCTGCAAGATAATCGTGAAGGTGAGGGCCGTCCATATAGTGTTCCATACCGCCTATGATGGGGACGGGAATACCGTCGGGCAGACCTGCATCCTTCGAAATATATGTGATAACATCTTCACGGAATCCGTCTACACCCATATCAAGCCAGAATTTCATAATATCCTTGACTACCTGACGGACTTTTGGATTGTCATGGTTGAGGTCAGGCTGTTGCTTTGCGAAGAGGTGAAGATACCATGCCTGTGCCACTTCATCAAATCCCCATGCACTACCTGAAAAGTTTGAC